>NZ_JAHMHG010000001.1 GCF_018913965.1 Mycoplasma sp. CSL7491-lung
ATCTATAAAAATTTCATACTCGCCCAATAAAAGTGAAAGAGAGAGTATATCTAAATTAATAAATAATTTAGATTCATCAATCGCACTACTTCAGCGTAAGTTAGAAAAAATGAAAAATATTAAAGAAATTCTACTTAATAAGATGTTTGTGAGCGGTCAAGCGCAATTTCCTGAAATTAGATTTAAAGAGTTTACTAATCCTTGAGTACAGAAACTTTTAGGAGATATGGGCGATATAAATGGTTCTACTGTTGACAAAGTAATCAGAAACGAAGATATAAAATGTTTAATGTTAAATTATATGGATGTTTATAATAAAAAAGAAATCAAAAAGGAAAATCTGTCTTTTAACTCTGCGACTCCGTGACAAATATATACAAATAATATACTTGAAGGAGATGTTTTTATAACTCCTTCGTCAGAAACTAAATATGAGTTAGGTTTTGCAAAAACTTCAAATGTAGAAATTTTGAATGGAGTATATTCTTACCATTTAATAAGATTTAGACCTAAAAATATTAAAATAGAAAAATCATATTTGGACTACTTATTTGATACCCAAAAATACCGTACATATTTTAGTATTAATGGTCAAGGGGCTCAAAGATTTACATTATCATTATCATTTTTCAAAAATGCTATAATTTATCTTCCTTCATTAAAAGAACAAGAAAGAATAATTAAATTATTAAAAACATTAGACTCATCAATCGCACTACTTCAACGAAAGATAGAAAAACTAGAAAATATTAAATCAACTTTGCTAAATAAAATGTTTGTTTAAAAACAGAACTTATTCTTTTAGTAAGTTCTGTTTTTATTAGATTTTATTTAATAACTTTTAAATTAATTTTTATTAAATCCATTCTAATAAATATAAATTAATTAGTGCGTTATTACAAATGATTTATTACACTATTTTAATAAATTCATAATAAAAGTTTTTGTATTAAATATTAATTAAATATGTAAAAATAGAGTTTCGAAATAATGCCCATTTATTATTCCAAAAATTACTAAATTCCATAAAAGTTAAAATAAACTTAAGCATAATTTTATTTTTTTAATACATCAAAAAATGGCGATTTTATTTAGCGCTCTTAACAAAAGTAAAAAAAAGATTTTTTAGACTTTGTAATTAATTAAAAAGTGTTTATTTTGTTATAATTAATATAAAATTAAAAGTTTATAAAAAAGGAGCTTTATGGCAAAAGGACAAAAGTCATTTTTTGAACGTTTAACAGAAGTTAATGACTCATACGATGAAAAAAAACAAAATAAAAATACTACTAATAAAAAGAAAAGAAATTATATAAATATTGCTATTTTATCAACTTTAGGAGTTGGTGCTTTTTTAGGTATAACAATACCTGCAGTTATAAATAGTACAAAAGTAAATTATGAACAACCAACTAAAGATGATGTAAATGTTTTGGAATTTAAAAATAGTAATGGTGTTGTAACAAAAATCAATGTTAAAGAACTAACTAATGTTTTAACTGATACAAGTAAAACAAACCAAAGCAAAGTAAGTTCTTTATATAAAAAGATTATTCTAGAGTGATACAAACAAGAGCAACGTGCTTCTCAAATATATGAACATATTTTTAATAATTCATTGATTGCTGGTGAAACAGTTAGAAGTGATATTAAATTAAAGAAAATCGAAGATATCGAAAAAGAACAAAAAGCAAAGATTGATGAAGAAAGAAATAATATTCAAAAGAAATATCCTTTTCAAACATGAGAAAAAGCATTTCTTGAAAAATTACAATCAGATGAATTTGGAAAAAGCAACACAGTAGAAGAAGCTACTGAATATTTAGTATTTAAAGAAATTGAAAATGAAGCGTTAAGACGTTTTACAATTGAAGTTAAAACTTATGATTTAAATTACATTAATAGAGTTGCTCAAAGAGATATTTATGATATCGATGAATTCGGAAACACTTTACCTCAAAAACTTTTATTCCACAAAGGTGATAAAGTATTCTCATTTTACAAAGAAAATGAAAATTATTATACAGATTCTTCAGTTGCTAATAAAGCGGTTACATTTACAACTCGTTCATTTATTGATAAATTAAAAGATCCTACTGAGTTAATTAATACTTACTTTAGTTCAAATTCTTTAATGAATGTTGAGTCTATAATTTTACCTGGTGCTCATGATCCTGAATTAACAAAACCATTTAAATTCGATGATAAATCAAAAGAGAAATTAATAAACCTTTTAAGTTATTCTTCAATAATTAAAACAACTACAAATAATGGTAATCCAACAACATCTAGAGAATTTATACAAAACGTAGAATTGTTCAAGAAATTTAAAGCTGCAAGCGAATACTCATTAATTAAAGAAAATCAAACAAGCGAAGAATTTCAATATGATAAAACATTATATTCAAGTTATATTGAATCTTTAACATTAACAAAATCAGACTCACTTTTAAAAAGCGCATTAGTTACTTTTAAAGATTTATTCACTTCAAACCAAGAGCAAGCTTTAGGAATTATTGCTAAAGATGAACTTTCAAAAGGAGATAAAAAAATTCCAGAAATAAACTTAAATGAAATTTACAAATTACCTACAGGAGTAAATTCAAGTTTAGAATCTGAAATAGATAAGTTGCAAAAAGAACTTAAAACAATGGAATCTCAAACAAATAACGAACAAGAATTTATCGAAAAAACAACTTTATTAAATAGTTATATTTCTAGATTAATTAATTCAATGGATAATGCTCAATTTGAAAAGTGAATAAAAGATACATTCAACAACCACTTTAATATAAATGTTGATAATAAAAATTATGTTTCTACAGTTTATAAAGTTAAAGATAAAGATGGTTACTATGCTTTATTAAATGCGACAGGAATTAATTTATTCAAAGTAACAATGGTTCAAGAAAAAGATCAATATATTAAAATGTTCAAAGACGACATGATTAATGTATTAAAAGGTTTTTCTACTCATTTTGATTTAGTTAATAAAATCAATAAAAAACTTAGCGAAGAACAAATAGTTGTTAAAGCTTTACAAGATGATGGGCTTAAAGCAGCATTAAAAAATATTGATAATCCCTCTATAACTGATAAAAAAGAAAAATATAACGATCAAGTTCTTGAAGAATACTCAAATATTGCTTACTCAATTTCTAACGGTAAAGTTAGTGTTGAAATAACAAATAATCTAGACAAAATTGATAAATGAATAAAAGATACTTATAATTCTGAAACAAACTTAAATTTAAGTTATAAAGACGCAAAAATGAAAGTTGCTTATTACGATACAACTAATAAAACATTTAGTTATTCTGAAGAAAGTGCGTTTGATTTATACGAAAGTGCATTAAGAAAAATGTTAAAACAAGGAGAGGATAAATAATGATAAAATGATTTAAAAAAGTAATTTTGCCAGTATCATTAGCTTCTATTAGTGTTGCTGCTATTTCTTGTGGTAGAACAGCTGATTCGATTGAAAAAACTCAACAAGACGAATTATTTAAAGACGCAAAAGTTAAAACAGAAGTAGAAAACTTATGAATTGAAAATGTTTTAAAAAATTACTATCAAGTTGATGAAAATGCTAATTTAATTTCAAATCAAGAGTATAAAGAAGCTGCTTTCCAAACTTATAAAACATACGTAGAATATCAAAATCAAAAAGATTCTAAATATTTAGAAAAACAAATTACAAATTTACTTTCATTAGGTGTTTTAAACCAAGAAGAATTTAAAGTGTTAGAAAAAGCGTATAGTTTTAAATCATTACCAACTTTAGACCAATTTACAATTTTATATAACAATAAATCAGCCGATGTTAGATTATTGGTTAATAAACAACTATTAGTTAATAAATATTTAACAATTTCATCAAAAGAAGAATTAGAAAAAATTGATAACTCTAAATATACAAGAAATAAAGATAGATTTGATCAAAATAACTTTTTGTTAATTGATTATATTCTTGACAAAAATTATGTTCAATTATGACAATTTAAATCAGACAAAGAACAAGATTTATTTACTACAAAATACAAAACGATTTCAAACATAAATGATTACAATGCTATAGCATTAAAAAACTATACAACAGATAATGTTGTATCATCTAATTTATTATTCTCAAATAATAAAAACCTCGAAACAAAATTAGGTGGTTATGTTGGTATCCAAAAAACTCCTTTTAGCTTTGATAATTCTATAGCAGCTTTATCAGAAGATAATGTTGTTATGAGTGGTTTCTATAATTATTCAACTAATAAACTAGTCAAGGTAAATGAAGACGAAAGTTTAGAAGAGTCTATCAAAATAACAAATAATGATGGAAAAATAAATATATCTTATTTAAATAGAATTATGCCTTTAACAAAAAAAGTTACTAATCCAGATGATAAAGAAAAAGAAATGACAATCTTTACAATGGAAAACACTATTTTTGCTCCTAATTTATTAATTTTAACTACAATTTTATCAGTTAATGATGAATCGCTTTACAATAAAGCTGTTGAAGCTTTTGTTGCCTTAGGGAATAAATTAACAATAACAGAAAATGAAACATTAAAAAAATCATTAGAAGGATCAAAATTCCTTGGCTAGTATTTTTACAAAAATTATAAATAGAGAAATTAACTCTAATATAATTTATGAAGATGATAAGGTTATATCTATTTTAGATGTTAATCCTAAACAACCTGGACATTTTCTAGTTATCCCTAAAATTGAAAAAGAAAATCTTCTTGAACAAAGTGAAGAAGAAGTTAATTATTTAATGAAAATAGCTCGTCAATTAGCTACTGAAAAAATAAAAAATAATGAAGCTACTGGATTTAAAATTGTAATTAACACCGGAAAAAGTGCTGGACAAGAAGTTATGCACACACACGTTCATGTAGTACCATATAAATAATAATCGCTTTGCGATTATTTTTATTATAATATATCTTTAAAGGAGTTGATATGAAGTTAATATATTCAATATGATTTCAATTAGGTAACTTGGCAAATTTACCTACTTTGGCATCATCAAGCGTTTCGCAATCTAGTCAATCAAGTTATACTAACGATGAATTTAATAAAATAAAAGAAGAATATAAAAAACTTTTTAGTAAGTATTTTACTAATAATAACTTTATTTCTCAAATTGATTCTATTGAAAACACAACGAAAGAACAAGTAAAAAATAAAGTTATAGAAATATTAAAAAATACTTATAAAAATATTATTTCTGATATCTTTTTTACTCAAAGTAACAATAATTATAATTCTATAGAGCTAGAGCGTTCAATCAAAGAAAAAATAAACAATAATAATAGCTTTGAAATAGATAGTTGAGATCTAATGATATCTAGCGTTCTAGTTGATTTAGGTCATAAATGAATTGATGAAACAAGAGAAAATTTTACTTATACCGAATTAATGGATGATTTACCAAAATCTAAATGAACTATAAAACAAGAGAACAAGACCGCTTATCAGTATTGATCAAATATAGCAAGAACTATATTTAGTGGTTTTTACGTAGATTCTATTAATGGTGATTCTTGATTTAGAGAAGATGATACAGAACATTCTCAAGAAGAAACTGAAAGAATATATTTTAAAAATGCTATTGAGCCGAAACTATATCTTTTAAATATGGATCCGGAACTTAATCATGACAATAAAAGTTTAAATTTAAGAAATAACGAAGAAATAAAAACATTAATATCAAAACTAAACTTGAATGATTTAAATACTTACAAGGAACTTTTAAATAAATATGGATATTTATTCAAAAGAGACTTTTATAGATATCACGAAAATATTGATTATTCTTTCAATGAAATTTGAATGATAAATCCAGCAATTGTTTTTAAAAATGAATCCATTTTAGATGAAAATTCAGTACCTTATAATAAAGTTATAAATTATATTAAAAACTACTATTTAGAAGATGTTTTAGAATTGCTAAACTTTAATTTGAATGATGATTTTTTAAATGATTGACCTACTAAAATAAACTTTAATAATAAACTAAACGATAACGCTTCTTTAATTTACTATAATTTAAGTTTGCCTTTAATAAATCATCTTAAAACCCAAGTTTTTAATTCTATTTTTGATTATTACAATATTTCACAAGATGAGCAAAACAGAATTTGAAGTCTATTCCAAGAAACTCCACAGGAAAGAAATTTTTTGTTTGATACTGTCGGAATTTATGAATTATCAGATAAAAAAATACTTAGTGCAATAAGACCTAAAGTATCATTTTTTAATTTGAAATTAAAAATCCAAGAAGCTTTAAATGAAATAGGTAAAATTGTTAAACCTGAGCTTAATGTGGTTAATGAAAATTTTAGATTCCATAATTATACATTAAATGAAATATTGCCTAAAAATGACAAACACAATGAAACTAAATTAGATAATGAAAATCATTCAGATAATAAGGTAGAAAAAAACGAAAAAAAAGATGAAATTACTTCTAATGAAGAAAAAAACATTTCAAATAAAGAGGATGACAACCAAATTTCGAATAAAAACAATGAAACTCCAAATGAAAATAAACAAAAAATAGAAGAAATTAGAGAAACTAATCAAAAAAGTCAAAGTAATAATTCAAATAATAGTAAAAAAAATCTAGAAAAAGAACAAAACAAAGGAAATTCAAATTATAATATCAAAAAATTTCTTTTAATTGCCTTAATTGCGTTAGGTATAATATCTTCAGGAACAATATTTTTATTGATTTTAAGAAAAAAGATGTTATCTAAATAAAAAATCATTATAGCCATGTAGAAAAAAGTAACATGAAAATGTTATTTTTTTATATAAATTATGAGTCGATTTTTGCGTTGTAAAATAAGTAAAAAGGATCTGTTAAAACAATTTATCCATAAAACAATTCAAACATTTTTGATTAACTTTTATGATATAAAAAATAACTTTTGTCCCAAATATTATTAAATTGTCCCAAGTGTGATATACTTTTAATATAGCAAAGGAGCAAAAATGAAAAAAGCAAGAATTCTAAATTTAATAAAATATTTTTCAGAAAAAAATGATATAGCTTTTAAAAATGAAGCATATGAAATTGCTAGTGAATTTGATCGAATGGGTGACTATTCACTTGCAGAATATATAATGGGTTTATTATCAGAAGGAAACACTTTTTTTCCTCAAATGATAGTAGATAATCACAATTTTATTAAAAAAATAAAGACAAGTAGCAAATCACTGCCTATACCAGATATCATTAAAGAGGATGTTATAGGGATCATTAATGCTACTACAAGAGATATTGGTATTAATAAATTTCTTTTTGTTGGGCCGCCCGGCACAGGTAAAACCGAAACTTCGAAACATATAGCAAGAATTTTAGGAAGAGAACTATTTGTTGTAGATTTTTCCACAATAATTGATAGCAAATTAGGACAAACTAGTAAAAATATTTCAAAATTATTTGACGAAATAAATAATTTAAGAATGCCTGATAAAGTGGTTATTTTATTCGACGAAATAGATGCTTTAGCTATGGAAAGAGTTGATTCGAATGATTTAAGAGAAATGGGGAGGGCAACTACAGCTGTTTTAAATGGTTTAGATCAATTAAATGATAAGGTTATATTAATAGCAACCACAAACTTATATAAACATTTTGATAAGGCGTTAATTAGAAGATTTGATTCAGTAATTAATTTTGACAGATATAGTAGAGATGATTTAATTGATATATCAGAAATAATATTCAATGATTATATTAAGAAAATGGATAATGTCGGTAAAAATATAAGACTTTTTAGAAAAATTATTAATTTATATGAGACAATACCATATCCGGGTGAATTAAAAAATATAATTAGAACTTCTTTAGCATTTAGTAAATTAGATGAAGAATTTGACTATTTAAAAAGATTATATAATACCGTGAAAAATGGAAGAAAAATTGAAATAAAAGAATTACAAACATTGGGCTTTACACTAAGAGAAATAGAAATTTTAACAAGCATATCAAAAAGTCAACTATCTAGAGAATTAAAGGAATAACATGAATGAAATTTTAGAGTTAAAGGGTGAATTTGAAAAGAGCCCTTCAAGTACTAAACCGGGACCATCAAACTTACCGATTGGTGAGTTTATAAATATTTCTAACTTGAAAAAAATATATAATGATTTAATAAAAACACTTAAATTTTGAGAAAATGAAAAATTAAAAATTAACCCATTAATTAGTGTTCACTATATAAAAATAGTAGCTAAAAGTAATAGAGTAAGAGGGTTATTTAAAAATAGTATTAGGGATAATAACAATTTGATTGTAGGTGCAAAATTTAATGATAATAAAACAAAGCACATTATTACGTATTGTATGACATTAGAGGTTTTGCACAGTTCTATTCAAAAGTTAAATGAAGTAATTAAAATCTTTGAAAAGAATTTCGGAGAAGAAATAAATTATTCGATGATATCAGAAATTAATTCAGGACATTTTAAGGATTTATTTAGTAGAACAAAACTAAGACAAAGTACATTTGTGAACGTAATTGTTGATTCTTATTGGGTTGATAAAATAAATGTAGAGAAAGAAGTTGACGATATCAAAGAAGATTCAATTGTAACAATTTTCAAAACAGGCAATAAAATTAGTGACATTTTTGATCAACTAAATATTAGTTATACTAATATAAGAAAAATTGATGAGACAACATTTTTATTAAAAACTAATGAATATAATATTTTGAAAGAAAAGGCTCCGTTTTTAATTTCGATGTCAATTACTGACATTTCAAAAATAGACACAAAACTTTATTTAAATGATATTAAAAACAATAGTTCAATAAATATCCCTGATCCTAAAGATGAGCCGGTAGTTGGTGTAATTGATACTATGTTCCATGAAGATGTTTACTTTAATAAATGAGTTGAATTCAAAAATATGTTAGACCCTAATATTGAATTAGAAAGCAAAGATTATATACATGGTACCGCGGTCAGTTCAATAATTGTTGATGGGCCAACATTTAATCCTCAATTAGAAGATGGTTGCGGTAGGTTTAGAGTAAAACATTTCGGTGTGTCTACAGCAAGCAAGTTTAGCTCTTATTCTGTTCTAAAATCCATAAAGGAAATTGTTTTATCAAATAAAGATATTAAAGTTTGAAATTTATCTTTAGGGTCGTATTTGGAAATAAATAATAATTTTATTTCACCAGAAGCCGCTTTTTTAGATAAATTGCAATATGAAAATGACATAATATTTATTATTGCTGGCACAAATAAATTGAATAAAAATATAAATAAAATAGGTTCTCCGGCCGACTCTATTAATTCTTTAGTAGTAAATTCTGTTAATTTTAATAATGAACCTACCGATTATGCTAGAAGTGGCCCTGTATTATCGTTTTATCAAAAACCTGATGTTTCTTATTATGGTGGTACTGATAAACAACCAATTAGAACATGCACTCACTTAGGAGAAAAACTTGTAGCTGGCACTTCATTTTCTGCTCCTTGAATAACTAGAAAAATAGCATATTTAATACATATAATGAAATTTTCTAGAGAAGTGGCTAAAGCTTTGATAATTGACTCTGCTGTTGGTTGAGAAAATAAAACTAATTTTAAAGTTGGGTATGGTGTCGTTCCTATACATATTAACAAAATAATTAATACTCCTAAAGATGAAATTAAATTTATTTTTTATCAAATAGCAGATATGTATGAATCATATGCAAATAATATTATTGTACCCATTGATAAAGGTAAACATCCATTTATATCCAAAGCTGTGTTGTGTTATTTTCCGAATAGTTCAAAAAATCAAGGTGTTGATTACACAAATACAGAATTAGATATACACTTTGGAAGAATTAAAGATAAAAAAGGTAACATCTTGACAATAAACGATAATAATCAAAATAATGATCATCATTATACTTACGAAGAGAGTGCCCGCGATTTTTACAGAAAATGAGACAATGTTAAAGTTATAATTGAAAATATAAAAACTCAAAAGGGTAGACAAAAGAAAAGCAAACGAACTTTTGTAAATCAAAACTGAGGAATTAAGATTAGAAAAAAAGAAAGAGTGTTGACTAAAAGTTCAAAAATTAAATTCGGAGTTGTTGTAACTTTAAAAGAAATTAATGGAAATAATAGAATTTATGAATTTATTAAAATGAATCAATTATCGGGTTGAATTGTAAATAAAATTGACGTTAAAAATAAAATTGATGTATATGAAAAATCTAATGAAATAATAGAATTTGACTAAAAATTTTGAATTAAAAAATCTTATGTGTAGAGCATAAGATTTTTTAATTATTTAGTAATTTATATAATTCGACAATTTTTTCTAACGGTAATTGCTGAATTCTTAAATTTTCATCATATCCTAATTTGTTATAAGCATTTATAATTTTTTCGCTAGAGTAAACTGTTTTTAAACTTGTGATTAATTTTTTTCTACGATTGTTGAAGCAAAGTTTAAAAAAATCCTTATATAAATTTCAAGTAGAATTATCTATATTGTCATAAAATTTTAGCGAAATTATTGCTGAATCTACCTTTGGTGCAGGTGAAAAAGCATTTTTAGGTACAATAAATTCTATTTTAGTGTTTGCTAAAAATTGACTACTTAAAGAAAGTTTTGAGTATTCTTTTGAATTTTCTTTTGCTACTATTCTTTCTGCTACTTCCTTTTGCACCATTAATATAGCTTCAGAAAAAATGTCTCTATGTTCAAAAATTTTAAACAAAATGTCAGTAGTTATGTAATAAGGAATATTTGCAATAACTTTAGATTTTTCAATCGAAGATAAGTCGCTTTTTAAGAAGTCTTCGTGCACTAAAGTTAAATTGTGACTTTTGATTTCATTTTGAATAACGTTAACCATATCTTGATCTATTTCAAAAGCAATAACATGTTTAGATTCTTTAACTAATTCTTTTGTTAAGGCTCCACGACCAGGGCCGATTTCAACTATATTGTTATTTTTAATTTCGGTTACTTTTAAAATTTTATTAATAATATTATTATCTTTTAAGAAGTTTTGACCGAACTTCTTTTTTGCATAAACTTCTTTTTTCATTATAAATTAAATAGCCTTCTTAAATTTCTATTAATTTTATCAACAAATTTATCTAATCCCACTCCTTTTAGTGCGGAAATATAGTAGCTGGTGTAAACAACTGTATTAGGTTCATTCTTTTCTCCAGTATAAGGATGTGGTCTTAAATATGGAGAATCAGTTTCAGTTAATATTCTTTCAAGAGGAATGAATTTAACTACCTGTCTTGTGTTTTCGCTCGAATTAAAAGTAACAACACCACTGAAAGAAAAGTATAAATTTTTAAATTCCATAAACTTTTGTGCTCATTCGATATTTCCGGCAAAAGTATGTAACATAATTTTTAAATTTTTATATTTTTGAAGTATTTGATATACATCTTGATAAGCTTGAAATTCATTTTCTTTATCTCTAATATGGATAACTGCAGGTAAATTATATTCATTTGCAATTTTTATTTGTTCTTCAAAACAATATATTTGATCATCTCTATTAGGGCCATCTGAGTAGTAATAATCAATCCCTATTTCTCCTATACCAACTATATTATCTAAATTTTCAATGACTTTATCTTTGAATCCTAAGATGGAATTAGTATCTTTAATACTTTCGGGGTGAATTCCAATACAAGCTTTTAAAAGAGGGTATTTTTTAGATAATTCGATTACTTGATCATTTTCTTCAAAATGTCCACCATTATTTATAATAAATTCTACTTTATTGTATTCTGTAGCTTCAACAATTTGTTGAATTGCAAAATCTGTATAGTAAGAATAATTAACATGAGCATGTGCGTCTATAAACTTATTTCTTCTTTTTCCCATTATTTTCCCAAGCAGAAGTTAGAAAACATAGTATCTAATAAATCTTCTCGATTGGCTCTCCCTTTTATTTCTTCCAAAGAATCTCAAGCATCATATAAATCAACAATCAAGGTGTCAAATGTATATCCTTCATTTGTTGCTAAAGCTAAGGCATCATCAATGTGTCTCTTCGCTTTTTTTATTAAAGATAATTGTCTTGTGTTAGAAAATATTCTTTCGTCTAAAACATCGATATTTTTAAAGTTTTCAACTAAAGCTTTTTCAAGATTATCTATATCATTTTTTAATGCTGAAATATAGATGTATTCGTCATTTTTAGACTCTATTAAATCTACTTTATTCATGACTTTAAGGTAATATTTATTTAATTCTTTAGATTTTTTTTCAATTTCAATATCAAATTCATTATTTTTTTGCGAAGGATCTAAGATGTGCAAAATTAAATCAGCTTTTTCAATTTGATCAAATGACTTTTTGATTCCTATTTGTTCAATTATTTCATTTGTTTTTCTAATACCTGCTGTATCAATTAGTTTAAATAAAATTCCGTCAATTTGATAACTTGCTTCCACTAAATCTCTTGTTGTTCCGGCAATATCCGTAACAATCGCTTTATCTTCTGAAAGTAGAGCATTTAAAACGCTACTTTTACCAACATTTGGTTTACCTAAAATTGCAACCTTCACACCTTCAAAAATATATCTACTTTTTTCCGAAACCCTTATAATTTCGCTAAATTCATTAGATAATTCAGTTAATGTTTTAATAAATAATTTTGAAGTTATTTTATCGACATCTTCATATTCTGGGTAATCAATATTAACCTCTGCTGTACCAATCAATAAACTAATTCTATTATTAATTTGATCCAATAAATCACTCGTTTTACCCTTAAATTTTGAAACACTTGCTTGAGCTTGTGTTGTAGTTTTAGACATTATTAAGTCGTGTATTGCGTCAGCTTTAACTAAATCTAATTTACCGTTTAAAAACGCTCTTCTTGTAAATTCTCCGGGTTCAGCTAAACGTGCTCCATGTATTAAAAGTAATTCAAGAATTTTATTAGTTACAACAATTCCTCCGTGACAATTGATTTCAATAATAGGCTCTCCAACGTAATTGTTGTATATTATCTTTCCGTTTTTATCTTTTTTACCAATAAATCACATTATTAAAACTTCATCTATTAGTGTTTGATTATCGTAAATTTCACCGTAAGTTATTTGGTGGTCTTGACCAACTTTTCCTTTAAAAATTTTTTTAACTATTTCTACTGCGTTTGGACCACTTAATCTAATTATAGAAATAGGTTGATTTGTTCTTGATCCAGAACTTATTGCTGCTATATTATCATTCATATTTTAATTATATAATAAAAGGTGATTTTCATCACCTTCACATTATTATCCGTTCATTAATTCGTTTTCTTTTTCTTTGCTAAGTTCGTTAATTTTTTCAATGTTTTGGTCAGTATGTTTTTGAATAACATCTAAATAATTTTTTACCACATCTTCTGATAATTCATCGTTAGCTTTTATTAATTTATTAACGTCTTGTCTTGAGTTTCTAACTCCAACTTTAGCATTTTCGGTGAGTTTTTTAAGGTTTTTAACCATTTCAATTCTACGTTCTCTTGTTAGTGCTGGGAATGTAAGTCTCACTTGATTTCCTTCATCTACAGGTAAAATACCTAAATTAGCCTTTTCTAACGCCTTTGTAATTTCTTTAACTGAAGTTAAATCGTATGGTTTAATTAATAATTGTTGTGGTTCAGGTACACTAATGTTTGCTAATTCTTCAAGAGAAGTAGGTGTATCATAGTAATTTATTCTAACCCCTTTTATTATTTGTGGATTTGCTCTTCCTGTTGAAAGTTTTGACATTTCAAACTTAAAATGTTGTATTGCTTTTTCGTTTTTTTCTTCTAATTCAAGTAAATATAATTCTATATCCATTATTTTATTACCTCTGTGTGTTCGATTTCACCTTCTATTACTCTAATTATTGAATTTTCTTCTAAAAGGTTAAATATTATTAAGTTGATATTATTATCTCTCGCCATGCTTGTGGCAGTAAGATCCATAACTTGTAATTTCTTTTCTAAAATTTCATCATATGTAATTTTATCAAATTTCTTTGCATTCGGATTAGTTTTAGGGTCTGAATCATAAACTCCATCAGTCCCGTTTTTACCCATTAATATTACGTCTGCTTTTATTTCGGAAGCATAAAGTGTTGAAGCGGTATCTGTTGTGAAGAATGGTCTTCCGGTACCCCCGACAAATATAACAACTTCACCTTCTTCTAAATATTTTAATGTTTTTTCATTTACATATGTTTCAGCAATTTTAGGATCCATATTTATTGAACTTTGAACTCTTGATTTTAAACCTACTTGTTCAAAGCCGCTTCTAAGAGCAAGTCCGTTCATAACTGTAGCTAACATACCTATATAATCTGCTCTATTTCTTGGTATTCCATTTTTTTCCGCTGATGCACCTCTTCAAAAGTTACCACCACCAATAACTATAGAAACTTGTATTCCTTTTGCGACAATTTCTTTTAATTGAAGAGCTATTTTTTTAACTAACTCACTATCAATTGCAAGGTGTTTTTCTTTGTTAGCGAAACCTTCTCCTGATAGTTTTATTAATATTCTTTTGTATTTATTCATTGCACCTCTCACCTCATTTTGAATATTTTAATAATTATAATGGAAAATTAATAATTTTTATCATTTGGATACTAAAATAATGAAAAAAATTATTTTTTTACGTTTTTAACTACTATTAATATGTTTTTGATTTTAACCATATTTTGTAGTTAAAATAATGTTTTTATGAAAAAATGTGGAATTTTTTTCTGAAAGTACATTATTATAGTATAAAAAATAAAATCTTGTATAATTTAATAAACAAATTTATATAAAGGAGTTATATGAATAATAAATACTTATTTGC
The DNA here is from genome assembly GCF_018913965.1 of Mycoplasma sp. CSL7491-lung. Classification (GTDB taxonomy): domain Bacteria; phylum Bacillota_I; class Bacilli_A; order Mycoplasmatales; family Metamycoplasmataceae; genus Mycoplasmopsis. The sequence continues at coordinate 14,842 of NZ_JAHMHG010000001.1, forward strand.
TATTGATTTAGATGGCACAACACTACTTTCTAGTGCTACTGGTGAAGTTCATGATCAAACAATTAATGGTATAAAAAGAGCCATTTCTTTAGGTCATAAAGTATGTATTTTAACAGGTAGACCTTGAAGAAGTACAAAATTTATTTATGATACTTTAGGTTTAGATACAGTAGTTTCAAATTATAATGGTGCTCACATTCACCACCCCAAAGAAGATGGTTTTATACCTTATATTAAATATTTAAATTTAAATGAAGCTTTATATGTTTTAGGTGACGAAAAAGTTCAAAAAGAGGTGTCTAATATCGCTATAGAAGGACCCGATTGAGTTCAATTGCAAAAAAGAGATCCAGATTTAGAAAAAGTTTTCGGATTTACTTCATCATCAAAATTAAGAATTGGTCTCGATTTTCATAAAATCCCATTAATGCCTACAGGTATTATATTTGATGTTAAAAAAGACACAAATGTTGAAGAATTAAGAACATATTTAAAGGCTAGATATGGAGACCTTGCTGAATTTTCATATTGAAGCAAAGGGGAAGGGCTATCACCTGTATTCGATATGACTAACATTACTGCTAATAAGGGTAAAGCGTTAAGTATGCTTATGAGATATTATGATATTCCAGTTGAGAATACAATTGCTTTAGGTGATGGTTTCAATGATGTTCCTATGTTTAAAGTAGCTAATGTTTCAGTTGCTATGGGTAATGCTAGCAAAGATGTTAGACAATATGCGACTGTTAAAATAAACAAAACAAATAAAGAGGGTGGAGTTGGTTGATATATCAATAAATTTTTAGATAACCCAGAACTCGAAATAGCTAAATCAAATGATAAGAAAAAGAAGAGAAACTTAGAGGACGAATAATGTTTTTTTATAATGATTTGAGTAAAATTAATTTAGAAGAATATAATGTAATAGGCGTTGATGAAACGGGAGTCGGAGATTATTTTACACCGATAATTGGTTGTGTGGCTTATTTACCAAATAATTTGAAAGAATGGGCTATCCAACTCGGTGTTCAAGACTCAAAGAAATTAAGTACTGCTAAAATTAATTTTATTGCAAAAGAATTAATAAAAAAAATAAATTATAAAACTTATACATTGACACAAAAAGGATATAACAGCCTAACATCTAAAGGTTTTAATGCTAACGAAATAAAATATTTTATACATTTTAATGCAATTGGAAAATATTCAAATTTGTTTTTAAATGAAAATAAATTTGATAATGATATTTTTATTGTAGATAGATATTCTACTTTTGATTCTATTTTAAGATATAAAGAAAAATTTAATTTTATTTCGGATTTTAAAAAAACATATGAATTAAAAAATCAAGTATTTTTTGTTACTAAAGCCGAAAGTGTTCATTTATCAGTTGCTTGTGCTTCTATAATTGCTAGATATTATTTAATAAATTATATGAATAAACAAAGCGAAGAATGAAAATTCCAATTTCCATTAGGAGCAAGCCAAAAAGTTAAAGAAGCTGTTATTGATTTTGAACAATTATATGGTAAAAATTCTTTAGATTTAGTTTGTAAAACTAGTTTCAAAATTAAATAACAAAAATCATAACTACATAATTTAGTAGTTATGATTTTTTATATTATAGAAGATTCTTTTAGGAAGATATCTTTAGTAATTTTCGCTTTATATTCTTTAAAGTTTTCTACATCGTTTAAAAGATTAGTAATTTTTTGTTCGATTTCAGGGATTATTATATTAATTAAATTGTATGCTGCTGGAATATTATTATCTTTTTCGTATTCTTTAACTTTTGCTTTGTGTTCTGAAATTAAATTGTAATTACTAATTAAATCTCTAATTTTTTGTTTTTCACTATCAAAAAGTTCGGTTTTTTCAAGTATTAATGTTTCAATTTGATCTATCTTAGAATCAACTTCTTTAACGTTAGAGTTCTTTTTATCTTTTAAAATAGCATACTTTTCGTATTCAAGTTTTATTTTTTGTTCATATAATTCTTTTAAGTTTTTTTCTCATTGAGAATTTTGTGAATTTAAGTATGCGGCAGCAGTATCTATTTTATTTAAAACATCACTTATATACATGTTTTGTTCGATATAATTTTTAATCAATTGGTCAACGTCATTATCGTTTATCAATTCTTGTTTTGCTAAAATTTTATTTTTTGCATATAAAGTTATCATTATTTTTTGTTCAGTACTTAAGTCGTCAATAGAAGAATCAATAAATAAATCGTTATAATCCTTTAGTTTAGTTTCATCACTTAAAGATGCAATAATTTTTATATTGGTTTGATTTTTTACTCTATGTAATAGCGGTATGATTTTGTTATTTTCAAATAAATCAATATTTTCTATAAAAATTATTAAATCAGAATTTAAGTTTGCTTTATTATAAAATAGTTTATATAAAATTTTTGTTATTTTAGATTCTTTTGTGAAAAGAAGTTTTTCAGTATTAAGTTTATAAACATTTTTTGTAGGTAATTCATTTTCTTTATTGTTAAAATTAATTACTTGTGCTAAAGTTCTTATAATTAGATCTCTAAACGATTCGCTTTGTTTAGTTAATAATATAAATTTATTTTGAGTTTTAAATGAATTTATGAAGAGTTTCTCAACAATTTCTTTAATTCCATTTTTTTCCAATTCTTCTAAAGTAGTTTTTTTAGATTCAAATATTTTGGAATAATTTTTAGCGTATCTGTTTAATGGGTTAAATGATTTAATAATTTTGTATAAAGCTCAAATCACAAAACCTAACACCATAAATCCTATATAGCTTAAAATTACTATTAATTGAGAAGGATCATATTTTTCATTTAATATAGGCGGTAATAACGTTACTAAAATGACTATACCAATAAGGATTATGGTTAATATGTAAAATAATTTTTCTCAATTTGGTATTTTAAATTCTTTCCGTTTGAACGAAATAACTAATATTGATAAAATAGCAATTAAATATAGTACAAAGAAAACTAAATTACCAGCATTTAAAACAGCACCAAAGGAATTAGAAATGCCAAGTGCTTGTGGAATTATTGTAAGTAAAATCATCGCAAAAATGCTTATTGCGGTAACAAATTTAATTGCATTTTTATGTTGACCATTTTTTGCCACTTTAGCTAGTGAACTTGGTAAGAATCCATCTAAGGCAAGTGGGACAACGGCTTTAGCATAGTAAACCATTGAGAAAATTGTTGAAGTTATTTGTTTAAATAATAAACCTACTGTAAATAAAATAATACCTGTTAAACCTAATGTATTTCTCATTATTAAAGCCACATAATCATCTTGACCAGATGAATTAATTGTAGGTATAAATGAAAATAATAAGAAAAATATTAGATAGATAAATATTACAAATCCAAAAAGATATAATAATATTTTTTGGAAATTTTTAGTTTTAACACTAGTTGATAATCCGGCTAATCCTTCAATTCCGCCGTAAGCGTATATAAAGCTAAGAATTGAACTTATGATTGTAAAAGGAGTAATTGTTTCTAGTGTAGAATTTTCTTTTTTAAAAAGATGTATTTCAGGACTTGAAGCAACTAAATATACTATTACACCTAAAATTAGTATAAAAACTATTCACTTAACAATAGCACTTCATAAAACTACTTTTTTAGAAACGTTTAAGCTAAATGCAGAAACAATTGTTAATGCTATAAAAAATAGCAACGAACCTAATTGCAATAGTATTTTATAATCTTGATTATTAACAAATAATCCGACTAGAGTTGAGAAAAATAATGGTGTTGTCGCTGAAAAAAGAGGAGCTTGCATAAATTGATTTCAACCATTTAAAAATCAAAACCATTTACTTTTTGGAAAAGCTTCTTTTGCGTATACATATGATCCACCAATTTTATTACCAAAATATTGTGTACCTCTCGCAAAGGCTAGCATGATACCAGCGGCAATTAAAGAAGTAATGGCAAAAATTAGTAAACTATAGTTTCCGGTTTTTATAACGCTTTGAATAGTTGCTATGAAACCAAAACCAACTATAAAGTTTATACCGTAAAAAATGAAGCTTTTTTCACTAAATTTTTTATTCATTTTTCCTTTCGTTGTTTGTTATTTATTAAATATATTTTTTACTTTAAAAATTCTACACATTTTTATTAAAAAGATGAATAAAAAGTGTTTTTTTAAGCAAAAAACACGTTTTTTAGTAAAAAATAAAAAATTACGCGAATAAACGCGTAATTTTAAACTTATTATTTGTTGATGTTGTAGAATGATTTAGCACCATCAAATTTTGATGCTGTTCCTAATTCTTCTTCAATTGCTAATAAACGATTGTATTTTGCAATTCTATCTGTTCTTGACATAGAACCTGTTTTAATTTGTCCTGTATTCATAGCAACTGCAATGTCAGCAATTGTAGAATCTTCTGTTTCACCTGAACGGTGTGATACAACAGCAGTCATGTTTGCTTTTTGAGCCATTTGAATCGCTTCGAATGTTTCTGTTAATGAACCAATTTGGTTTACTTTAATTAAGATTGAGTTCATTGATTTTTCTTCGATAGCACGTTTTAAAATTTCTGTATTTGTAACTGTTAGGTCATCACCAACGATTTGTACTTTGTTTCCTAATTCAGCTGTTAATTTTTTGAATCCAGCTCAATCAGCTTCTGCTAAACCATCTTCGATTGAAATAATTGGGTATTTAGCAACAAGTGATTCTAAGTATGAAATCATTTCGTCTGTTGTGTATTCTAATTTAACATTAGTTAAGTTTTCAAATCCAGGTTGTTTTGATTCGATAGCAGCTTTTAATTTACCAAATGTATAAACACCATTTTCGTATAATTCTGAAGATGCACAGTCCATTGCGATAGCAACAGCTTTTTCTCCTGATGTTGCAGGTGTATATCCAGCTTCTTTAATAGCTTCAACTAAGAAGTCAAGAGCTTCTTCGTGTGATTTAAAGTTTGGAGCAAATCCACCTTCATCACCAACTTGAACTCCGTGTCCGTTCTTTTTAAGTAATTTAGCTAAGTTATGGAAAACGTGGTTAGCCATTTGTAATGATTCTCTTAATGATTTTGCACCAACTGGCATAATCATGAATTCTTGGAAATCAAGTGTGTTTGATGCGTGTTCTCCACCATTAATAACATTTAACATTGGTAAAGGTAATAAGTGAGCATTAAATCCACCTAAATATTTGTATAATGGTAAGTCTAATTCGTTTGCAGCAGCTCTAGCTGTAGCTAAAGAAACACCTAAGATAGCATTTGCACCTAATTTAGATTTTGTAGGTGTACCATCTAATTTAATCATTGTTTGGTCAACTAAACGTTGATCAGTAACTTCTAACCCTTCAATAACTGGTGCAATATCGTTGTTAACGTGATCAACAGCTAACATAACACCTTTTCCGCCAAATCAGTTTGATTCGTATTTTGAACCTTTATCTCTTAATTCTAAAGCTTCTCTAGAACCTGTTGAAGCACCTGATGGAACCATTGCTGAACCGTATCCACCTAATTCTGTGTAAACTTCAACTTGAACTGTTGGGTTACCACGTGAGTCTAATACTTCACGTGCGTGAATTTTTGAAATTTTTGACATTTTTTCTCCTATTTTATTAATTAAAATTCAATATATATTATTAAATATATGTAATATATTTTAAATTATAGCACTTTTTTATTATTGATATACATATTAATGTTTTATTGGTTTAAAGTAAGCTTCCAAGGACTTTAAAATAGATTAAAAAACAAATAACCAAGATTGAAATTTAACTAAATTGTAACTATTTGTCTATATTTTCTTTATTTTTAATTTCTAAAATTCTCTTATTAAAAATTCGTTCAATTTTTTCTTCAAGTAAATTATCGATTCTATTAGATTGTTTTTTAATACTTTGTATAAAACTTTCTAACATTGCTTTGTTATAATAATCTAGTTTAAAATTGTAAGAGTCATAAAAGTCTTTTAAACATTCTAGTAGACTGCTATACTTAATTTGTTTTCATTCATTATCTTCATCGCTTAGTTTAATTGTTCTATAATCTGGAGATAAAACAAAAAGGTGTTTTTTATCAACATTATTTACTTTTTTCGAAATTCATTCTTTAACTTTATCGTTATATCCTTGTAATTGAGTTTTTTCATCTTGGTATTCTGATATATCTGCCCTTATTTTGTTTTCAATTATTATTAAATCACTTGTATCATTTTTAGCAATTTGAATTGATATATCTGTTCTTTTTCATTCCCTTTTAATCATAATATTATTAAAATCTAAATTTTCATCTCGGATATTCAAAACGTTTTTTATAAAATTTTTAGTTAATTCAGGATATTTATTTAAAAAGTAATAGATTAAGTTTGAATACGATAATTCATCGTACTCTTTTCCGATTATCTCTAAAAAATTCAATTTTTCATTTTCGTTGTTAATTATTTTTGGAATAAAAACATCTATTTTATCACCTCAAAGGTTATCATCATTTATTATTTTCTTTAATTCGTTGTAAGCATATTGTTTTTCTTCGTCATCTTCTTTAAAGAAAAATCTCGGAGATCGTCCTATTATTTTTCTATTAGCTATTTTATATATATTTTCATCTTTGTATTTGTCGTCATTAATATTTTTGTTTGTTAATATGTAAAAATCTTTTTTTGGTTTAACAACTTCATCTGCTATAAATGTTATATAAACGTTATTATCCGTATCTTCATCTTTGAACTTATTTTTATTAAAAATTTCATTTAAAAGAACTCCACCATAACTTATTCCTTGTTCTTTAATCATTTTTTTCTGTTGATTAGTAATTGTTGCTTTATTCTCGTTGTTTATATTATCTCCAAATATTTTTAACCCAACAGCTCTACCTATTACTTTATACAAGTTATTACCACTATATTTCACTAAAATCATTTTTGTATCATAACTTTGATGCTTAACATCTAATGTACCACTAGAAGATAAATATATGTAGTTTTTACCATTGTCGGATTTATATAAATTTATAATTTCATGACCTACATTATCATATTTGCTTATATATGTACCACTATACATCTTGTTAATTATTATTTGGTTTAATCTTTTTTGTTCATTCATACTTAAAATTTTATCATTTATTGATTATATAAAATAAGTTCATGTATTAAAAAGTTATCGAAATTAACTGAAAAAAATAACTGCATTTTTTACTTATTTTCTAAAAAGTTATAAAATTACTTAAAAATAAACCTAAAAAAGGAGTTTTTATGATTTTTACAACATATAATGAATTAAAAGAAAATAAATATGATATCAACTCTTGATCTGTAGACGTTATTTCTGTCTACGACGCTTTAAGAAAAATTTTGAAAAAATATATTGATAAAACTTATCAAGATTATGAACAATTAACTCAAAGTTTTTATACAAGAAATGATAGATTTTTAAAAGTGTCTCACGACTTCTCTTTTTATTTAATGAAATACTTAGCTAATAATAATGCTTCAAGTCAAAAAGATAATATTAATAAAGTGTTAGTTGAAAATAAGAAATTATTTTCAACTACTAACGACGAAAACTTAAGAGATAAAGTTTTAACTTTATCTAAACAAATTTTTAGAATTACACATTTAGATGGATCAACTAAAGATATTTTATTATTAGTTGATTTATTAAATATTGTAGATAATTCAAAGATAGAAATAATAGAAAAGTTAGATTTTAATTTTCACCCATTTAATGGGTGTGATATGCCTTCTTAGTTTCATTGTAATATAACATATAACAAAACCTCCGAATTTGATCTGAATTCGGAGGTTTTGTGTATTTAAAATTTATTTTTTATTCTTCAATAATTGTTATTTCTTATTTTTGATCTTTTTCTTTATTTACATAAGTTTTAATTATAGGTGTTGCCTTAATTAAAAAATAAGTAGCGGCAAAAACGTAAACCGGTGGGTTAAAAATACCTATTATAAGTGCTGTTTTGATACCGCTTAATTCAATCATTTTAGGGCTTATAAAATATATTTGTAGAATAATAATAACTAAGTAAGCTATCAAAAATAAAATACCAAATATTACAACGAAAGTTATTCAAGCTTCTGAACTTGTACCAGAAAATCCGTTTAAGCTGGCAGCAATGTTTAAAATTGCCCCTACAAAAAAACTTAAAATAGGAATAATTACTAATGTAGTTATCATTAAATTTTTAGATATTACTAAGTTTTTTAAGTCTTTTTTTGAATAATTTTTATTTTTATCAAACATAATTTCTCTCCTTTAATATATAAACATTATACATTATTTTGTTCTTTAACATTTGGATGTCATGCAATAAATAAGCATCATAAACTAATTGTTACGATGCTTATTTTTTTATTTTTCATTAAATTTAATTGTTAATGGTTTTGAAAGTAATGATTCATTTAAATTTGTAAGCATAATAGTTAATTCAAGCGTATTATCATCTTTTGCTCTTAAAAAGAGTCCGTAACTATTTTCAACTTGATCTACTCATTGATTTTCATTTATATTTAATTTATCTAGCATTAATTTTATTTTTTGTTTAACACTTAATAGTCTTTCTTGTAACGCATTATTATCATCGCGCTCAACATTTCTACGTCCAAACTGAAAGTCATTTATAAAAGAATAAATATCGTTTTCATTATCGACAATATTTAAATTATTTTTTGATATTTCGTCAAATCTAGTGTCAATTAAATTTTTTTGTTCTTCAAGATTTTTTTGGCTAAAACCTCAATTTCTTTTTTCTATTTCTAAAGCAATGTTTGGCAATTCTGAATTAGGATTATTATCGTTTTTATTTGTTAATAACTTATCAATATATTTTAAATCATAAAAATCTTTATAGTCTATTTTTATTTGTGGAATTACTGGTTCCTCAACATCTGTTAAATCGTCTATATTATTTATTTCTTGGTTATTATTCTTATTAGAAAATGAACCATTAACTGATGACATATATAGTGTAGTTCCGTCTGGTAATGAAGTAGGTAAAACAGAAAAAGCACCACCTCCTGAATTATTACCGATTATAGTTGCTAAATTGTTGTCTTTTGCTATGTGAGCCATAATGTTCGCAGCAGAGAATGTACTATTAGATGTTAGAATATAAAACTTAAAATCATCTTGGAAACTATCGTTATCAGAAAAATCGTTATTTTCGTTATTATCAACATTATAGTAGTTAACAATTACAGAATTATCGTTCATATTAATTTGGTAATCGTAAATAGGTTTATTGGTTAAGAAACTTAGTGCTTTAAATAGTGAAATTGTTTCTCCACCACCATTAGTTGTTAAATCAATTACTATATTTTTAATTTTTTCATTTTCACTTTTTTGAGAATTGTCTTTTTTTATTCGACTAAGTTTATCTTTATAAAATTGGAATGTGCTATTTAGAATTAAATCAGGATTTTCTCTAAAGTCAAAATTATATGTTGTTAGAAATGCGGTATTATTTTCTACTTTTAAATCATTAAATTTCTCCTTATTTTGTAATTCTAAATATTTGGATTTTTGCTCATATAAAAATATAGTGCTCAATAGGGAGTTATTTAAGTTTACATTTTGCATTCCATAATTACTTATTTTGTCTAAATTACCATCATTGTTTTGAAAATTTCCATTATAGAATGAAAAGTTTCTTACTACTGTGTGTCTATCTGATAAATTATTTTGTAACACATCAACATAACCATAATTATTTTTATTTACATCTGTAGATAAAATTAATTGTTTTTGATATTCGCTTATTGTACTTTCTCATTTTTTGTCTTTGAATTTCTTATCTTTCAATCCATAAAAATTATTCATTAAAAATTTTAGTGTATTAAAGTTATAATCTCTGTCTTTTTTGTCTTGACTTGAACTGATATAAGATATTTTATTTAATTTATCTTGTTGTTTTTGATAAATAGTGTTAAACCCGACTATATTATCGTTGCTTAAATATAAATTATAATAATTCGGATTCGCAAAAAGTATATTAAAAATTGGTAAAGGCATCAAAATATCATTATTTGTATTTATAAATTTAAAGTTAGCATCGGCTAAAGAATATTCAACTCATTCTTTACCTTTAAATATTTTGTTGCTTTTATAAATATCTAAATGAATGTTAGAATCTAGAGAATCATTATCTTTTACAAAATTTCAAAAATTAGCACTAGTAGCTGAAAAAATATTTTTTCCTAAATCTATTCTTATTTTTTCATTATTAGGCAAAGTATATTCAATAATTTTATCTTCTTTTTTAATAACGCTTAGTCCATTATTTTTGAAAAGTCCATCAAGGTTAAAAATCATATCTAACAACCCAACATAAATAACTTTTTCGTTTTTCTCATTATATGTTGATATATTTTTTGTCGAAAAGTTATAACCTTCAAAGTAATTTATGAACGATTCACTTTTATAATCTAAATTAAGATTTTCTGCATTTTTCTTTTGTTCATCATTAATTTTTACCTTTTCATCATTAACTAGTTTTTCTAATAGCTTTATTTTATCGTTAAAGTCAGAACTCGATTTGTTCGTAATTTCATTAAATTTATTTTTCACATTCTCAAAGGAATTTACAGATGTATTTTTTAAATAATTTAATAACGCTTCTGCATGTTCTTTTGCGATCGCGTATCTATAAAGGGTTGAGTTTTCAGCTTTTATTTTATTAATTCTTTTCTTATTTTTTAATATATACTCTGTTTTTAAATTATATAATTGTTTATTTTTTTCTTTTATAGCTTGTAAACTATTATTTTCATTAGAAATAAAATTTTTATTTTCATTTATTTTAGAATTTAAGTCATTTAATTTCAGTTCATTATTATTTTCATATTTATCATTATTTTCTTTAATAATATTGCTTAATTGTTCTAAATCCAAAATTAATTGGATATTATTTGATTTTTGATTTAAAATCTCAAACAATGAGTTATATTTGTTTATTTCTACTTGAATTTCTTCGTCCAACAAACTTTCTTTTTCAAGTGTTTTATTTATGTTGTCTATAGTATTTTCTATATCGTTTTTTAAAATATTAAATTTTTCGCCGTTGTTTTCGTATTTCAAAATTTCATTTTCGAATTTTCTTTTGATGTCTTTTAAGGTTAAAAATTTATCTTTTTGTTCTTTTGTTTTAGGATTAGTATTATTATTTTGTTCGATGTTAGCTTGATTGTTTTTGTTTGGCTCTGAATCAATATTTTCGTTATTTTGAGATTTTTTATCGTTAGATTCTGTCTCATCTTTTTGATTAGTAATATTATCTTTTGCTAATTTTTCTTTTTTATCATCGCTCGGTAGTTCGTTAATTTTATTTTTTTCAGTATCTTGCTTTGGAGTTTCATACTTATTGCTAGTGCATGATGTTATAGCAATTAATGGTAAATGACTAATTAAAGCTCCTAAAATAAATTTATATTTTTTATTCATATTTTCCTTCAATTCACTTTTTTGATTTAAAACTGCTAAATTATAATAAATTTTTATTTTTTTAGTATCTTATGTTTAATTTTTATTTAAGATAAGTTATCTTTTAAAAGAAAAAAGTTAATTTTAATTAAATTTAATTTATTAAAAATAATTTAAAAATAACTTTTAAGCCTACAATATAGTCATAAAAAAAATAAAAATATGATACACACGGCTATGTTGTTTGGTATAATAATTAAGCTATATTTTATAGTTGAACAAATTACATTAAATTATATTAAAGAAAGGAAGCAGAAAATGCCAACAACAAATCAATTAGTTTCAAGTGGTCGTAGTTCTAAAATTAAAAAGCAAAATGCTCCTGCATTAAGCTTAAGCTACAACTCACTTATTAAAAAATCTAAAAAAATGGCTTCACCATTTAAACGTGGTGTATGTACTCGTGTTGCAACAATGACACCTAAAAAACCTAACTCAGCTTTACGTAAATATGCTCGTGTTAAGTTATCAAATACAATGGAAGTTACAGCATACATTCCAGGAGAAGGACACAACTTACAAGAACACTCTGTTGTTTTAATTCGTGGTGGTCGTGTTAAAGATTTACCTGGGGTTAGATACCACATCGTTCGTGGAACACAAGATGCTGCCGGAGTTGCTAAACGTAACCAAGGTCGTAGTTTATACGGAACAAAAAAAGCTAAAAAATAAGCATAATTAATTAAATTTATAAATATTAAGGAGGACTTTATGTCAAGAAAAAAATCAGCACCTATCCGTGAAGTACTTGCAGATCCAGTTTTTAACTCAGTAGTAGTTACAAAGTTAATTAATCAAATTATGCTTGACGGAAAAAAATCAATAGCTCAAGATATCTTATATTCAGCTTTTGAAATTATTAAAAAGAAAACAGAAAAAGAACCAATGGAAGTGTTTTTAGCAGCAGTTGAAAACATTACTCCTCAATTAGAAATTCGTACAAGAAGAATCGGTGGAACAAACTACCAAGTTCCTACTGAAGTTCCTACACGTAGAAAACAAACATTAGCACTTAGATGATTAGTGCAATATGCTAGACTTAGAAATGAAAAAACAATGGATGTTCGTTTAGCAAATGAAATCATCGATGCATCAAACAAAACAGGTGGAGCTATTAAAAAACGTGAAGATACACACAAAATGGCTGAAGCTAACCGTGCATTTGCACACTTTAGATGATAGTGTAAACTTTACTTTTAAATAATATGGCTAGAGATTACGAATTAAGTAAATACCGTAATATCGGTATTATGGCTCACATTGATGCAGGAAAAACAACAACAACAGAAAGAATTTTATACCACACAGGTAAAATTCACAAAATTGGTGAAACACATGATGGTGGTTCACAAATGGACTGAATGGACCAAGAAAAAGAACGTGGTATTACAATTACATCAGCTGCTACAACAGCATTTTGAAAAGGACACAGAGTAAATATTATCGATACTCCAGGTCACGTTGACTTCACAGTTGAAGTTGAACGTTCATTACGTGTATTAGATGGTGCGGTTGCCGTACTTGATGCACAATCAGGGGTTGAACCTCAAACAGAAACAGTTTGAAGACAAGCAACAAACTATAAAGTTCCACGTATTGTTTACGTTAACAAAATGGATAAAGCCGGAGCAGATTTTGCAGCTTCAGTAGCGTCAGTTAAACAACGTTTAGGTGGAAACGCAGTTGCTATTCAATGACCAATTGGTGCAGAAGCACACTTTAAAGGAATTATCGACCTTGTTACACGTCAAGCATTTACATACAACGGTGAACAAGCAGAAGAAGAATTCCCAACAGAAATTCCAGAAGAATTAAAAGACATAGTTGAAATTAAACGTCAAGAATTATTAGAAGCAGCTTCAGCATTTGATGAAGAATTAATGATGAAAGTTCTTGAAGGTGAAGAAGTTACAATCGATGAATTTAAATCAGCAATTAGAAAAGCTACATTAAGTTCAGAATTCTTCCCAGTAGTTTTAGGAACATCATTCAAAAACAAAGGTGTTAAAAAAATGATCGATGCTGTTATTGATTATTTACCTTCACCTACAGATATCCCGGCTATTAAAGCTCATTACGAAGATCAAGAAGTTAGTGTTGAAGCTAAAGATGAAGGTGATTTCGCAGCTTTAGCATTCAAAGTTATGAACGACCCATTCGTTGGTTCACTTACATTCTTCCGTGTGTACCGTGGAGTATTAAACAAAGGAAGTTATGTATTTAACTCAACAAAGGGACAAAAAGAACGTATTGGTCGTATTCTTCAAATGCACGCAAATAGCCGTGTTGAAATCGATGAATGTCGTGCAGGAGATATTGCTGCTGCTGTTGGTCTTAAATATACAACAACAGGTGATACATTAGTAGATGAAAAAGCTACAAAAATAGTTCTTGAAAAAATGGTTTTCCCAGAACCGGTTATTTCTCAAGCTCTTGAACCAGAATCAAAAGCAGCTACAGAAAAATTATCATTAGGACTTCAAAAATTAGCAGCAGAAGACCCTACATTTAGAACATATACAGACGAAGAAACAGGACAAACAATTATCGCTGGTATGGGTGAACTTCACTTAGACATTATTGTTGACCGTCTAAAACGTGAATTTGGTGTACAAGCTAAAGTTGGTGCTCCACAAGTTTCATACCGTGAAACTATTACAAAATCAGCTGACGTTGAAGGAAAACACATCAAACAATCTGGTGGTAAAGGACAATACGGACACGTATGAATTAAATTCGAACCAAACCCAGATGGTGGATTTGAATTCGTTGATAAAATCGTTGGTGGTAAAATTCCTAAAGAATACATTAAGTCAATTCAAAAAGGACTTGAAGAAAAAATGGCTGTTGGTATTTTAGCTGGTTACCCAATGATCGATATGAGAGCTACATTATTTGATGGATCATACCATGATGTCGACTCTTCTGAAATGGCTTATAAAATAGCAGCTTCTAAAGCTCTTACAAAAGCTAAAGATCAAATTGGTACAGTACTATTAGAACCAATTATGGACGTTTCAGTTGTTGTTCCTTCTGACCACATGGGAGATGTTATCGGTGATTTATCACGTCGTAGAGGTCTTGTTAACGATCAAGAACAAAGATCGGATGGTGCAGTTGTTGTTAAAGCAGCAGTTCCTCTTTCAGAAATGTTCGGTTACTCAACAGAACTTAGATCTATGACAAGTGGACGTGGAACATACCAAATGCAATTTGATCACTATGAAAAAACTCCAAAAAGTATTTCAGATGAAATAATTAAAAGAAGAAATATTCAAAATAAAGACGAAGATTAATAATTAAAAATCAAGCCTACTAAATAGGTTTGATTTTTTAATTCATTTTTAACAACGATATATTTATCATTTTTTGGTGATACACCAAATATTAATCATTGATAGACATTTTTTATATATTTTAAAAATAGTGTTTTTAATAAAATACTTATTTATTCAACAACTCTAATCGTAATATAATAATCCAAATAAGTTAAGAGAAGATAATTTAATCAACGTCGGTTTAAGAATACTTAATTCACATAACCTAAAAGAAAATATTAAGAAATTTTAGCGAAAATGAAGTAAATTAATTAAGTATTTATAATCGAATAAAAACCCATATTGATTTTATCGATATGGGTTTTGTGACAAATTTGGCTCACCTAACTTATCATAATATGTAACTATGATGTTTTTAATATTTGATTATTTTTTGTAAATTATTCATCTACATCTTCTTCTTTGTAATCATTTTTGAAGAATCATGGAGTACTGAACTTATACGGATGTTTCAAGTTTTCTCTTATAATTTGACTTGCAAAAGAATTAGAGTTGTTAATTTCAAATGGATTTTCACCTTTAAAGTTCATTCCCATATAATTTAATGTCTTAGTTGCGAATGTAGGACCTGATGATTCAACGGCGTGTCAACCTTGACTTCAAGTTGCTACGTATGTATCGTTATCAAGATACATACTTGTTCCAGAACCACCTGATCCTAAGTATATTGGCGGTTTGTAATCGCCGTCTAATTTAATATTTACAAAATCAATTTTTTTGCTTCAATTATTTCCTTCTCCGCCTCTAAAATAAACAGGCCTTCTGTTAATAACTCCTGACATATTACCGCTTGGGAATCCTAAAATCGTTGTATTTTGATTTGAAACAACTTTATTCGATCTTGCTATTAATGGATGAATATCGAACTTTACGTTATTCATTTTATTATTTATATAATCAAGTTTATAAACAATGTTCATGTCACCTTGTCGTTTAGCCTTTTTATACGCTTCTGTAAAATCACCAATAAATACTGTTAAGTCCACTGTAATTTTTTCATTTGAATTATTATTATCTATTTGTTCAACACCGGATCATATAACGGTAGTAGGTATATTCTTTTTATCCATATGTGCATAAAGAACATCATAATAATCGTTAATGTCATTTTTTCTATGTTTAGGAGCTAACAATAAATTAAAGTTTTCTTCATATTTTGTGTTATCTTTGTTTATATCGTTAAAGTTTTTGATTCTACCACCACCAATAACGTGTCTATTTGTGATTAAATAATATCTATAGTCATTAGGATCGTTATTTACTTTACCGATTATAGATGTTGATCCAAAATAACCAGGACCTATAAATTGAACTGATCTCATTCAAGTATCTTTAGCTTGTTTTCAATCATCATGTTTATTTCAGTTTAGTGTGTCCACATTGGTTTGGTATCCATTATGAAATTTGAATCATACATTTTGGTTTGGTCAATATTCTGATTCGTTAAGAAATTTAGAATCATTGCTAAATAAAATTGGTTGATTATTATCAGTATAAAATACATCGTTATAGTCAAATCTATTTGAATTAACTTCAAATAATTCATCTTGTAAATTGTTTGTGTATTCAATACTTACTTTGGCAGCTGATGGCATTACTACTATTGCGTGATTTGGGTCAAATAGTTGATTTTCTTCAAATTTATAGTCTTCAGGAGAACCGACAACAACTTTTTGACTTCTATCTTTTGTTTGGATTACTACTTTTATACCTTTTTCTTCTTCTCAAATGAAGAATATATCATACACATAATTTTTATTATTAATTTTTGTGTAATGCGGCTCAGTTTTCTCTATTTTTATTATTTTATTTTCTTTTAGTTGGTTTCAATCTATAGTATATGTATATGTATTATCTGTAAATCAACCCCCATCACCTCAAACCCTTGAATTTTTCTCTCTATCATTGCTTAACAACCCTGCATATATTGTAAAAATAAGTTTAGCGCTAGAAACATTTTTTCTTAACAAAGTTTTTTCTATATATTTTTTATCTAAATATCAATATGCATTATTTTCGTTTTTATCTTCTTTCCAAAGAAGGTCTCTTCAAAATGGTTCAATTTGTCTTTTTCTTTTAACTTTATCATGCGAAATATAAATTGTGCTCAAAGGACCTTGTTCGAATTGAGGAGTTTTAATTTGTTTTAAATCAGTTTCAATAAAATCTTTAAATCCTATAACTCTATACCAACTTTTACCTTTTATTTCTTTATTTTGATTATTAAGTATATTTTTGGAATTAATTTTTAATTTAATATACAACTCATTATTTTCAAGTTTTTGTACTTCATCTATTTTTATATCTGACGCTTTAATTCTAAAGTTATTATAATAAATATAACCATCACTTTCTTCTGTTTTTATTGTAAAGGAATTTCTTAATTCATCTTTGTGGTTTTTGAAGTACTCAGCATTATTAGATTTTAAAATTTCTTTATTAAATACTAAATCGTCAAGAGATATATTATTTACAATCACTTCAGGATATATAGCTTGCTCATAGTCGTTTACCAAATTAATTAATTCATATTCTTTGTCATTGGTAAATCTTATATTACTATTTTGTTTATTAATTCAACCAATTTTGAATTTCAATCCTCTTCTACCTACTAATTTAAAGTCGTAAAAGTAATAAAAGTAATTATTAATTAAAGGATTTATATCCATTTCAAATCTAGTTATATTTTCTTTATTAATTTTATCTTTTTCGCTTAAAGGAATATAATCTAATTCATCTTTAATAGTTCCATTAGATTCTATTGTATGTCTACCATTATTGTCATCTCAAAAAGTATTAGATATTTTAAAGAAATAGTTAAATTTATTGAAAGCTTTTTGTTCTATAAAATTAATAGGATTTAAAGTACGGTAGTTTGTAATTACCCCTGGTCCATAACTCACATGACCTTGTGCTAGTCTTCAATGAATTACAGATTCATTCATTTGATTTATTAAATTAAGAATATTAGTATCGGTTATCTGTGTGTATTTTTGATCATTAAAGTCTGAAGAAGTAAAATATTCACCTTTTGGTTTTATGTTTTCATAATTTAAAAACATAAAATTGTTTATTGTAAATTTGTTGTTAATACCATTTTCAGGTTTGGGCGCTTCAACTCCATTTTCTGTATATCATAATTTTAAATCTGCTCTTCTTCTGAAATCATCAACATTTTCAACTGACTCAATATAAATTTGGTATTTTCCAAATTTAGGAAGATTATAAAATTCGTTAAACTTTTCTATTGCTTGTGAAGCTAAAAAATCAGTATGATTTCATCTATTTGTAGGGTCTTTTAGAGTAATATTAGTAAATAATTTTTCAATGTTGTTTGAATTGATTATTTCTAATATTTTATTTTTATTATTTTCATCTCAGTATTCTTCGAGTGTTGTTTTTCTTGGTACAAAATGTTTAATTGCTGATAAATTTATTGATTTTAAAATTTGGTTATTATATAAAACGTCAACATTCCCATTTAAAATATTGTTATTGATATTTATATTAGAAATTTTGTATTTAAAAAAATTATTCAGTTCAAATTTAGAATTTTCGAATATTTTACTTCTTTGATTATTATTTAAGTTATTAAATTCATCTAATGTATATGAGTTAAGTAAATCATAATTAATATTAAATAAAGAATCTAATTCGTTAAATGTTATCGCATCAAGTTGGTCTTTTATACCTCGTTCATATGTTCTAGATTTTTCAAATGTTATAGAAAAATTATCTACACCTTTTATTTTTGCTTCAACCACAACTGTTAGTATTTCTAAGTTATCTCCAGAAACTTTTAAATCCTTAATTATGTAATTAAATTTATCGTTATCAAAATGATCGAAGAAAAGAGAAGCGTTTTCTAAATTAAATGAACCAGAACTTTTTAGTGAATCCAAATTATATTTTGATTCTTCTTCAAAATTATTAAGATTGAATTTAGAAACTGTCATTTCTTCTAAAAGTTGATGTGCTGTTTTTGAAGTGTTGTCTTGTTCGTTTTCAATTTGGATTAATTCATTAATCACCGATTTTAATTTATCTAAATTTAAATTTTCGCTTGTAAAATCATATTGTTTAAGTTGATTTGTAAAAAATTTTCTATGTTTGTTTTTAAACATATAGAAATCCAATTCTTTTTTGCCTAAAATTTGTTTATTTTTTATTTTAAGTTCGAAAGATTGAATTTTATTCAATAAATTTAATATTGAATTGTTTAATTGATCAAAATAAATTTCTTGAGCACCTAATTGATCAATAGTTTTAATTAATTTGACTCTAAATATTATGTCATTTTTTATTTCGTTAATAATTTCAAAACTTTTTATTTTCTCAATTAATAAGTTTGTTTTTTCTTCAAATTTATTTTCGTATTTATTTAATTCTTGTTTTATATTATTAATTTCAAAATTCACTACTGAAGAGTTAACTTCATTTAATAGAGTATTTTTAATTTCGCTTGAAATTTTATTACTATCGGTTATGGATTTAATAAGAGTTTGTTTGTTTTCTGTAAAGCCATCTTCTAATGATTGTAAATTATTATGTTGAATATATTCTTTAATTTCTGTAATCAAGTCACTTATAGCTAATGAGCTTATGTTTTCTTTTAATAAAATTAAAGATTCGTTAAGTTTATTTTCGAAGTCAAATGATGATAGTTCGTAATATTTATTTATATTATTTGCAATTTCAATATTAAAATCATTTTCTAATAGTTTATTTACTAGATTTTCTTTAATTTCTTGATTATTATATGCAATTTGTTTTTTTGAAAAATATATATCTCTTATTATGGAATTTTTTAAATTATATTCATCGATTGAATTTAAATATTCTTCCATTTTATTATTTTGAGAAATTATGTAAATATTTCTAGATTCTGCAAGTTTTTTTCATTCGATAATTTTTTCTTCTAAATAATCATTAAGTTTTGTTATATCGATTATTTTTGCTTCTACTATTTTATTTATTTCATTAGTTAAATTAATAAATTTGCTTTCGTTTGTGAAACTAATATTTATTCCTTCTAAAGCTTTTGCTTGTTTAAATTCGAAATAATCATTTAATTTTAAAATTACTTTAAAAATGTTATTATTAAATATTTCATAATTTGTAATTTCAAATCGGTTGTAGTTCTCTAATATTTTATTTTTAAATTCTATAACATTCTTATTTTTAAAATTTGAAAGTGTATTTGATAATATTTCTTTATATTCATTAACCTTTTGTTCTTTATTTAAAATTGATGTTAAAAGTTCGTTTAATTTATCTATTTTTGTAATATTTTTTATGTTGATATCATTGTAACTAAAGTTTTCTTTATTTATTAAGTTATTTAAAAATGTTCATAACTCATTTATTTCATAACTATTCTTAATAGTATTTATATTAGAAATTTTATTGTATAAGTTAATTGAATTATTAATAGAACTTAAAAAATTAATAATTTTAGTATTTAAATCGATATTCTTATTACTATTTATTAAAACGTCATACTCTGATAATATATTTCCTTTAAAGTTAGAAAATTTTGGATTAACAAAATGAGAAAATGACTGTTTCAATTCCTTTAGGTTTTTTATTAAATTATTATTTAATTCAGAAATGAAGATTGACAAATTATCTAATTTTTCTGAAAAATCTTTAAATTCTAAATTATCATATTTGATAATTTTTTTATATTTTTCTTCAAATTTATTTAAAATGTAATATTTTTCATCGTTATTTAAATTATTTGAATTTTTAAATAATGTATTTAATTTATAAAATATTATAACAATATCGTTATTTAGTTTTTCATAATATTTTACGTTTGAGTATTTTGGGTAACTGTCTAAAATATTTGTCTTAAAACTATCTAAAACATCACTATCATTATTTTGAATTTTTAATTTTAATTCTTTTTTATATTTTTGTTTATTTTGTTCGATATTGTTTTTATTTATGTGAAATAATGCACCTATTGTTGTAGCCGTAATAATTGAAAAAGTAGTTAAAGATAATGCAGTTATAATTATTTTTTTCTTTTTTATCATATATTATTTTCCTTTTATTGCTATATTCAAATTTTTATTTATAAATTTTATTTTTTATTTAATTATTTGCTATTCTATTACATAGCACTTTTTTAACTTTTGAAAGAATAAGTGTTTTATATTTAATTATAAACCATTTTAATTTTAATTTTATTAATTAAATACTAAATTCAATTATAAAATTATCACTAAGAAAAAACGTTATTTTAAGCTGATTTTTAGATATTTTATTTACTTTTTATTATATTTGGTGTTTAATTTATTAAGTTGCGAAGCGACTTATATTTTAAATAACAAAATAACAAAATTAATTTTTTTATATATAAAGGACATTAAAAATGAAATTAAAAAGAAGTTTAATACTTTTAACGATTGCCGGAGTAACTGCTGCAGTTGCAATTCCGGTGTCTATTTTAGCTGCTAATAAAGTTAAAAAAGATAATGATAAAAAAAATATTGACGAAAGTTCATCATCTAATGATAGGTTAGATAAATTAGATAACAAAGACACATCTACAAACGGCGGTTTATCAAAAGAAGGAGAACACACAGAAACTCCAGTAGATGGTAATACTCCAAAAGAAGGAGAACACGCAGAAACTCCAGCAGATGGTAGTGCTTCAACAGAAGGAGAACACACAGAATCTCCAGCAGATGGTAATACTCCAAAAGAAGGAGAACACGCAGAAACTCCAGCAGATGGTAATACTCCAAAAGAAGGAGAACACGCAGAAACTCCAGCAGATGGTAATACTCCAAAAGAAGGAGAACACGCAGAAACTCCAGCAGATGGTAGTGCTTCAACAGAAGGAGAACACACAGAAACTCCAGCAGATGGTAATACTCCAAAAGAAGGAGAACACACAGAAACTCCAGCAGATGGTAGTGCTTCAACAGAAGGAGAACACACAGAATCTCCAGCAGATGGTAATACTCCAAAAGAAGGAGAACACACAGAAACTCCAGTAGATGGTAATACTCCAAAAGAAGGAGAACACGCAGAAACTCCAGCAGATGGTAGTGCTTCAACAGAAGGAGAACACACAGAATCTCCAGCAGATGGTAATACTCCAAAAGAAGGAGAACACGCAGAAACTCCAGCAGATGGTAGTGCTTCAACAGAAGGAGAACACACAGAAACTCCAGAAGATGGTGATGTAACAGCCGATACAGAACATAAAGATACTACTACAGACGAAATAAATATTGAAAAAATTGACGGTAGAGATGAATACGGGTACTACAAAAATTTAGTATATGATTTTAATGGTAGTGGTTCTGAGAAAGAACTTAAAGGAGTACAAGGAAATTCAACAAGTTTGTTTGATAACAGTTATGCAGGCACAGAATATTATCTTAATAAAAATAACGGTGGTGGTGATATTGCTGTTGGTGCAACATTGACAATTTCGTTACCTAGCAAAAAACTTATTTCTAAGGTATTAGTAAAACAAGGAAAAAATAATAATGATGTGTTGAGTAAATTTGACATTCAATATTTAAATTCTGATGGTACTTGAACTAATTTTAATAAAAATGAAGGAACAAATAAAAAATTACAATTGTTTGTTAATGAACCTGTGGAAACTAATAAAGTTAGAATTATAAATAAAGCTCACTCTAGTTTTTGATTAAGAATGGATACATTTAAAGTCGGATACGAAAATGATAATTTAGATGATAATGGGTACTATCTCGGATTAGCTCATGACCAAAATCCTGAAAATCCTGAAAAAGAAGTACAAGTACCATATGATTCTCATCCGTATGCTCATGCACTTGATTTTTATAACGATACATATTTACATGCTTGAAAAGGTGGCAATGATGAATCTACTAAGCATAAAATTGTGGAAAATGCAACATTTACTGTATCATTACCAAAAAAACAACCTATCACAAAAGTATTTCTAGAACAAGGTTTATCAAACCCAAATGATATTTTAAGTAATTTCGAAATACAATATAAAGATCAATCAGGTGTCTGAGTTCCTTTCAGTGAACAGAAAGGTAATAACACAAAAACTCAAACTTTTGTAAATCATAGTGGTGTAATAACTGATAAAATAAGAATTTTAAATAAAACACAAACAGATCATTGATTTGAACTAGATTCTTTTAAAGTAGGATATGATAAAAATCAAGTAGTTTCATTCGAAAATGCAAGCAATTTTATAAATGCAACTTTCACAAAAGGTAATTTAACTTGAAATAAAAATGAAAATCCTACATTACAAGACTCAAATGTTAATTTTAATGTTACTAATGGTTTAGAAAATAGAATTACTAATATTACACTTACAGGTACTGAAGTTGCAAATAATCAAATATTTGCTAAGTATTCATTTAAATTTGATAATCAAGATGGTGAAGGAAAATACTTAGTTGCTACAAAAGCAGATTTTAGAAATTGAAATGATAAATTTGTAATTACAAGAGTAGAAAATTATGAAGCTGGAGCAACTAAATTTAGAGTTTTAATTAAAGACCCAAGTATAACATATGAAAATGTAGGTGACTTTAAATTTTTACCATATGATCGTAATGGAAATTATAGTTCATTGGGTTATGTTGTAAATGCAAATAAACGAAAAATAAGCGAAAAGGAATTTTATATTCTTTTATTAGATTCTCAGCCTTATAACAACGGTAATGATCATACACCATATAGGGGTAAAGTAGCATATTTTAGTGAATTGGAAAACGATCTACCAATAAGATTTGAATTTTCAGATGATATTATAAGTATTGATAAAAAGACAGGAGAATATACTTATTCAGATTCTCTTAATACTAGTCTTAAAAAAGATATTTTTATTCCAAGCAGTGATACATCAGTAATAGCATTTGGTAGTTATTTAGAATTTAGAGATTAATAAAATTAAATAGTATGAAACTATTAAAAAATGTAACAAAACGAAATATCAAGTGTAAAAGTTTTGCGCTTGGTATTTTTATTATATTTCGATGGATTTAATTCAAAATTGAAAAACAAAATTTTGTCTCTTAGATTAGATGTAAATTTATTATTGACAAGAAATAAATTTAGAATTATTTGTTAGACCTCAATTTTAATTTTTTGTCTTTAAAAATAAATATTTTTAAAGATTTTTTTATTTTAAAATTTCCATTATAATATTTTTTATTTCAAAAAAATTTCCAATAAAAAACTAAACTTATAGTGTAAAATAAAAACATTTTCAATCTTCTATATTATATGTAAGTTTTTTATTTTTTATTTAAACAATTTTGCTACTTTAAATTATGTGAATATTTTTTACTCTGTAAATTTTTAATATTTTTTAGCTAAAATATTTTTTTAAGTTCAATTTAATTTCGATTTTTATTGATTTAGTGTTTAAATGAAGTTGAAAAAAATGACACATAAGAGTAAAAAAGTATTTTTTAGTTAACTTAAAATCATTAAAATAAATAAAATGTTTATTTAAAAATGTTGTTTTTGGAAATAACATTTTAAAAATTATATTAATGTAATTTTAAATTCGAAGTTAAAGAATTTTTGCTAAAAGAAAAAATATTTTAGATTTAATAAAAATGTGTAATCACTTTAAAAGATTAAAAACAAATAACAAATTAAAAGCTTAAGAATAAATCTCTTAAGCTTTTAATTTGTTATTTATTTGAGTTTAATGCTAGTTGAACTAATGTTTTAACCATAACACCTGTTGGTCTACCACCTATGTCTGCTGTACCAGCCACATCTAGGTGAATATATTCAACACCTTCAGTAAATTCTTTTAAGAACATGGCTGCTGAAGAACTACCAGCTCCTGCACCACTTAAATCAGTATTTTTTAAGTCAGCAACCGGAGAGTTTTTAATTTCTTTTGCATATGCTTCGTCAAGTGGCATTCTTCATACTAATTCATTTTGTACATCTGAAGCATCTTTAAGTTCTTTTCATGCTTGTTCAGATGTTGCTCAAACACCTGTATATGTGCTTCCTAAGGCAACAACTATTGCTCCTGTAAGTGTAGCTACATCAACTAATCTTGTTGCTTTTAAGTTTCTAACAGCATATGTTAAACCATCTGCCATTACTAAACGACCTTCGGCGTCTGTATTGTTAATTTCAACAGTCTTACCATTCATACTTGTTCAAACTGAGTCAGGTAAAGAAGCATCACCGTTTACTCTGTTATCTGTGATAGCCATAACTGCAGCAACATTTGTTTTTGGTTTTAACTGTGCAATAGCTTTTAATGCACTAGCAACAAATGCTGAACCTGACATATCAAATTTCATTCCTAACATTGAACGACCTGGTTTAAGTGAGTAACCACCACTATCGAATGTAATACCTTTACCTACATAAACAGTTTTTTCTTTTGAATCAGGATTTCCATTGTATTCAATAACTACAACTCTAGGTTCGAACATACTTCCACGGTTAACTGAAAGTAATAATCCCATTCCTAATTCTTCAATTTGTGATTTATTTAAAACTGTTACTTTTAAGTTATCGTATTGAGCTAAGTCTTCTTGGACTCTTTTTGCTAATTCTTCAGAATTTAAAATGTTTGGAGGTGTAATTTGTAAGTTTCTTGCAAAGTTAACAGCTTCTAAAAGAATGTTTGATTTGTTTAATTGTTCTAATTCTTTTTCTGTTGCTTTTTCGCTTAATAAGCTTACATTAAATTTATCATCTTTTTTGTTTGTTTTGGCGTTGTAAATTTCTGCTGTTACATAAGAATATGCTTCTGTAAAAGCCTTAACAACTTCTGCTAGACTAACTTTTTCTGTTACGAATGTATCTAAGTTAACTTGTAAATCACGTCCTAAATTTGTAAATAATCCTTTTGCAAAATTATATAATGTAGAAAACTTTAAGTCTTCTTTTTTACCTAAGAAAACAAATGATTTGTTTTCGTTAAAATAATCAGTAACTACTGAATTTTTTTCTATTAATGATTTTGGATATTCTTCGCCTTTAAAAATGGCGCTTAATAATATAGAATCATTTCTTTTATTATCTATTAAATTAATTTTCATAATATTTCCTTTCTAGTATATTAATATATATAGTTTAAATTTTACAACTTTTTTTATATTAATTTTGATATTTTAGTGCAAATTCAACTAATGTTGAAATTAATTCACCTTGAGGTTCTCCACTTCTATCTGCTGTACCCGCTACATCACAATGAATAAAATCAATATCTTTTGTAAATTCTTTTAAGAACATCGCTGCCTGACTTGAATCTGGACGAACAGTTTTTGATCAGTTAGCTAAATCAGCAACTTTAGATCCTTTGTTTCCTTTGTTGTAATCTTCATGAAGTGGCATTCTTCAAACTTTTTCATTAGCTTCTTCAGAAGCAGATTCAAATTTTTCTCATTTTTCATCATTTGTACTTCAAATACCTGTGTAAACGTTACCCAAAGCTGTTAAAATAGATCCGGTTAGTGTTGCTACATCAATAATTGTTGTAGGTTTTAATTTTTCTGCTGCGTAGTAAATTCCATCAGCTAAAACCAAACGACCTTCGGCATCTGTATCAACAACTTCCACTCATTTGCCACTCATTGAACGATAAACATTCTCAGGTAGTGATGCATCTGAGTTGATTCTATTATCTGTGATAGCCATAACAGCAGAAACATTAACCTTTGCTTGTAATTGCGCTAATGTTTTTACTGCATAAGCGCTAATTACAGAACCTGACATGTCGTATTTCATACCATCCATGTAGTAACCTTTTGTATTTACACCACCTGTGTCAAAAGTAATCCCTTTTCCGACTATTGAAATGCTTTCATTGGATTTAGGGTTACCGTTGTATTTGACAACCACAACTCTTGGCTCGTGTGTGCTTCCTTTGTTAACTGATAATAATAAACCCATTCCTAATTCTTCTATTTCTTTTTTAGTTAAAACGTCAATTGTTAAGTTTGGTATACCACTAAAATCTCTTGTAATTTCTGAAGCTAATTGTTCAGAATTCAAAAAGTTTTCAGGCATAATTTGTAAATTTCTAGTTTTTTGAATATTTTCGGCCAATACAAAAAGTTTTTTAGTTAACGATGCAAATTCTTTGTGGCTTTGTTCATCTAAAATTAAGAATAATTTTTCTTTCTCTTCTTTTTCTGTTTCTATTGATTTTTTAAATAATTTTGCTTTTGCAAAATAACTTTTAAGAATAAAAGTTCTTAAAAGTGTTTTCATATCGTACACACTTAAAAAGTCTGATAATAAAATTTCATAACTTCTTTTGTGTGAAGATGCAAAATTTAATGCAAAATCAGCTAAAGCGTCTACTGTTTGGTGTTCTTTATCGAAAAACACATATGAAATTTTGTTTTCTAAATCTTCAGTTAAAACAAAGTTTTTCTTTGTTATGAATTTAGGAAATTCTTTCCCTTCGAATGCAGGTTTTAAAACTTGATTTTTACCTGTGTTTTTTTTGATTAATTTAATCATTTTTTGTCTCCTTTAAATATTTATCTATTGCTTGTGAACTTGATATTCTATATGCTTTAATTAGTCCTCCGGCACCTAGTTTTATGCCACCAAAATATCTAATCACAACAACTAATACATTTGAAATATTTTTTATTCGCATTAGTTCAAACATGGGTCTACCAGCAGTATTTTTAGGTTCTCCATCATCGCTAAAACCACCTGATTCGACACCATCATTATTTATTATATAACTGTAACAAATATGTCTTTATTTTTTATGTTCTTTTTTTAACTGGTTTAAAATATTTTTTAATTCTGTTTTTGATTCAAATCTAAAAATGTAAGAAATAAAACTAGATTTCTTAACCTCATATGTGATTGGATCAAAAATAGGTTTAATCAAAAGTTACGCCTGACATATTTTTTACTAACTGTATAAAATGATTTTGTGCTTTTTCTAAATCTAGTTTACCCTTTTCTTTATAAAAATTAAATTTGATTGCATAATCATGAAATAATGAGTAAATTTCTTTATCGTCATTAGAAGGTTTTAATCCTCAATTTTCTATTATAGTTGGATAATATTTTGATAGAAGTGCTCAAATTTTTGTAGCAACAAACTCTCTACCAAAATTTTCGCTTTTAATTGAACCAATTGCAAGTAACTTAATAGCGACTTCCTGATCATAAAATTTAGGTAGTAATATACCAGGTGTATCTAAAAATAAAAATTCACCATTAACGACTCATTTTTGTTTAGTTGTTACACCAGGATAATTTGCAACTTTTAATTTCGAAGTTGGAGAAACTAAATTTATTAAAGTAGATTTGCCACAATTTGGTATACCAACAACAAATGATTTTATTTTTGTTTGTATCAATCCTTTTGCTTTGTTTCTTTCAATTCTCTCTTGACTCATTAATTTAAGTTTTTTTAAAATTATATTCTTTGATTTATTTTTTCTTAAATCTAATCAAAGAATATGTTCACCCTTAAATCTTTTTGTAATTGCATCTTTTTTACTTTGATCCATCAAATCACTTTTAGTTATTATGAATAATCTTTGCTTTTGAGGAGCGATTTTATCAAAATCTTCATTATATGAACTAATTGGACATCTTGCATCTAGTACAACGATAAAGATATCGGCAAGCGTTGCGTTTTCTTTTATTTCTCTAATCCCTTTTGCCATGTGTCCGGGATATCAATTAATTAAATTGTTGTATTCTTTTTCGTTTTCGTTATTCATTTTTTCCTTTTTTGATATCAGATAATTGTGTTTTCAATCTAATTAAGTCAAATTCTAGTTGTTCCTTTTTTGTTTGAATTTTTATTAATTCTTTTTCTAATTCTTTTTTTTGCTTTTGTTCAATTTCTAAGTCGTTCAACAAAATACTAATTTCTGAATAAATTTTTTCTAGTAGTTTATCGATTTCAAGAGTACTATAACCTTTTAATGTTATTGGAATATTTACATTTTGAATATATTCTAAAATTTTAAAATTGCTTTTTTTATTCATTGTTTATCCGTTTCTTATTTTATTTAAAATTATGGCAGCACTCATAGAGACGTTTAAACTTTCAAAACTAATTGGTATATAGATTTTTTGATCAAGTAGAGCAATTATATTTTTATCAATTCCTACACCTTCATTACCAAAAATAATAACCATATTTTCGTTATTAAAATATGTGTCATTAAGTTTTGTTGAACTTTTATCTAAAAGTGTTCCATAAATTTCAAAACCATTTTTTTTAAGTTGTTTAATTGTGCCTATGCTATCTTTAGTTTCTACTATGTTTATTGAAAACATAGCACCTTGTGACGAACGTATTATTTTGTCATTATAAGGATCTGTGTTTTCGACTATAACAGTATCAAAATCGAATGCTTTTGCAAGTCTAAAGATGGTTCCGATATTCCCTGGATCTTGAACATTATTTAATAAAATTACTTTATTTATTTTAATATTATTAATCTTTTTGTTATTGCATAAAGCGAAAATAGGTTGTGTTGTTTTTGTTGGTGAAATATAATCTATTAAATGTTCTTCAATTAATGTGGAATTTTTATATTTTTCATTTCCGGGTATTTCAAAAATTTCTTCAATAATTCCGGAATTTTTAGCTTCTTCAACTAAGTGATAACCAAAAACTAAAAACTTTTTATTTTCTCTTCTATATTTTTTATCAAGTAATTTTTTTAAAAATTTAATTTTAGGATTCTGTCTACTACTTAAAATCATTTTCGATTAGAAAATCTTTCCCTTTTTCTACTTCAAATAATGATAAGTCTTTAAAGTCTAATTGTCTCATAACTTCAAATCCTAAAATAGAAACGCAGTTTGCTAAATTAATTGATCTCATTGCAGAAACCATAGGTATTCTCAAACAATTATCGATATTATTTTTTAAAATTTTTTTATCTATACCGGTTGATTCTCTACCAAACATTAATCAAATTTCTTTATTTTGATTAAAGACGTTTTTATAATTTATATCAGTATAATTTTTTAATCCATATCTTGTTATGTAGTAGATGTTTTTGTCGTGATATTTTTTTGCAAATTCTTCGTAAGATGAGTGTATTTCATGTTTAATATCAGAAAGCATTCTGCCTGCACCATATCTTTTTAGATATTTTGGATGCAAATCAAAACTAGTAGGTTTTATTATGTGTAATTTCATACCCAAAGCAAAACAAGTTCTGATAATATTACCTGTATTCGGGAAAATTTCAGGTTGATAAAGTACGATATTAATCATTTTTTCTCCTTTTGTTAATATATTATTTAAATTATATATTTTTTATTATTTTTAGTGCATAAAATGTAGGATAATATGCGTTTTAAATATTATTTTTACTAAAATTAAATTTAATTTTTTATTTTTTCTACAAAAAAATATCAATAGCAGTTGTTTATGCAAATATATTGGTTAAATTTAATAATTTTAAAAATAGAAAAATTTTATATAATTAAAATACAAAAAAGAGGTAACATTGGATAGTTTAATATTATATATAAGACGTGGTTTTAGAGCATTTTCTAAATCATGAGTTTCTTTTTGAAAGACAAAAGAATTATTAAAAAAAGGAATTTTTACATTATTATTTTTGGTTATTTTTATTTTAGGAACTTCTCTTACAGCTCCTTTCATTAGAATTCAAAATCAAAATCAACTCTCAGAAAATTCATTTTTAAATACTTTAAATTTAATAGGTGGTGGAGGTTTAAGGCAATTTTCGCTTTTTGCTTTAGGAATAAGTCCGTTTATTAATGCATCGTTAATTATGATGATTTTACAGTCTAAAATTTTTCCGCCAATCTACAAATTGAGTCAAAGTGGTCCGCAAGGTCGTAGAAAAATAAACATCATTACTCGTTTAGTTACTCTAATTATAGCTTATCCACAAGCCGTTTTCTTAGTCAAGTCATTATCTGCGCAAGGAACAAGAGGTTTTATCGAAATTGTTGGAACAAACATTTTAAGCGAATCTACTTTAATATATTTTATAATTCCAATCATTTTAACATCTGCTTCATTGGTTGCGTTATTTATTTCAGAACAAATAACTAACAAAGGTATAGGGAACGGGACTAGTTTAATTATTTTTACTGGTATAGCCGCAAGGTTACCGTATCAATTTAAGAATGCGGTAGAGTATTACATCGGTGGTAATGGCTCTAGTGGAGTTATGACCGGTATAATTGATGTTGTTACATATTTTAGTGTTTATTTATTGACTATTTTAATAATTGCTATATTTTATGTAGCGGAACGTCATATTCCGATTCAACAAGTTGGTGCAGGACGTTCAAGAAATCGTAAAGAAATGGGTAAATTACCTATTAAAGTTAATCCTGCAGGAATTATGCCAATTATCTTTGCTATGATGGTTTTATCATTTCCTACTATGATTGCAAATTTACTTCCAGAGACAAGTATAGCGAAACAATGAATTAATACTAATCTTCAATTTACACAACCTGTAGGATTTACTTTACTAGTTGTGATTGTTTGAGTATTTTCATTATTAATGGGAATTCAACAATCAAAAGTCGATAAAATAGCCGAAGATTTTACAAAAAATTCAACTTTTATACCTGGTCTTAGACCAGGAGAAGAAACTCAAGATTATTTAATAGGTACAGTTTTTAGATTAAGTGTATTTTCTTCTATTTATTTATTAATTTTAGGAAGTATGCAATTTGTACAAATAATGGCCGGTATTCTTCCACAAAGTATTGCTTTTGGTGGTACAGGATTAATGATTTTAGTTTCTACAAGTATTGAAACTTTAGATCAACTTAAAGCAAGAAGAAAAACAATGCGTTTAGCGAGAGCAAAACGTCTATCGAGAGATATTAATGATATTAACGATGTAAACAATGTAGATGAAGGATTATTGTGATAACAAAAAATTTAATTTTTATGGGTCAACCTGGTGCTGGAAAAGGTACAGTGGCAGAGTTAATAACAAAAGAAACTAATTTAGTTCATTTATCAACTGGTAATATTTTTAGAACAGAAATAAAAAATAAAACAACACTAGGATTAAAAGTTCAAGAATATGTTAATTCTGGAGGATATGTTCCAGACGAAATAACCAACGAAATAGTATTTAATGCTATAAGTAAATTAAAAAATGAAGGTAAATACTTTATTTTGGATGGGTACCCAAGAACAGTACAACAAGCCGAGTACTTAAAAAGTTTAAAAGAATTTGAATTTGATGTAATTGAAATAAGAGTTACTCAAGAAGTTGTTTTAGAACGTCTTGGAGGAAGAAGAACATGTTCTAAGTGTGGTACAGGTTACCATATTAAATTTAAACCAAGTAAAGTTGCTGGAAAATGTGACTTAGATGGTGCTGACTTGATAATAAGAAATGATGATACTGAAGAAAAAATAGTAAATAGATTAAAAATTTATCAAGAACAAACAAAACCATTATTAGACTACTACATAGGCATGAACGAGTTAAAAGTGGTTGATGGAAGTTTAGCTCCAGAACAAGTAGCAAAAAAAGTACTTGGAATTTTATAAAATTTTGTTAAAATTTAGATACTTTTGGTATCTATATTTTTTATACATTTAAGGAGAATTTATGATTCAAATTTTAAAAGAAAATGAAATAAAAAAAATTACTAAAAGTTGTCAAATCTTGGCAGAAGTAAAACAAATACTTTGAGACTTCATAAGACCAGGGGTTTCTTTAGAAGAGATTGATCAATTAGCTTGTAAAGAAATTAAAAAAAGGGGAGCAAATTTATCTTTTAAAGGATTATATGGTTTTCCCGCTACAGCTTGTATATCTGTAAATGAAGAATTGATCCATGGTATTCCTTCCAAAAGAATCGTAAAAGATGGAGATTTAGTTAGCGTTGATCTCGGATGTGTTTGAGAAGGTTACCATAGCGATAGTGCTTTCACAAAAGGTGTTGGCAAAATATCAGAAATAGACCAAAAATTAATTAATGTAGCTAAAGGTGCTTTTGAAGCGGGTGTCGCAGCTATTAAACCAGGGGCACGTGTAGGAGATATATCTTATGCAATTGGACGTTACATTAGAAAAAATAAATTATATACACCATCCGAATTTTGTGGTCATGGTATTGGTAAAAAATTACACCAAGATCCAGATGTTTTTAATTCGGGACATGCAGGTACAGGTCCATTATTAAAAGATGGAATGGTTATTTGCATTGAACCTATGATAACTCAATCAAAAAATATTTATATTAAAAATGATGGGTGAACAGTTGTTAGTGAAGATGGTACTAATACAGCTCATTATGAACATACTGTTTTAATTAAAAACGGAAAAGGTGTTATTCTTACGAAAGGAATTTAATTTGGCTAAAGACGGATTAAAAATAAAAGCTGTTGTAAAAGAAGCTCATACAACAGATTTATATACTGTTGAACTTGAAAATGGTTTAACAATTAAAGCTCACATTTCTGGAAAAATGAGAGTTAATCATATTAGAATTTTACCAGGTGATACAGTTGATGTTGAAATGAGTCCTTACGACTTAACTCAAGGTCGCATTGTGTATCGTCATAAATAAAATCGAGGAGATACAAAATGAAAGTTAGAGCAAGTGTTAAAAAAATCTGTAAAGATTGTAAAATTATCAAACGTAGAGGAATTAACCGTGTAATTTGTGTTCAACCAAAACACAAACAAAGACAAGGTTAATATTTAAGAAAGGGAAAATATGGCTAGAATTTTAAACGTTGAAATTCCTAATGATAAACGTGTTGTTATATCACTTACATACATATATGGAATTGGTAAATCAACAGCACAAGAAATTTGTGCACAAGCAGGAATTGATGAAAACGCAAGAGTAAAAGACTTACATGAAGATCAATTATCTAAAATTCGTGAAATCGCTAAAAATTATGTAACAGAAGGTGATTTACGTAGAGAAGTAACATTAAACATAAAACGTTTAATGGAAATTAAAAGCTACCGTGGTATAAGACACCGTAAAGGTTTACCAGTACGTGGACAATCTACACAAAAAAATGCACGTACACGTAAAGGTCCAAGAAAAACAGTAGCAGGAAAGAAAGGTAAATAATAATGGCTCGTAAAACTAAAAAGAAAAATATTGTTAGTGGTGTAGCACACATTCATTCTACAAACCAAAATACCATTGTTACATTTGCTGATGAAAATGGTAATGTTATTGCTTGATCTTCTGCAGGAAGCATCGGTTACAAAGGAACTAAGAAAAAGACTCCTTATGCTGCTGGTTTAGCAGCTCAAGCAGCAGCTGAAGCTGCTAAAGAACACGGAATTAAAACAGTTAAAGTTGAATTGAAAGGTTTAGGTGCTGGTAAAGATGCAGCTAGAAAACAAATCGAAGTTGCAGGAATTACAGTTACTGAAGTTAAAGATGTAACACCAGTTCCACACAACGGTACAAGACCACCAAAAAGAATTTTAAAACGTGAACGTGCAAAAAAATAATTTAAACCAAGTTTAAGAGGAAAGGAAATCTAAATATGGAAAAAATGAAACCATTATCATATAGAAAAAAACCAGAATTTAGAGTTGTTTCAGACAATGAAGTAACATTTATATTAGAAGGTTTAGAAAGAGGATTTGGTAAAACTTTAGGTGTAGCACTTAGAAGAATGATTATATCAAGTATGCCTACTTTAGCACCTTTTAGCGTACGAATAGAGGGTGCTGAGTTTCATTACAAAGCACTTAAAGATGTTACTGAAGACGTTCTATCATTAATAATGAACCTAAGAGAAGTTAATTTTACATATTCCCCATCATATGTTGCTGATGATGAAATTGTTAAGGTTAAACTTAAATCAAATGAAATTGGACAAATCACTGCTAAATCAATGGAAGTAAGCAACCCTGGTGTTCAAATTATCAACCCAAATCAATACATCGCTACAGTTAATTCACCTGATGCATTAAATCTTGAATTGTTTCTTCGTGTAGGACGTGGGTTTATGTCTGAAGAAGAAAATAAAAATTACATCAATGATAAAGATTTAAAATCAAAATTAGAAACAGATATTAAACGTGCTGAATTTTTAGCAGTTGATTCTAATTTTGCTCCAATTAAGGCTGTAACATGAGATGTTAAAGAATTAAACTCTGATTCAACTAAAATTGAAGAAGCTTTAGAATTTAAAGTTGTTACAAATGGTTCAATTACTGCAAAAGAAGCTATAAAATATGCTTCAGAAATGTTAATTGGATTATTTAGAGTTATTGGTGGTGTTGAAAATATGGAAGATGTTCAAATTTTCGAAGAACCAAAAGTTGAAGAACCACAACAAATTGAGGATGATTTAGATATTACACAACTTGGTTTATCTGTTCGTTCTCTAAATGCACTTAAGAAAAGTGGTAAGAAAAAACTTAGTCAAGTTGCTGAAATGAGATTTGAAGAACTTGAAGGAATTAAGAACTTAGGTAAGAAATCTGTACAAGAAATTATTGAAAAACTTGAAGAACATGGTTTACAATTAAAAGAGGGAGAAGAATAATATGGCTAATCCAAAACAAATTTATTCACGTAATACAAAATGAAGAAATGGTGTGATGCGTTCACTTACAAGTGAATTATTCGCAAACGGTCACTTAACAACAACTTTAACAAGAGCTAAAGAATTAAGAAAACATGCTGAAAAAATGATTACTAAAGCAAAAAACCCTACATTAGCTAATGTCCGTGTAATTACAAGTTATGTAAGACCTATTACTGTTAAAAATTCAGACAAAAAAGTTTACAAACATTTAATTGACACTATTGCACCAAAATACAAGGAAAGACAAGGTGGTTATACAAGAATTATTAAATTACCTAAACGTCTTGGTGACAATACAAGAATGGCAATTATTGAACTTGTTGATTAATTCAAATAATAATTAAATATTCGGATTGTTCCGAATATTTTTTATTTCAAATACTAAAATAACAAGTTTTATTTTGTTATAATAAATAAATGAATTTTAATGAAAATAATAAGAGTGTTTTTGAAGATGATCAAACAGTAGTTAGATATGCTAAATCAAATTCTTCAATAGGTCTTTGAAAATCTGAAGAATTTATTTTTGATAAGTATTTCAAAAATAAAAACTTCAAATTACTTGACATAGGTTGTGGAACAGGTAGAACAACATTCGGGCTAATAAAAAAAGGATTTACTAATATTCTTGGTGTTGATATTTCATCTAATATGATTGATACTGCTAAATATTTAGCAAAAAACGATAATATAAATGTTAATTTTGAGATAGCAAATGCCTCAAAATTACATTATGCAAATAATTCATTTGAATATGCTCTTTTCTCTTTCAATGGATGACCCGGAATACCTAGTGAAGAAGGAAGAATAGATGCTATAAACGAAATATATAGAGTTTTAAAATCTGGTGGAATATTTATTTTTTCAACAATTATTAGAAATGAGGATACATACATTAAACCTAAAGATGAAATAGTACTAAAATGTAGTGAATTTAAAATAAAAAATTATGGTGATCATATTTTTTTAAATGAAAATAATTTATGCGATTTTATGCATTTATATTCTTATGAAGAATTAATGCAATTATTAAATAAAACAAAATTTACAATTTTAGAAGTTATTGACAGAGATAAAAATTTTTTAGAAAATTATAAAGTAAAGGAATTTGCGAATAATACTCATTTTATTATTTTAAAAAAATAATATAATTAATATATCGATAAAAATAAGGAGAAAAAGATGAAAAATAAGTTATCATTAATCAAAAAAATTGCAGCTAGTTCATTGTTAATTTCACCAATTTTATTAACAATAAGTTGCGAGCCGATCGATTTTTTATTTGGTAAGAATGATTCAAAAGAAACTACAAAAACTGACTCTGGAATCGTAATAAAAAACGATGGAACTTCAA
Organism: Mycoplasma sp. CSL7491-lung; assembly: GCF_018913965.1. Lineage (GTDB taxonomy): Bacteria > Bacillota_I > Bacilli_A > Mycoplasmatales > Metamycoplasmataceae > Mycoplasmopsis. The sequence goes on from NZ_JAHMHG010000001.1 coordinate 51,553, forward strand.
ATACTTTTGATGCAAATAACGGATTTGATCAAGCTCCAAAAGATACAAATAATAATACTGACACCGCAAATGTTTCGAATGATAATACATCTAATAATGATGTTATTTCTGAAAACGACAACCAAAATAAACCAATAGACGAAATACCAACAGATTTGAGTGATGATTCTGATAATCACAAAATAAATGAGGAAAATTCAAAGAACGAGCAAAAAGATAATAAAGAAAATGAACCTTCAACTAGAAAGCTTATCGATATTAATTTATTCCCTATTTTAAAAAATGAAGCATCATATGGAGATTCACTTTCTAGTGAAGAATTATATAACGATTTGGTTAAATTAAATGATACCTCTATTGATAGCTTGGATGATATAAAGGAAATGAAGACAAATGATGGACGTTTTTACTACGAATATCAAGATCCTTATACAAAAATATTTTTTAGAGATTTTTCATATTATACAAATCAAAATGATCATAGATATTTACTAGGAAAAAGCGGAATAGTTAAATTAGCCCAAGAGTTTAAGAGAAAAATACCATTTGGTACAGAAGTTTTTGATCTTGATGGTATTAACATCAATGATTTTAAAATCATTGGTAAAAACGCAAACGGACTTTATATACCTTCTACAAAAACCATTTATATTAATGGATCTATTTTAAGCGAACAATCTTTTAACGAATATCAAAGAATAGGCGGAATTATGCCTACTGTTTTCCATGAGTATATTCATCATTGAGCTACATCATATGCTGAAACAGGTTTGCTTAGTGATCCTGAGATTGAAGTTACAAGCACAACCGATGATATCGATGATAAAAAAAGAATTGATATTTATTATGATCCTAATTCAAATTCTAAAGATAATCATACCCATGGTTCAAGACAATATTGAAATGCATTTTTTACAAATAAATTTTACAACTTATTAAACTATGATGTAGACAAAAAAGGTTTTATAGATTATGAAACTTTATCTCTATTTGGTGGTCCTGATTTAGCTCTTAGAACAGAATTAAGTTTTATGTATAGAAAACTTTCTGCAAACGATTTATGAAATATTTCTAATTCGAAAACAGGTCCACAATATCTTAAAAATCCAGAAAATTATGTTAATTTATCATACTCTCCAAGCGAATCTTTTAAATTAGATTATTCTAAAATTAAATATTATTATTCATTGACCGAACTTTTACCTAGAGAATATTTAAAATTTGCTTATGAATCGTACTTTAATATGAATCATGTAAACGAAGCATATGAAAATAGATTTACAAATAAATCAAGTATTGGTTGATTTGGTCTTCATTCTTACAAAGAAGATAATAAGGATAAAACTTTAATTTTTTCACCTTCAGCAAATGCTGATGATTGAAGTAAAGTGTTTTTGAATAATTTTGATTCCTTTAGAAGACAATACATGTTTCAAGATGGTAAAATAGACCCTAATACTGGCGAGCCAAGATTAAGTGCTATAATGTATCCTACTTCGGTTTTTGATATTTCAACTTTTAAATATACCGAAAAAACAGGAGTTAATTATAACGGAAGATATCTTATTGGTCAATTACCTGAATATAAAACTAAAAGTAGGTCAGAAGATTTTTATAAATTATTTTTAAAAACAATGGGTTATGGTAAAACAATTTCTCAAATTTATTTCGATAATGATTTTGAATGAGTTGGTTCTAATGGAGTTTCAATTGATGAAGCAAAAGCAAAAACAATAAAATTTACTGGATTTTTAGATAACAAAAATGTTAGTGGTATAGTACTTAAAGATTCTAATAATCAAATTTACAAAACAATCGGTATTGAATATTATGATTTATTCAATTTCTTTGGTCATAAGGATTTTGATCAAGGAGCAACATTGATAGATCCAAATACTAACAAAAATACCAAAGATAGAGAAAATCAAATAGCAAATCGTTTATATCCAGAAAATAAAAATTATTTTCAATATATAACAAAAGAGTTTGTCAATATTAAAAATAATTCTCTAATTTATTTATGAACTGATTTAAATAAAAACGGTATCGTAGAAGAAGATGAATTGAATAGCGAACAAATAACATTACCAGAACAAAGATGAGTATCATCACAAAGATCTAGTACAACAAACACTTCATTATCTAAATATAAAGTGATAAAAGATGAAAATAACAGAACAAAAATAGAGGAATACACTTAATGAAATGAGACTTTAGTAAAATCCAAATTGGACAAATGGTTAATATTCAAGCATATAAACATAACGGAAAATTATATCGTCAGTGATCTAATGCTAAAATAATTTTTCATAATAAAAGGCATATAGTTCTTTCGTTAAAGGGAACTAGGGTTGTAGAGACTTCTAAAAATTATAAGGGTTGAAAATACAAGGAAGACGCCATTTGGTTCTTTCCTAAAGAAAGTTTATATAACACTATTGTATTAATCAAAAGAAAATTAGGCTATTCATATTATACAAATTTAGCTTCAAGACCCATTTTTGAAGATAATACAATTAAATTTATCGATTATGATTTAGATATTAAAAGTTATCCTAATAGAGATTTACAAATTGTGGATAAAGAAGAGTTTAAAGAAAATTCTAAGTTATATAATTATCCAGAACAATTAAAAAAAGATATTTATAATGAATTAACCGAAGTAATTAATTTATATAATAAGGATGAATATTTTTTTAACGAAGGGATTATTGCATATTATTTAGAATTAATGTTAAAAGATAAATTAATTGATTTAAAAACATATAATATATATACCAAAAAATATAAAAATAGTTATAGTGAAGAAACAGAAATGTTTAACAAATTAAATAAATATTTAAAATATTAGTTAACACTTTTGGTGTTAACTTATTTTTATATAATGTGTCCTGATTCTTTGATTAAAACATAAAATTCTGATCTGATTTTTCTGTCTAAATTATAATCTGCAATTTGTAAGTATTTGTCAAAATTATGAAATAAAGATCAATAAGCATTAAGTTCCAAATTAGTTTTTATATAGATATGACCGTGTTTATTACAAATAAAACCGCCTTCTGATGCTTGAAAATCAATTAAATTTTTCCTTGAACCACAAATTCTACATTTATTAAAAATTGGAACAATACCAAAATAAACGGTACTTTGAACGTAGATAAAAGTAACGAATTTATTGGAGTTTTCAACGTTAAATTTGTCAAAATAATCCTTGTATGAATCAAATAAATGATTCGGAAAATTAAAGTTTAAAAATATATTTTTTATTCTTAAAAATGAACTATTTTTTTTCTTGTTTGTTATGTCAAAAAAATGAGTAATTGTCACTTTTTTTAGACGGCCAATTTTATCTTTTAATCGACTTGGAAAATATTCAATTTCTACAATTGAACCTGGTATTAAATTAGCTCTATTTTTTGAAGAAATTTTATTTAGGCCTTGAGCAAAAAGTCTTAACATACCTTTGCGTGTAAAAAATGAAACTATAAATCCATTTTCTTCTATTTGTTTCACTTCTAAAACTATTCCAAATTTAATGCTAATAGGCATAAAAACTCCTTTTTACATTAATATTTTACTAGAATTAAATTTTACTAAAAAACTAATAATGTTGTAAAATATAACTAATACTTAAATAAGTACTTATTTTTATATACTAGAATAGAGGTTTTAAGTGAAAATAAAACAAGCAAGCGAATTATTTTTTAAAATAATCACTTCAATTCCTGGTATTCATGCAATTCATGAATTATCAAATGATGAAAGAATTACAAAAGATATTGACGATGATAATGTAGAACTAATCGACCGTATTTTTGCTTATGAAAGTACTCCAAATGTTTTTAATTTTAAGTTAGCTATAACTATTTTAGAAGGTGTAAATGTTAACTCATTAAATACTGATTTGTATAAAAGAGTACAAAGGACTTTTAAAAAAAATAAAATCTCGTTAGATAAATTAATAATAATAGTTAAAGGAGTTAAATAATGAGTAAAAAAACAATTAATTTAACCGGATATGAATTTGCGCAGGCTATCATTTCAGGTGCAACTGCACTCCAAAATGCAAAAAATCAAATTGATGCTATGAATGTTTTTCCTGTTCCTGATGGAGATACCGGGACTAATATGTCTTCAACTGCTTACGGTGCAATCGAACTTTTAAATTCATATGATAAAAATATTGACATCGCAACTGTTACTAAGGAATTAGCTCATAGCATGTTATTTGCAGCAAGAGGTAATTCTGGTGTAATTTTAAGTCAAATTTTTAAAGGATTTGCAGAAGCTTGTAAAAATAAAAAAACATTAAATTTAGACTCATTATTAAAAGCTTTTAGAGGTGCAACGGAAGCTGCATATAAATCGGTTTTTAAACCTGTTGAAGGTACAATGCTTACTGTTATCAGGGAAACAACAGAAGATTTAGAAAGAGAGTTTTATCGTTTTGATAGTAGTAGAGTTACAATTAATGAATTTTGATCAAAACTTTTAAAATTTATGCGCGAAAGTTGTGACGAAACTCCTAATAAACTTAAGACCTTACGTGAAGTTGGAGTAACTGATAGTGGTGGAGAAGGTTTGTTTAAAATATTCTGAGGGGTAAATGAATATTTTAATGGTAGACCAGTTAAATTAGAAGAAAATGAAAATGTAAATGTTTTTTTAAGTAGCGAAGAAGTTTACAACGGTGAATTTGGTTATTGCACAGAGGTTTTAGTTGATTTGGATAAACCAAAAGATTTTGATAAAGAGTCTTTTACAAAGAAACTTGAAATGATAGCTAATTCTTTAGTAGTTGTAAATGATGATAATATTTTGAAGGTTCATGGTCATACTGTTAAACCTGGAGATATGCTTAATTTTGTTCAAGAATTTGGTGAATTTATTAAAATAAAATCAGAAAATATGACACTTCAAGCGAATGGTTCTAGAGAAAATGCTAAGGTGATAAAAAGTAATTTAGAAAATTCTAAAAGAAATTTATGTGGAGTTGTCTCATGCAATTTAGGTTCAGGAATCATTCAGAGAATGAAAGATTTGGGTACTGATTTTGTTGTGGAATCAGGACAAACCCAAAATCCTTCTGCTCAAGATTTAATTAACGCTATTAATTCGGTTAATGCTGATACAGTGTTTATTTTGCCTAATAATTCAAATGTTATTTTAGTTGCTCAACAAGCCGCTCAAGTTGTTCGTGATAAAAACATTATAGTTATACCAACAAAAACACAAATTCAGGGTTTGAGTGCCATTTTAAATTTCAACCCAGAAACAAGCGCTGAAGATAATAAAGAATTAATGGAAGAATCGATTGAATTGGTTTCAACAGGGGAAATAACAAAAGCAGTTAGAAACACTAAGATAAATGGTATAAAAGTTAAAGTAGATGATTATTTAACAATATTAAATGGTAGAATTGTAAATTCTAGCAAAAACATAACAAATTCATTAAGAGATTTAGTGTCTAGAATGATTCAAGATGATAGTCAACTTGTAAGTATTTATTACGGAGAAGACGGTAATATTAATGAAGCTAATGAATTAAGTAATTATATTGAGTCTAATTATGAAGTTGAAGTTCAAGTTATTGATGGTAGCCAACCTAATTATTCTTATTTAATAGGAGTCGAATAGCATGGAATTTAAATACAAAATAGCTTTGGATGCAAATGGATTAGATTTTGGTTCTATTGAAGCTTTAGAAGGTTCAAAAATATTTGTTAAAGATAATCCAGATACTGAAATACACTTGGTCGGTGATTTTAAAAACATAGATATTAGTTTATTACCTAAAAACATCAAAATTTATCAAAATAACATAAAATCAGCTAACCCAAGAGATATACGTCAAGTGATGCGTGAAAATATTTCTATTAATGAAGCAATCGATTTAGTTAGAAATAATATTGCTCAAGGTATTATTTCAGGTGGTGATAGTGGTTCTTATTTAGCTTCCTTAACTTTCAAGTTGAAAAGACTTGAAAATATTTCTAGACCTGCTTTCATGGGTATGGCTTATTCTATAAGAAATGAAATATTATTAATGTTGGATATAGGTGCAAGTTTGGAAGCTAAACCAGAATATTACCTTGAATGAGCAAAATTAGCTAATAGGTTTTATAAAGTTATGTACAAAGTTGAAGAGCCTAAAATTACTTTATTAAATATAGGTGTTGAAGAATATAAGGGTACTCAAATTTTAAGAGATGCACATGAATTATTAAAAAACGAAAATTTTAATTATATTGGATTTTCAGAACCTAGAGAATTATTGCAAGGTAAATATCAAATTGCCTTGACGGACGGTTATGGCGGTAATTTAGTTACTAAAAGTTATGAAGGTGCATTGTTAACTTTTAAAGATGCGTTAAAAATTCATGTTCAACGTAGTTTTATTAGCAAAATTGGTGCTTTATTAATGAAAGGAGCATTTAAAAAAGTTGCTAAAACCTTCGACTATAGAAATATTGCGTCAGCATGAGTTATTGGAGTTAATGCTCCTGCAATTAAAATTCACGGTGCTAGCGATCGAAAAGCCGTTTTAGTGGCGCTAAACAATATGAAAAATGCATTAGAGTTTGATTTAATGTCTCATTTAAAAGGTTAAATATGGAAGTTAAAATAGATAAAGTAAAAAACGAGCAAATATTAGCTAAATTATTACCTTTTATAAAAGGATTAAAAAACGATTATAATTTAAAAATTTCAGAATCATATGCTAAAAAATTAATTAAATGATTTATCAAAAATTTTTATTATGTTCCTAATGAAATTCATCATTACATTTTAGCAACTACACATAAATCTTTCGATCCTAAAGATGAAACAAAAAAAACAAATTATGAGAGATTAGAATTTTTAGGAGATGCTTTTTTACAACTGTACACATCAGATTTAATTTTTAAAAATTTTAAAAATTTAAGTCAAGGAGAATTAACAAGATTGAGAGCTGACATAGTTAATACTAAAACTTTGGCTAAAGCTTCAGATAAAATGAAATTAATCAACATTTTAAGAACCGGTAATGGTAGAATGGAAGAAGAGGTTAAGAATTCATTAAAAGTTAAGGCGGATACTTTTGAAGCTATAGTAGGAGCTATTTATATTGATTTAGGAATAGAATTTGCAAGTAATTTTATTTTTGAACATTTAATTAAAGAAAATATGGAGCATAAAGTTGTAAATAGTAATGAAAAATTAGTCACAGATGAAAATTTAATGTTTACAACCGAAAAAGATCCTAAAACACAATTGCAAGAATATTTCCAAAACATAGATAAAAGAAATATTACTTATGAAACTAGGGAAGAAAATGATAAAATTTTTGTGGCAAAAGCTATAAAAGATGGTATTGTTTATGGCGTTGGTTCTGGAAGTTCTAAGAAAAGAGCTGAAACCGAAGCTGCTAGGGATGCTTTAAAAAAGCTATATAAATATTAGGAGAAAAATGAAATTAATTAAATTTGAAGCACATGGGTTCAAATCATTCGCAGACCCAATTGTTTTGCGTTTTGATGGTGGTGTTGCTGGGATTGTTGGTCCTAATGGTTCTGGTAAAAGTAATATTAATGATGCTATACGTTGAGTTTTAGGTGAACAAAGTTCAAAAGAATTGCGTGGAGATTCCATGCAAGATGTAATTTTTGCGGGTTCTAAAACAGTTCAACCTATGCAAAAAGCAACTGTATCTCTTACATTTGATAATAGAAAAGGTGAAAGTTCTATTCAAAGTGAGTATATTAAAATTACTCGTTCTCTTGAACGTGGAAAAGGTATTAACGAATATTTTATTAACGATCAAAAGGCTTTACATAAAGAAATTAAAGCTTTAGCTATGGAAACTGGTATTGGTAAAAGTTCGCTTGCTATTATTTCTCAAGGGACTGTCTCTGATATCGCAAATTCTTCAGAAGAAGAAAGAAGAAGAATTTTTGAAGAAGCCGCTGGTGTTTCTAAATATAAATTACGTAAGCACGAAGCTACTTTAAAATTGGATAGTTCTGAGCGTTCTCTCGATATTTTAGAAGCCAAAATTAAAGAAATGGATAGACAACTAAAACCTTTAAGAGAAGCGGCTGAAAAAGCTAAAAAGTACAAAGAAAAAGTTGATGAATTACGTTCGGTAGAAATTGGTTATTTAGCACATGAAATTGAACGAAATGAAAAGATATATTTAGACTTATCTGAAGAATTAGTTGGGGTTGAAGAAACTAAATTATCTTATAATAAAGAAATCCAAGAATCAGAAGAAAAAATATCAAGTAAAAGAGATGAAGTTGTTGAATTAGAAGAAGAGATTAATACTTTAACAAGTAAAAAAGAAGCTCTTTCTACAGAAATTCAAATTATTGATAAAACAATAACAGAAAATAATCTTATTAGAGAAATGAAAGTAAATGGTCAAGGTAACTTTAATGAAGAAGAAAGAATTCAAGCGGTTATTGAAGAAGCAACAATAGCTGAAAAGAAAATTAAATATCTTGAAGATAGTTATAATTCTGTTGTAAAAGAAAAAAAAGAAGCATTTGACCTTATTGATGAATACCGTAGAAAATTCAATGATTATGAACGTAAAATAAATAACACTACAAATCAAATTATTTCTATTGAAACAAGATTAAAATTACTTGTTGAAAAGAAAAATAAACAAACTAACCTACACCAAGGAACTAAAAATATTGTTCAAAACAAGCATGTTTTTAGGGGTTATATAGGGTTAGTTAGTGAATTATTTACAGTTGAACAAGAATTTATTCCGGCAATAGATGTTATTTTAAAAGCAGCGGCACAAAATATTGTTGTTGAAAATTCTGATGTTGCTGTTAAGGCTATTAATTATCTTAAAGCAAATGAAGGTGGAAGAGCTACTTTTATTCCTTTGGCGTCTATAAAAGGAAAAAGTGTAAGAGACGATTATTTATTAGTTCTACGTAATAATCCTGGATTTATTGGCTTAGCTAAAGATTTAGTTACTATTGATGATAAGTATAGAGTTTTAAATGAATTTTTATTAGGTAATATCATTGTTGTTTCAGATATTAAAGTTGCAACTCAAATTTCTAATTTAGTTGAGAAAAAATATATGGTTGTTACAAAAGAAGGTGATATCATCAGAGTGGGCGGTGTTATGCACGGTGGAACCAAGGATATCGCAAGTGATTTAATTGGTTTAGACGGGCAAATTAATCAGTTAAAAGAAATCATACCTGGACACAAACAAGTTGTTGAAAACTTAAGAAAAGAAAAAGATAATTTAATTCAATTAATCGAAAGTGAACAAACTAAACATAATTCTCTTGATACTCGTGAATCATTAATGAGAGTTGAAATTCAAAAAGAAGTTGAAAAGTTAAAAAAATACAAATCAACAATTGAATTTTCGGATTTAAACAAAACTCAAAAAGTTGTAGAAGGTAATGTTTCTGCAGAAACTAAACTTATAGAGCTTGAAAACGAGCTAAAAATAGTTAATTTTGATATTGAAACAAAATCAAAAATTAGAAATAAAATTAATGCTGATATAGTTTCGATAGAAGAAGTTAGAAAAAGAACCCAAAAAATGTTGAATACATTACTTAATTCTTTCTTAGAAAAGGAAAAAGCAAAAGCAAAAGCAGAAAACTTATTCAACATACACAAAGATAGATTAGGTTCATTTTACTCAATTACTTTAGAAAATGCTAAAAATAATTTTCCATTAACAATGTCTGTTGAAGCTGCAAAAGAATTGGTTTATGATTTAAGACATGAAATTGAAGAAATTGGTAATGTAAACTTAAATTCTATAGTTGAGTTAGAAGAACTTGAAAAAAGATTCGATGAATATACAAGCAACTATAACGAAGTTAAAGAAGCTAAAAATATTTTAATAGAAGCTATAAAGGACTTAGATAATAATATTATCAATCGTTTAACTAAAATTGTTGATGATGTTAATGTTGAAATGGATGCAGTTTTCCGTTCAATGTTAGGTGGTGGAAAAGCATATGTAGAATTTATTGATCCTAAAAATATTTTAGAAAGTGGAATTAGCATCTTTGCACAACCTCCTGGAAAAACAGTTAAAAATTTAAAACTATTTTCAGGTGGTGAAAAAGCTTTAATTGCTATTTCATTATTGTTTGCAATACTTAAAGCAAGACCACTTCCTCTTTGTATTTTAGACGAGGTTGAAGCAGCTTTAGATGAGTCTAATGTTGTTAGATATGCAGAATATTTACAAAAACTAAAAGAACAAACTCAATTCTTAGTTATTACTCATAGAACCGGAACAATGGCAAGAGTAGATAGCTTATTCGGTGCAACAATGCAAAGAAGAGGTGTTACAAGTTTCTTTAGTGTTAAATTAGAAGATGCTAAAAAATTAACAGAAGTAGACCAATAAGCTAATTGAAATTTATATTAAAAACATCATAATCAACTGTTATGATGTTTTTAATAATTTTTATTTTTTAGTTATATTATAAATTAGTTTGGCTAATTCTTCTTTTTCCATATCTTCATAGCCGAAAATATTTAATTTCTTAGCAATATCATTTAATTGTTCTCTTGGTAGTTCGATAATTTTCTTGTAATTTTCTGAATTTGTATAGTCATCTTTAGAATGTGAATTTCTATTATTGGAATTTTTTTCTTCCTCAGATGAATTAGTTGTATTAAACGAAGAAGGTCCAAAAGGATTGTTACTTCTTATGTTTTCCATAAATGCTTTTTGATATTCTTCCATTGTTTTTACATATTCAATATACTTGAATGCTCTTTGTATTTTATTTAATTTACCATGCAAGAAGAAGATAATTACCATAAATATCACTAAAGACAATATATTAAAAATTAATGAAATTATTGATAAATAATTATTACCTATAGTAGCAAAAGCATTTTGTGTTATCGAAACAATAAAACCAATTATTTTTCAAATTGCTAATCCATAATATATTAATTGTACTCATGAACTAATATGTTTAAAGTTTTTGTTTTTATAGCTCTTAAATACTGACATAATGTATGAAACATTCATAGCCATTAATGATATTGTATAAAAAGTTTGTTGAATTAGCTCGCTATTATAGTAAGCTATTGGTTCTCCAAGTTGTTTATTATTTTTAATTGACTCGCTTATTAATAATAAGTATTGTTCTTTTGAAACTAATAATATTATAAACCAACTAAATCATATTAAACTTAACAATGTTATTGCTAAAGTGTACAAAATAAAATAAATTCTAAAATCTTTTTTTTCGTGTTTTCATAATTCATCGGTTGTTTTGATGTTTTTATATTTCTCATTTCAATTTTGATTAAACATTATAGTGTCCTTTCGCTTTTTAAGAATTCATCAAAGTCGAATGATGATGCATTAAATTCTTTTGGGGTTTTTGAAAATAATTCAATTTTCTTTTGTGTAATAGGATGCATAAATTCTAGTTTATAAGCATGTAATCTTTGTCCGAAATCATCTACTTTTTTACCATAGACAGGGTCGCCGTAAATTGGATTTCCAATGTATTTTAAATGTACTCTAATTTGGTGTGTTCTACCTGTTTCTAATTCGCACTTAACTAGTGTTTTAGGCATTTTATCAATGTAGAAAGTTGATAATTTTTCAACTCAAGTAATTGCGTGTTTTGAATTAGTATTTGTTATTGCCATTTTTTGTCTATCATTAGCACTTCTACCAATTGGAAGGTCTAATTTTAATTTTTTATTTTCAATAATTCCATCACAAATTGCTATATATTTTCTATTTATTTCGTGATTAGCAAATTTTTCTGCCAATAATTGGTGTACTTGATTATTTTTAGCTATTATTAATAAACCACTAGTATCTTTATCGATTCTGTGGACGATACCAGGTCTCAAAACTCCACTTTCATTTGAAAGATTATTTTTAAAATGATACAATAATCCATTTACTAATGTTCCGTTTGGGTGTCCAGGAGATGGATGAACAACTAGTCCACTTGGTTTATCTATAACAGAAATATATTCATCGTCATATACTATATCAAGTTCCATTTGTTCCGGTTCAATATTAATTTCTTTATCAATAACCTTCATTATTTTAATTATTTGATCTTCTCTAACTACAAATTTAGGTTTATTGACGGCAACATCGTCTACTAAAATAGCATGTTCATCAATTAAAATTTTAATATCATTACGTGAAATGTTTGTATTATTTGAGATATATTTATCTATTCTTTCTTTATATTCTACTTTTAATTCAATCATATATTAAATTATACATTAAAAAGGCATATTTTTAAGTTCAATATCAAGGTATTAAAGTTTTCGTTTTTGTATAAAAATTTAAAGCAAATATTTTTTATTAATGTTCATTTATTGGGTTTAATGATAATTAATGCTAATTTACAAATAATAATTTAAACACATTATTATTCAAATTAAGGTATTATGTATTTTCGCTATTTATTGTTAGTTTATCTTAACAAGCAAAAAATATACATATCAACTAACTAAATTAATAACATAAAATATAACATCTAAATGGTATAATTAAAACATGGTAGGATTTTTAGAAAAAAGAATGCAAAAAGCACTTGAAAAAGTGTCTAAAAAAATAAAGTTAGATGAAGCCGATTTAGTAGCAGTTACAAGAGAAATAAAAATGGCGTTGTTAGAAGCCGATGTTAACTTGCAAGTTGTAAAAGAATTCATAAAGAACGTTAAACAAAAAGTTCTTGATCAAGAGTTGATTGGAAAATTAAATCCTTCTCAACAATTTATTAAAATTTTACATGAAGAATTGGTTTCTATTTTAGGTAATAAAGTTCAAGAGTTTAAAATAGAAAAAAAACCATATATTATAATGATGTGTGGTTTACAAGGTTCTGGTAAAACTACAGCAACTGCAAAATTAGCTTATTATTTTAGAAAGAAAAAACATATTCAAAAGCCATTAGTTGTTGCTGCGGATATTTATAGACCAGCAGCAGTGGAACAATTAGTCACTCTTGCTAAAAGTATACAAGCTGACTTTTATGAACAAGGGGTTAATAATCCTGTTTCAGAAATTGTTGCAAATGCTCTAAAACACGCTAAAGAAAATGATAACGATTTAATTATTCTAGATACAGCGGGTCGTCTTTCTATTGATGAGCCTTTAATGAATGAATTACAAGAAGTTAAGAAAATTGCACATCCAGATGAAATTTTCTTTGTTGCGGATTCATTAAGTGGCCAAGATATAATAAATGTAGCAAAAACATTCCATGAAAAATTAAAATTAACAGGTTCTATAATAACTAAATTAGATTCTGATGCTAGAGGTGGTGCAGCGTTTTCATTAAGATATATTCTTAATTTACCAATTCGTTTTACAGGTACCGGAGAAAAAATTGGTAATTTAGATTTATTTTATCCAGAACGTATGGCAGATAGAATTTTAGGAATGGGTGATGTTATGTCATTGATCGAACATGCTCAAGATAACATCGATCAAGATAAAATGACTAACATGGTTAAAAAGATTTTATCAGGAAGTTTTACTCTAGACGATCTAATGGAGCAAATTAAACAAGTAAAAAATTTAGGTAAATTTTCAAAAATACTTAAAATGCTTCCAGGAAATTTATCTTCGAGAGTAAATGAAGATCAAGTTGAAAAAGCTGAAGAAAAAATGAGAGTATTTCAAATTTTAATTTCATCAATGACTAAAAAAGAAAGAAATAATCCAAGGTTACTTAGACAAGCTTCTAGAAAAGAAAGAATATTGAAAGGTTCTGGTAGAACACCCCAAGAATTTAATAAACTTTTAAGTGACTTTGATTCTATGGTTAAGCAAATGAGTGAAATGGCTAAAAGTTTCAAAAAAACTGGTGGTTTCGGCGGTTTTGGTTTCTAAACTAAAAAGGGTGTAGGCCCTTTTTATTATTGAAAAAATAACTTTTTAGTTAAAAAATAATTTTTTCAAATTGTAAAAAAACTTTTAAAAAATTATTTTACGTGTATAATAATGGTATGAAAAAAGCGTTACAATGAGACTTTATGATTATTATTAACGAAATTATGAATATTAATATTATTCGCATTCGTTAGTTTTATCATTAAAATTTTGTTGTACTAATTATGTATGCATAACAGATTTTAATGTATAAATTGAAATCTGTTATGTCTATAGAGGAGCTACTAATATTAGTAATCAATTGAGCTGGCAAGCATTGATATTGATGAAAGGATATAGTGGCCGAAACTTGCTTAATGGCAATTAAGTTAGTTGGTAGAAAAGCATAAAAGATTTCTACTCTTTGGTTTAACCATTGGTGCTATAGACTTACATTTCTTTAAATTATTGAAAAATAATAAAAAAGTTTTGTATGGTTATATAGCCTATACAAAGCTTTTTTCATATTTAATAAAAATATATATCATATAAAGGAAATAAAATGAAAAGAAAATATTTATTAATGGGTTCTTTAGCTAGTTTATCTACCCTAGGACTAGCGGTTGCTTGTGGAACCTCGGAAAGCAATTCAAGTACAAGCAGTCAAGAAAATAAAGGAGGAGTATCATTTTCAAATAATTTCAATATTTTAGCAAGAAATGGAATTTATTCAACAAATATTAATTCACCTTTTTCGTATAGTAGATCACGTTTTGATTTAAGTAGTTCTTATGGTGGGTATTCATTATCAAATGAAGATACAACATTTGGAAAATTGGTTGAAGTGAAAAATGAAGGAAAAGCTGAATATTCAGAAGAAGTAGAAAGAGATGCATTTGGAACAATAACAAAAACAACTAGAAAAATTACTAGACCATCAACATGATCATACGAATTGAACGTTGCTGATGCTGTTGTTTTAACAGTAGATGGTCACGAATATACTTTTGATAGTGATGAAGCAGAAATTATTCCAAAACCTGATTTAGAAAATAATTTATACTCTTCAATGTGAGTACAAAAAACAAGTGCAAACGAAAATTCAATTAACTCACAAAACTTCTTCGATAAGCTTAAAAAAGCTACAAAAGTTTCATTAAGAATTAGAGATAATGTTTATTGAGTAAATAATAAAGGTGAAGCTACACAGTATAAAATGAGTGCAGAAGATTATTATTTAGGATTTTTAAGAACATATATGTCAAATGATACTTCATATAGACGTTCACACGGTGGTTCATCTGATCTGGATGCTGCATCAAAAGCTTTATATACAAAAAATGGAGCTAAATTATTCGAAGAAAAAGATACTTATTCAAACTCATATTTATTCGATTTATACAAAATTAGTATAGAAAACTTATTAAACGAAGAAAAAACAGTAACAAACAAAGATAATAGAAGTTACTTTAATGTTACAACAAGTGGCGATGATGCTTTAGTTTATGAATGATTTACAAACAACTTTGTTGGTTCATACGAATATGCACCTGCGCCTAGTGCTTATATTAATGCTGTAAATCAAGGCGCAACTCTTCCTGATTTTGCTACAGATTCAACAGTTCAACAACCTGAAAAAGAGCAAAAAATGACTCAAATTAAAGCAGCTACAGATTTAGCTCAAAAATCAGGTATTTACTGATATGGTTTCAACGAAAATTCAACTTTATATTCAGGTAAATATTACTACGAAGGATATAATGGTGACAACTATACAGCCACATACAAAATTAACAATCACTATGCTTTGGAATCATATTATAATGATCCTACAACAGTTAAAGAATTTAGAAGTGTTTATGTTCAACAAACTAAAGAAGGTAAACAATTTGAAATTGATCAATTTAACGCTTATAAAGCTGGTTTAGTTTCTACTATTTCATATTCAAATTTACCAGAATCAAGTAAAAAAGAAGTTAATGAAAATCCAAAATTATTTGGTGTTAATAAACAACAATCATTAAACGCAGATCATAGTATTGGAAATATATTTTCAACTTTAGTGCCTCGTGCAAAAGATAGTGATGGCGCTAATTCTTATGTTAACGAAGTATATTCACAACTTGTATGGGGCCACTCACTTTCTGAAATTGAAGCAGGTACTGCTACAAATGTTTTAGAATATACAACAACTGGAATTGCCGAAGAATTTAGAAATATATTAACAGCAGCTGTTAACTGATCTCACATAACAACAGTTATGTCACCTACAGAAGAAGCTGTTCCATGGTTATCAACATTAGCGCCCGACTCGGCAATTAACAGTGATGCAAGTGATAAAAGTGCAACAAATAATAGTCCTAGATATAATTGAGAATTACTTTCTACACTTTTTGTTGTAGATAATCAAACAAATCAAAAAGTAGATTTAGGTGGCACAATTGGAAACGAATTAGAACCTAGTGAATCTACAATCATCGGTATTTCTGATAATGACAAATATAAATCAGGAGCATTTGCTGAATTACAAAAAAGAATGAAAGCGTTGCTTGATAAATTCTATGAAGAACACCCAACCCTCAAAGGTCAAAATGTTGAATTTAAATTATTAAAAAGATATAAAAATTATCCACAAACATATATCGAAATAGTTAAAGGTCAAATTGATACAATCAACCAATTAGATTCAAGATTAAAAGCAACATATGTCGAAGAACTTAGTGATAGCGACTTTTATTCATATTGATTAAAATCATCTTCACCAGTTCATACTGCAGGATGAGGATATGATTATAAATCAATTGGTTCAGGAATTGATGGATTATCATGAGGAATGGGTAAAGCTTTCCCAATCTTAATGAGTGTGTTAGGCGACAGTGCTTACAAAGCAAAATTAGAAGTATCATACCCAACAATTGTTAAAGCTGCAAAAAAATTAGGTGATTTTTTAGAACATAATAAAAATACAATTGAACTTTCAATTACCCCAAGTAAAGTTAAATTATTAACAAATGCACAAATGGACCAACTTTCTGATTTACTAGGAACTCAAAAATTTGATGAACAAGGTCAATTAGTTAATTTAACAGAGCAAGATTTAAGTTCTAAAAAATACAAAGATGGTTACACAATATCGGCTCAATTCTTCTCATGATTAAATAATGGTGACACATCATCTGATCACTTTACAAAGAAAGAATTATTAGAATTAGCAAGAGAATTTACTAACCAACAAGGAACAATTGTTAAATTAGCAACAACAGTAACTAAAAATTCATTTGTTACAACAATTTTAAATACTAACTATATTTCACCAGTTGATCAATTAAATTATGTTGATTTAACAAAAATTAGAATAGTTAAATAATAAATTACATATAAAAAACAATTAACCAATTTGTGGTTAATTGTTTGTGTTTTAAAATAAGCAAAGGAAAAAATGACAAATTATATATTAAAACGTATCGGATTTGCAATATTGACTCTGCTAATTATTTTAGTTGTAGTATTTCTATTAGTAGCTCAATTTAGTGAAAACCCATTTGCTCAAAAGGCAATTGGACAAGCTGATGGAGCAGGATCAAGTGGTTCGGTAGAAAAATTAATACAATTATATGAGCAATCGGTCAAATATCATTTCTTACCATCTGATTGAGCAGGTAAGTATAATCTACATGCAAATGAATGAATGACATATAAATTAAATCCAATAGCTCGTTTTGGTTATTGAATTAATGATTTATTTACCAATTCAGATCATCCGTTTGGATTGCCGTTTGAAGAAACAATCTTTACGAGATTTTCAGCTAACTCAATACCTCAAATATTTTTTAAATATTTAAGATATTCAGTAATAATAACAATACCAGCATTCGTAGTAAGTGCAATTATTGGTATAGCTCTTGGGATTATTTCTGGATACAAACGTGGAACAATTTTTGACACTGCTATTAATGCGTTTTCGTTGTTATTTATAGCACTACCATCATTTATTATTGCTCCAATTTTGATTAGTATTTTACTTAAATTTGGTGTAACACCAAAATTCTTATTACCAACAGATACTGAACATACAAGTGGCGAAATCTTTTTATCATGATTACCACCAATTGCGATTATTACTTTGGGTTCTTTATCAGTTTATATAACATATACAAGAAATCAAATTATTACTGTTTTAACTTCAAATCATGTATTGATTGCCAAATCAAAAGGTTTAAGTAAATCAGAAATATTCTTTAAACATGTTTTAAGAAATATTTCTATACCACTTGCTGCTTTATTGATACCATCATATATCGGACTTCTTAGTGGTGGTATTGTTATAGAGCTATATTGAGCAGTTCCGGGAACTTCACAAGTTCTTGCACAAGCATTCCCAACAGGTGAAATTAATATTATTATGTTTAATACATTATTTTTCACAGCATTAGGTATATTTACATCTATTTTAGTTGACGTATCATATACTGTATTAGATCCTAGAATTAAGTACAATTCAGGTTCGAACCAAAGTAATTTAGTTCTCCTTAAAAGAACTATAACTAGAAATAAAGAATTTAAAAAGAATTTATTAGAAATGAAAGGAGTTAGAAATGACAGCTAAAGAGTTTGAATCAAAATATAAAGTTTCTTTAAACGGAATCGAAAATCCATTTGAATTTTCTAAAAATACAAATGTTTTCACAAACGTAGCTGGTAAACCTAAAAAAATCTTAATTGAAATTTTGAAAAGATTTTTTATGAGTTGACCTTCAGTTTTGTTTTTAATAGTATTCTTGGTTGTCTTTTTAATTTCAATTATAGTTACAGTAAATTCACAATATAGCGCGACAGAAAGTATTTCTAAAATACAATTAAATTTAATTGGTGATAAAGTTGGACAAGCAACAAATTCAGGTTCATCATTTGATAGTTCTATACCTCCTTTATACTCTGATCATTATGTTAAATTAGGGGATACAATTAGTCAAGATCTTTATAGAAATACTGTTAATGGTTATCGCGATTCTAAATTTTTTAACGGTTTCTTTGGGGATCTATTCTTAAAAGAAAATACTTTTAAAACAATTAATGGTGAAGGTTATATCGATGCATATAAATTATTTAAAATTGATAGTGCGTTTATTGTGTTTAACTATTCGAACATACCAAACAATCTAACTACAGAACAATATCAAGAATTATATAAACAAGCTTTAGATGCTAACCCACAAATATTTTTAAATACTATTTTAGGAACAAAAACTAGTGGGGTAGATATTTGGACCCAGTCATGAGTAGGTACTTGAAAAGCTGTTAGATTAGCAATTATTGTAGCAACAATTCAAACAATTATTGGTGTCGCTATAGGTTCTTACTTAGGTTTTCATGTGGGAAGTCAAATTGATACAATAATCATGCGTATTATTGACATTTTTTCAGCTCCGCCAACACTTATTTGATTACTATTATTTGTTTCTTTATTTGGTACAACAGATTTAACATTAGGTTTTGCATTAATTTTTATTGGTTGAGTTGGTTCTGTAGGTAGAACAAGATTATTTATTATAACTGTAAAAGATTCGGAATTTATTAAGGCTTCAAAATCTGTTGGAGCTTCAAAAGCAAGATTAATTTATAGACATGCATTACCAACAATTATAGGTAAAATTGCAACAGGATTTGTTGAGTCTATTCCATCAATTATATTATCAATATCATCATTAGCATTCTTAGGATTCTTTAAAGCAGAATCAGATATTAATTTAGGTCAAATTATTTCTCAAGCACCATCAGAAGCAGGATTAAATATTTGGGTATTATTGCTACCATCATTAATTCTATTATCAATATCAGTATCATTACACTTTATAGCATTAGGAGTGCACGATGCTCTTGATCCAAAAGTTATTAGAGCAAAATAGGTAAAATTATGAAAGAAAAATTATTAGATATAAAAGATTTAAGAGTAAGTTTTAAATTAAGAAGAAATAAATTCATAACAATAGTACGTGGTGTTGATATTGAACTAAATAAAGGTGAGATAATTGGTATTGTTGGTGAATCAGGCTCTGGAAAAACTGTTACATCAAAATCATTTTTGAACATTAATGAGAATGCAGTTATTTCAAGTGAAAAAATGGAAATCGAAGGAATTGATTTAACACAAAGTAAAAAAGAAAAATTCTGACAAACAATACGTGGGCATAAAATTGGTTATATTCCACAAGACCCGCTTACATCTTTAAATCCAACACGTAAAATTGGAAAACAATTAATAGACGCTTTAAACAAAAATGAAGATTGAAAGAATAAGCCTTATTCCGAGAAAAGAAAATACTTAGTAGACTTATTGGTTAAATTTGGTATAAACGGTGCTGAACAGGTCTTTGATATGTATCCACACACATTAAGCGGAGGAATGAAACAACGTGTAGTTATTACTATGGTTGTAGCACTTAAACCAAGTTTAATTATTGCTGATGAACCTACTACCGCTTTAGACCCAACGGTCCAAGCGTCAGTTTTAGCCTTATTTGAAGATATACGTAGCACAATGGATATTTCTATTATACTTATTAGCCATAATATTTCTGTTGTCGCGAAATTTTGTGATTATATTTATGTAATGTATGCTGGAAAAATAGTTGAAAGAGGAAGTAAAAAAGATATTTTTACTGACCCAAGACACCCTTATACATGAGCATTAATTTCTGCTATACCAGAAAATAAAGACGATAGACTTTATTCAATAAAAGGAACACCTCCTGATATGAATAATTTACCTTTAGGAGATTCTTTTGCTCCGAGAAACGACTATGCAGTTGAATTAGACTTTATAAAAGAACCACCATTATTTGAAGTTAGCCAAGGGCATTGAGCCGCAACATGACTTTTACATCCAGACGCGCCAAAAGTTAAACTAAGCGAAGAATTAGAAACTAGATTAAACCATTTTAGAAAGGTATTTTCAGATGAAAGAAAATAATAGATCGATTTTAGAAATTCATAACTTAAAAAAGTTTTTTAGAAATAAAAATATTGTTAATAAAGCTGTCGATGATGTTTCTTTTGACCTTAAAGAAGGTGAAATAGTAGGTTTAATTGGTGAATCAGGTTCTGGTAAAACAACTATTGGTCGTTCATTATTACGTTTATATGATGATTTTAACGGTTTCGTTCGTTTAGATGGTAAATTAATTTCGGGTAAGAAAATAACACGTAAAACAAATAAGTTTTTACATAAAAATATTCAAATGATTTTTCAGGACCCAATGGCTTCATTAAATGGACAAAATACAATTTTTTCTATTTTAAAAGAACCACTTGTTGTTAATGGAATTATCAAAAATAAAATCAAGGATATTAGAATTGATTGAAGCGAAATTAAAAATAATTTCCATTACACTTTTTTAGAATATTCTCTTAAATTAAAACTTGAGAATTTAAAAATAAATACTAACCTATCTAGTCCTTTCATGAAAAAATGATCTAAAAGACTAGATAAAATTGAATTTAAGGATCAAGCAAACGATTCTTATGATGATTTATATAATTCATATTTTTCATATTTAGATGAAAAAAATAAAATTAATTCAAAAATAATAAATAGTCTATATGCAAATACAGAAAAACTTTTAAATTTTTATAAAAGCAAACAATTAAATTTTAGAAATGAAGAAATAGATTTCGATGAAGAAAATCTTAAAAAAGCTAAAAATAGATTTATTTTAGCAAAACAATTAACAAAAAAAACAGAGTCCTATTATAAATATAAAAATTTAACTAAAGAGAATTGAGTTAAATTTAAGGAAAATTTAGCAACCGCAAGGGAAGTTTATGTTGATTCTAATAATTCTACTAAAAATCTTGCCAGCGAATTAAAAAATGAAGCTAAATTACTATTTAACGAAGCTTATTCAAGTCCTTACATAGATATTTTTGCATATAAAATTAAATTATATGAATTGAATAGACATGTATATAAATTATTTAAAAAAAATAGATCTAAATTAGCATTTTTAAACTACGAATCATTACAAGAGTTGATTTATCAAATTGAAGATGATTCTAGAGAATTTTTCGTAAATTATTTAAAATTTGAACCATACGACTTTGATTCTTTATCAAAATATAAAAATAAAATACGCACTTTTATTAATGATGAATTTAAACTAGATATTAAACAATATTTAGAAACTTCAGCAAAAATAAAACAAGATACTTTTAAAAGTGTTAAGGAATCGTTTAAAGAATTATATTCAAGTTTAAAAAGCACAATTAAAAATTTCTTTGTTTCTCCTAAAAAAGAATTTGAATTCAAAGAAAAAATTAATGAACTTGAAGAATCTAAAAAAGAATATTTAGAAGCTAAAAAAGTGGCTGATGATGAATTATCTAAATATGTTATTGAGTATAAAAATAGAATTTTAAAAATAAACGATGAAATTCAACAACAAGAATTACTTCTCAAAGAGATTAAAGATCAAGAGAAAATATATGATAGTAAATTTAATCAAATACATAAACAATTTGTTAAGTACTATCATGAAAATACAGTTAAAAAATTAAAAGATAATTTATCCAAAGTTGATAATAAAAATAAGTTACAAATCGAAAAAATTAAGGATAAAATTAAACAACATCAAGTTGAACTTAAAGTTTATCAAACAAATGTTGAAACGAAATGGAATAGTAATAATTCATTCTATATAGAGTCAAAATATTTAAATAAAGATTTAAATAATATATATATACTAATGGGGATTTCTAAATTTGAATTATTATCAAAAAATAAGTGATATTCATACGTTTTAGAAAAAGCAACATTACCTTATAAATTATTTAAATTAAATAAATTATTAACAAGGGTTGCTATTTATAAGAGTCTAGAAGATGTCGGTTTATTAAAACAATTTGCTTATCGTTATCCACATGAATTTAGTGGAGGCCAAAGGCAAAGGATTGTTATTGCTCGTGCTTTAATCACAGAACCAAAAGTTATTGTTGCCGATGAGCCAATAGCATCACTTGATATCTCAATTCAAGCCCAAGTTGTTAACTTATTAAAAGACCTATGTAGAGAGAAAAACATTGGTATGATCTTCATCGCTCACGATTTATCTATGATTGAATATATTGCTGATAGAGTTCAAATTATGCACTTAGGTAAAATTGTTGAATCGGGTAAAACTGAAGAAATTTACAAAAAACCATTACACCCATACACAATTAATTTATTTAAAGCTATTCCAAAAATTTCGAATGCAAATGAAAAATTCAAAGGAGTTAAATTCGAACTTTCATATATGAAAGATCAAGTGTTCCCTAACATTCCATATGTTCAACAAATAGAAGACAAAAACCACTATGTTCTAGGAACTAAAGAACAAGTTAAAGAATGAACAAAGTAGCAAAATATGCTAATTAAATTTCAAAAATTAACATCAAAAAATAGATGTTAATTTTTATTAAGAGTTAATTTTGTTTAATTAAATTCTTATTACAGAAATATAAAGTAAAACAAATCATTAATTGAATAATGAATGTCTTAATTATTTATATAATTTTATATAGTATAATTATTTTATGTCTAAAATAAATGATAATATGCCTAGAACCCAAAAAACAAAAATCAAAGTTTTAGTTGGTGATTTATGATTAAATTGATCTTATTTATTAAGAATATTTACTAAAAATAATCATAAAATAAAAGCAGAAATTTTGAATGATTATTTACATAAATTATTCGTAAAATTAATAATTGCTAAAATACAAACAAAAGAAATAGAATTTAATAAAAATTATGCAAAAATAGATAGTAGCCATTGAGAAAAATATAGTAAATGATATACCTGATATAAAGATAATAAAATTAGTGAGCAAAATAATATTGATTTATATAAAGAATCGCTTTATAAAATAGATTTATCACAAATTTTTAAAGATCTATCAGATGATTTAGTCATTGGAGAACTTATAGTTTTTGCGATAGATTTAGTTAATAAATATATTGTTTATAATGAAAAAGAACATTTTAATAATGATTATACAAAAATTTTTATTATTTTTATAGAAAGACAATTAAATAAAAAAATAATAGTAAATACCAATAGTTACAATATCTTAAAAAATGAAGAATATTATGCTAATTTACATTCATTTCTAGAACCTATTGAAAAAAATGATCAGTATAGAATAAAACGAAACAGTTACTCATTAAAAAATGTTAATTGACACAGAGATGTATTTCTATTTTACGTTTTAAATAAATTGCTAATTAATTTAGAATTAATGTTAAATAGACCTTGAACCGACCTAGTTGTAGATTTTAAAGGGTCTATAAGCAACAATATTTATAATGAAAATTATGTTAATTTTCTTGAAGGTAACGAATCTAATGAAGACGATAGATTTAGTAAGTTTCTATATATAGATCCTAATTTAATGCTGGACAGTAATGAAAATTTAGAAATTAAATCTTTTATTTTACCTTTTGAATCTATTGATCTAGAGGATCTACAATGATCTTTCAACGAATTAAAAGAGTTCATGTATAGAGATGATAGTTCATTTAATAATAAAATAAACTCTAAACTTAATTTTGTTGAAACAAATACAAATATAGATACAATTAACGATGAAGAAATTACATATTATTCTAAAAAAATATCAAAAGAAATTGAGAAAAATGACGTAAAAAATATTTTAATATCTGGTGAAGCATTATCTGGTAAAAGTAGTGTTTTAAAGTTATTTTTAAAAAATGTAAAAGAAAAAGACTATATTAAGATTAGTTTTAGTGATATTAATAAAATTGAATCAAAAGAAGATAAAAATAATGAAAATATAATCGAAAAAAGTTTAGTAAGACAAATAATGTATCAATTAGATAATAATCGATTTGTTGGTAATACTTTAGTCAATAAAAACAAGACTTTAAAAAGATTTATTTTTCTATTAATATCATCATTTATTGCGTCTATTTTTCTTGTACCACTATCATTAAAAAGCTTTTATAATTTCAATTTCAATTTAATTGAATTAATAGCCAAAACTGGTGAGAATTGAAATTATAATTTTGGTATTTTATTTGTGTCATTCATACTTATTTGAGCTGTAATGTTAGCTATTTTTTACCTAACAAACAATAATTTATGAAGATTTAAATCGATTAAATTTAAAGGAAGTGAAGTTAATTTTAATAATGATATTACATTTTTAGACGCTAACGTTGATGTTATTGTTGATGTGATCCTTCAGTCTAACAAAAAAATAATAGTATTTGAAGACATCAATAAGCATAAGCTTGAAACTGTTTTCCAAAAACTATTTGAAATGAACAGTCTTTTAAATTTAAAGGAAGATGATAAAAAAATCACATTTATATATGTTGTTGATTCTTCTGTACTAACCGAAGAATTCAAAACAAGATTTTTCGATACCATAATTGATGTTAAGAATAACTTTAAAGATATTGATAAAGAAATCATATCTAAAAAGATTATTGATAAAATAACATTTTCTAAAAGGAAGAAGATTGTTAAAACAGACTATCCATTATTTCAAAAGATTAAAAGAGAAGAAATTAAGAAAATTGTTGATTCATACATTAATTATTTCTTGAATTGAAAAGAAATTAACATTATTTTAAATGAGATAAGTAATTTTGAAGTAATAACCAAAAACTTATTTATTAAAGAAATATTAGAAGATAATTCTCTGCTCAAAAATAATATTGATAAAATAAATAATTTTATAATAGAAGATGAAGATGATTTAGGAAATGAACATATAAAAAAATTCGCTGAATCATGAAAAGAAATAAAGAAATCGATTATATTTAATCCCGTTAAAAAAGAGTTATATGAAACCTTGCAAGAGTTTGTTAATAAGACATTTTATATACCAAAAAACATTAATAGCAGATATAGTTCAGGAAAAATAGCGGACGAATTATCAGATAATTTAATTTTTGGATTTTCTAAAAATTTTTCATTCTACACAGTAGACAAATTAGTTGCAAAGTCTTTAATTAGATTTACATTTTTTAAGTATTATTTAGTGTTTTTAATTTCTAATAAATACTTAGAAAGTGACAAAAATAGTAATTATTTATTAGACGAAGAAAATATCAGAAAACTTCGTGAAATAGATGCAAAAATAAAAGATAAAAATAATTATTATTCAACTATATATTCTAAAAATAAATACATTTTTTCTAGATTATTAATCAAGGAATTATTATTTTTAGATGAAGAATTAATGAATACAGAAATAATTGATATTTTTACTTCTAAAAAGTATAATAATAAATTTAAATTCATACTTTATTTTGTGTTTGGTAAATTTGACTCCGATGAATTAAATGATAAGATTTTTAATTTAATTGAAGAAAAAACAAAACATGCAATAAAAACCTTTGTTAAAAAACACTCATTAAAATTATTAAATGAGTACGCAAGTACAGAAACAAAAGAAGACTTAATTAAAAACAAAATTAAAACAGAGTTATCAACAGAATTTAAAAATTTATCAAATAATAAGACAAATGAACTTTTAGTTCAATTAATATATGATGGCTACATAATGACAAATCCAGATTCATACATAATACCATCTAAAATAGATTATTCGCTAGATAATTCTAGTGATACATGTTTTGTAATTGACCATATATTTGAACATAAGATAAATAAATCGTTTTTACTTAGAGAAACAAAGAAATGTTTCCATATAGATTTAGAAGACATTTATGATGTTTTTGAAAATATACATCTTGAATTTGATAAAATGGATGAGTATATAAGCGAAATACAAGAATTTTATAACGTATGATATGAGGTTAACAAAAAT
Organism: Mycoplasma sp. CSL7491-lung; assembly: GCF_018913965.1. Classification (GTDB taxonomy): domain Bacteria; phylum Bacillota_I; class Bacilli_A; order Mycoplasmatales; family Metamycoplasmataceae; genus Mycoplasmopsis. Next base: position 78,239 of record NZ_JAHMHG010000001.1, read on the forward strand.
ACTAAACCATTATTTAAAATGAAAAAATTAGATTACAAAATAAATGAAAAATACGATAAATTAATGCTTAAAAATAATAGAAATTAATTTTATACAAGTACAAGGAGAAAAAGTGAAAGCAAAACAATTTAAAAAACACACAGATATACCAAAAAAATATACTTGAGATTTAGAAGACTTACTTAAAGGTAAAAAAATTGAAGAATTAATCTATGAATACGAAACTGTATATCGTGAAAGAATTCAAAATAAAGATTCTAAATATGATAACTTAGAATCGTATATTAAAGACGTTAAAAAATCGGAACAACAAACATTATTAGAATTTAAAGTAGAAAACTATGTTTCAAATAAATTAAATGAAGATTTAGTTAACCCAGAAATTTTAAAATTAGAGTCAGAATTAAAAGTTCGTTTCAACAAATTAAACATTGAATTTGGTTCAGAAACCAACCGTTTTTATAAAAATATTGAAAAAATAAAAGAGTGAAAAAATGATCCAAGATTAGCGGACTATAAACGTCATTTAGAAGATCAAATTGAAGATTATAACCATAAATTAGACGATAAAGTTGAAGAATATTTAATAGAATCAGCTTATGGTCAACCAGACCCACATAAAGTATTTAGCATTCTTACAAATAGCGAATTAGACTACGGTTATGTTTATTTAGGTAAAAAGAAAGTTAAATTAAATCCAACTAACTACCGCCAATTTGGTAAAAATAAAGATGAAAATGTTAGAAAGGAATCATACAAAAACTTCTGAAAAGCATATGAAAATCACAAAGATTCACTTGCTGAAGTTTTGTTCCAACACTTTAAAGAAATCGTTACAGAAGCTAAAATTAGAAAATTTAAATCTGCTACTGATATGTTAACTAAAGATGACAAAATGACAGATGAATTATTAAATAAATTATTTGAACAAGTTTCTCGAAGTAAAGACATGGTGCAAAAATACCGTAACTGACACAAAAGATTTTACCAAGCTAAATTTGGTTCAAAAATGCAAAAATGAGACTCAATGCGTGATTTAGTTAATGTTAAAACTGAATACACTGTCGATGAAATGGTGGAATTAGCAAAAGAATCACTTATGCCTTTTGGTGATGAATATAATGAACAAATTAATAAAGCGTTAAGTGAAAATTGAGTTGATTATATGCCTACAGACACCAAACGTGGTGGAGCTTACAGTATTGGTGGTACTTACGGAATTGATAAAAAATATATTTCAATGAACTTTGAAGGATCATTACGTAGTGTTGAAACATTAGTTCACGAATTAGGTCACTCAATGCACTCATACTTCTCAGACACAAGAAATAGTTTGGTCAATTCCCAATACCCAATTTTCTTAGCTGAAATCGCTTCAATTTACAATGAATTAATGCTAACAGATCACTTATTAAAAAATTCAAAAAATGATAAATTAAAATTCCAAGTTTTAGGCGCTTTAATTGATAATTTCATTGGTACAGTACACAAACAAGTTTTATGAGCAAATTACGAATATGATTTGTACAAAGGCATTTGAGACGGAAAAGTTTCTGGAAGTTATGACTCAATTAGTAAAATTTACTTTGAAAACGCTAAAAAATATAATGCAAACAAATTAAAATACTCAACTTCAAGTACAATTAATTCAATTTATGTACCACATTACTACTATGGATTTTACGTTTATAAGTACGCTATAGGGCAATTAGTTGCACTATATTTCTTTAAAAAATACAAACAACATGGTAAAAAAGCACTTAATAATTATATTGATAACTTTTTAAGCGCTGGTGGTAGGGATTACCCAATTAATATTCTTAAATCAGTTGGTGTTGATTTAAACGATAATAAATTCTATCAAGAAGGATTTGATTTTATTGACGAAATAGTCGCAGATTGAGTAAAATTAGGTAAAAAGATCTTCAAAATTAAATAATTATGAAAAATAAATTAAATATTTTATGATCACGCTTTAAAAGTCAAAGCGTCGCAAACTTTACTTCTCTTCGTTTTTATATAATAAGTTTAATTTATTTAGTTATATACTTCTCGATCTTTACATATTCAACACTTAGTGTAAAAGATACTATAACAAAATGAAATAATGCAGTAACTGCTTCAGGAATTGTTACATTTGCACTTGTTTTATTCATTTTACTCTTTAAATGAGGCTTTTTGGAGAGAACTATAGAAAAAATGAAGACAGGTATTAGTTCAAGTAATAAAAGTAGAATTGAATATAGAGCTAAAAAAATGAATCAAACAGAGAGAAGAATATTCTTAGAATATAATAAGAAAAAAGAACTTGAAAAAGAAAATAAACCATCTAAATCAAACTATCCATTTTACTTTAATTTAATATTTTATGCCTTAAGTTTGATTTTAATCGCTGTGGTATAGCAAAAACACAAAACAGTTAAAAATAATTGTTTTGTGTTTTTATATAAAAAAATAAGCAATAGTTTGTTATAATTAAGAAATATATTCCGTTATTAAAAATAAGGAGATGACAAAAATGGAAAATGTTAAAATTTTTGCATTAGGTGGTCAGGACGAGAACGGAAAAAACAGTTACGTTTTTAGTTATAATGATGATTTATACATAATTAATTCAGGTGTAAAAATTCCTATTAATTCAAAAAATGGTGTTGATACATTAATACCCGACTTTACTTTTTTAGAAAAAAATAAAGATAAAATTAAAGGAATTTTCATTACGGATATTAGAAATGAAAGTTTTTCCGCTCTTCCTTGATTACTAATGAAAGTGCCAAATGCTAGAATTTATACTTCTTTCTTAAATAAACATTTCATTCAAGAAAGACTTCAAAAATACAATATAAAATTAGATAAATTTCAAATAAAAACAATTACAGAAAGAACTAAAATAGGTTCAATTGTTGTTCAACCTATATCTCTTCCTGGTTCAACCCCAGGAAATTTAGGTTTTGATTTTATAACTAAGTCAGGTGATTATTTGTTTATGTTTAACTATGTTGAAGGTGATTTAGGAATTTTTGGTAAAACTTGATTTTACCATCTATCTAAAGCATTCGGAAAGCGTAAATTAAACGCAATAATTAGTGATGCTGGAAGATCAAAAACAAACGGTAAAGCCATTGATAAAATAAAATTGCCAAAATATATTGAAGAATCATTTAAAAAATCTAATTCAAAAAGCAGGATTGTTATTGGTGCATATTCCGAAGATGTTGCTACATTACAACAAGTAATTGAACTTGCTAAAAAGTATAATAGACCAATTATTCCTTATGGTAAGAATTATGCAGACATACTATTTTTAACTAAGCAATTCTTAGAAAAAGGGTACCCAGAATATCAATTCCCTGAAATATTAGATTATAAATTGATAAACAAAACAGATAATGCTGTTGTTTTAGTTACAGGTTCTATTGAGAGATTATATTCTCGTTTTGTTAGGATAGTTTCTAATGATGATGTTTATATGAAAATTAATAAACAAGATACTGTAATTATGATGGCGCCCCCAGTGAACGGTTTAGAATCCGAAGCGGCTCAAACATTAGATGAAATTGCTAAAGTCACTTCTAATTTAATTGATGTTCCAGAAAATGAGTATTTTTATTGTAGACCATCAAGAGAGGATATTTTTAGTTTAATTAAAAATTTAAAGCCAAATTATTTTATACCTGCACAAGGTTTATATAGGTATTTAGTTGACATTTGTGATTATTTACAAACAGAAAACAAAAATACAAATTCAATTGTGCTTTTAAATGGTAAAATTGCACATTTTGAAAACGGAAAATTAATTTCTCATAACGGTAGAATAAAGGAAATTGGCGATACTATTATAGATGGTTTTGGGGTTGGAGATATTTCTTCAGAAGTTCTCGCTGAGAGAGAAGTTTTAGGTCGTGATGGTGTTGTTATTATTAATTCTTTATATTCACCTAAGACAAAGAAAATAATTGGTAAATTGCATATTAATTATGTTGGTGTAATAAATAGTGATGAATACTCTAAATTTGATAGATTAATAAAAGATATAATTATTGATTTGATTTCTAGCAAAGAATACGCTAATATGAGAGAGTTAAACGAAAGAGTTAGAAAAACTATAAGAAAAAAAATATTCAAATTAACAGATAAAGATCCGATGGTAGCCTTCACTCTTACACAGGTAAATTAAAATGTTAAAAAATAAATTATTAAATTTACTTAAAATGCCTTATTTGGAGGTGTTAAATAGTAACAATAATAGGGAAGTATTTTACAAAAAAATTAGCAAAATAAAACTTACTATAGGGATAGTATTGTTTATTTTGCTTTTTGCTTTTTTTCTTCTGTTTAACACAAATGTTTTACCCGAAATTTTAAATTGATTTTATATTTATAGTTTTGGACTTTTATTCGGCAATACTATTATATTTCTATTCGTTGGTTTTACAATAGTTTTTTGTTTTGAAATTTATTTTAATTTTAATGAAAATAAAATAATTTTCTATTTTAGTAGAATTAATATGATTCGAATCGGAGAATTAAGATATAAAATTTACTCTTCAATAATATACTTTTTTGTAGCAGCTACACTTTTAGATCATTTAGTTATACATTTTTTGACTATTGAAAATTTTTCTTTTCAACCTAAAAATTTATCTTTAATTTTTACCGAAGGGTGATGAAAAAAGTTCGGGTTAAGCAAAAAAGATTATTTTACAATTGATAATGTTTCAGTTTGAAATAATATAGGAGTTTTTTTTGATACCTTAATAAATATTTTGTATATACCTTTTTTATCTCCAATTTTACCTATTTTCGCTTTAGCTTTAATTACATTTTCTATTTTTTCTCATTTGACAAACATTAAATTTCGCCAATTATTTAGTAATAAAAAAATAACATTAAGCGAAAAAGTAAGGTTTTTAAAAAACGAAAATAATGATTTTATATACACTAAAAGGGTAAAAGATTATTATGATTTTTTATTTTATGCAGCTAGACATTTTGTTTTAGATTTTAAAAATTTAAGTTATTCAAAATTAGAAAAAATAATTTTAAAAAAAACTGATTCAAAGGTAGTTGAAGATTTTTATTTTTGATATAATGACTTAAAATCAAAGACTGAAGAGTTTGATTATAATATCGAAAATAGACATACACCGATAACAATAAAATTATCTGAAGAGAAAGAATATAATCACGAAAAAGATTGGCTAGATGAATTTGATTTTCAAGATTAATTTAATAATTAATAAAAGGAGAAAAAATGATTAAAAAAATGAATTGAGCAGAAGCTCAAGAATTAATTAAAAATAAAGATACAGATAAATTAACTTTTTTAACTTTTACAACTGAATGATGTACAGATTGTAAAATGATGAAACCCGTTTTCAATGAAGTTGCAAATAAATTTGAAGGAAATAATCAAGTTGAATTTATAAATGTTGACGCTGAAGAAGCAAAACTTTTTAGAGACCCTAATACTAAATGAAGAGTTTTAAAGGTCCCTACAACTATATTATTAAAAGGAGACGAAATAGTTGAAAAAGGTTTTGAATACGTCCCAGAAGAAGTTCTAGAGGATTGAATAGACAAAAGAATTGCATAATGATACACCGAGAACAGTTGTTAAAATTAAAAACCGAAAAAAATGATTTCTATTTTTCGGTTTTTATTATATAATTATAAAGCAACTATAACGTAGATCTATAAGGTTGCTAGTAATACAAAGTTGTTGAGGTATTATCTAGGTTTTTATAGTGAGTTATTGTTCAAAAGAACAAAAGGAGACAACATGAGCAAACTAAACATTAAAATTAAAGGGTTTGATCATACATTAGTTGATGAAGGAGCTAAAAAAGTTTATTTATTGTTAAAAGAACTTAAAGCTAAAGTTAGTGGACCAATTCCATTACCAACTAAAAGAGATGAAATCACAATTTTAAGATCAGTTCACGTTAACAAACCAAGTCGTGAACAATTTGAAAGTAGAACTCATCAAAGATTAGTAGTTGTTGAAAACGCTAATAGTGAAGTTACTGACAAATTAAACAGATTAGAATTACCTGCTGGTGTAGGAATTCAAATTAAAGTTAAATAATTTAAATTAAAATTTTTAAGGAGAAAAAATGAAAGGAATCTTAGGACGTAAAGTTGGTATGACTCAAATTTACACCGAAACAGGTTTAAGAATACCTGTTACTGTAATAGAAGTACAACCAAATGTTGTTACTAAAGTTTTAACAAACGACAAAAACGGTTATGTTGCCACACAACTTGCCGTATTTGAACAAAAAGCTAACCGTGTTAATAAGCCAGATAGCGGTCAGTTTGCTAAAGCTAAAACAACACCTAAGCGCTTCGTAAAAGAAGTTCGTGAAATGTCAGGTTTCGAACTTGGAGACACAATTAAAGCTGACATATTTAAAGTTGGTGAACTTGTTGATGTTACAGGTACATCTAAAGGAAAAGGTTTTGCTGGTACAATTAAAAGACACAACCAACACATTGGACCTAAATCACACGGTGGTGGTGGTGGATCACAACCAGTAAGACAAACAGGATCACTTGGAGATATCGCAGGAAACAGAGTTTTCAAAGGTATGACAATGCCAGGTCATTTAGGTAATGTAAAAACCACTGTGCAAAACTTAGAAGTTGTAAAAGTTGATTTAGAAAATAATTTAATTTTAGTTAAAGGATCAATTCCTGGACCTAAAAAGTCATATATAGTTGTTAAAGAAGCTGTTAAAGGTCTTCCAGCTCACGAAGGTGTTAAACTTGTTGATGTTCAAGAAGTTCAATTATTAAATGAATTAATTGAACAAGCTAAAAAACACAATATTGAAGTTACAGTTGGAATGCATTCATCAGAATTAAAAGCATTAATAGAAGAAGCAGAAGCTAAAGAAGCTCAAGAAGGGGATAAATAGTTATGGCAGAAACAAAAAAAGCTAAAGTAGAAAAAGAAACTACAACAAAAACAACTAAAAAACCTGCTGCTAAAAAAACAACTACAACAACTAAAAAACCTGCTGCTAAAAAAACAGAAACAAAAAAAGTAGTAGCAAAAAAAGAAAAAGAAGTAAAAACAACTACAACAACTAAAAAAGTAGTTAAAAAAGTATTAAAATCAGAAGTTAAATTACCTAAAGCGTTATTCCAAAGTGAAAAAATCTATGAACAAGCTATTTTTGACACAATTTTATCAGAAAGAGCATCAAGAAGACAAGGTACACACCAAGTTAAAAATCGTGCCGAAGTTAGTGGAAGTGGTAAAAAACCATGAAGACAAAAAGGTACAGGTAGAGCACGTCACAGTTCTATGCGTTCACCAATTTGAGTAGGTGGTGGTAGAGCTTTTGGGCCTCAATCAAATAAAAATTATTCACTTAAAGTAAATAAAAAAGTTAAATACAACGCTTTTGTATCAGCACTTACATTATTATCACAAGACAATGCAGTTATTGTTGATGACTTAACATTAAACTCAATCAAAACAAAAGATTTAGTTAATAAATTAGTTGAACTTAATGTAAATGATTTAAGACACGTATTAGTAGTAAATGAAGATTACAACGTATTTAAATCAGCTAAAAATTTACCAAATGTTGCTACAACTAAAGCTAATTCATTAACTGTTGAAGAAATAGTTGGTGCAGATGTAATGATCATTTCAAAACAAAGCTTAGAGCTTTTGGAAAGAAAGGCTAAATAATCATGGAATTAACTCAAGTAATTAAATCACCAATTTTAACAGAGAAAACTGATGTTTTAAGAACAACACAATCAACATTTGTTTTTAAAGTTGACTACGCTGCTAATAAATATCAAATCAAAGAAGCTATTGAAACAATTTTTGGTGTAAAAGTAGCGTCTGTTAGAACAATTAAAGTCGAAAAACAACCAAAAAGTGTTGGTCGTTTCCACGGATTTACAAATCGTTACAAAAAAGCTATGGTTAAATTAGTAGAAGGTCAATCAATTAACTATATTCCAAGTGATGATGAAGAAAAAGCGCAAATAGTTTCTGAAGAAGCAAAAGAAGCTAAAAAAGCAAAAGAAGCAAAAGCAAAAGACGTTGAAAATAAAGTAGCTAAAAAATTAGCATCTAAAAAACAAGTTGCAACAAAAAAAGCAACTGTTAAAGCAAAAACAACAACAAAACGTAAAGTTGGTGGAGAATAGTTCTCCGATGAACTTTAGTTATTTAATTTAAACAAAAATATAAATAAAAGCGGATTAAAATATTGCTTAAAAGAAATTCCGCACTATTTTTAAGCAAAGGAGAAAAGACAATTATGGCAATTAAACATTATAAGCCAACTACAAATGGTCGTAGAAATATGTCTTCTCTTGATTTCAGACAAAACTTATCTGGTCATGCACCTGAAAAATCACTTTTAGTTAATCTAAAATATCATGCAGGGCGTAATAACCAAGGTAAAATAACTGTTAGACATCACGGAGGACGTGTAAAAAGATTTTACAGACTTGTAGATTTTAAACGTAATAAAGATAATATCCCAGCTATTGTTAAAACTATTGAATATGATCCAAACCGTTCAGCTAACATTAGTTTATTAGCATATGCTGATGGAGAAAAAAGATATATATTAACACCTAAAGGAATAGTTTTAGGTCAAAAAGTTATTTCAGGAGAAAATGTTGATATCGTTGTTGGGAACGCACTTCCATTATCTAACATTCCTGAAGGTACATTTGTACACAACATCGAAATGCAACCAGGAGGTGGTGGTATTATAGCACGTAGTGCTGGAACATCAGCTCAATTACTTGGTAAAGATGACGATGGAAAATACGTTGTTCTTAGACTTAAATCAGGAGAAACACGTCGTGTATTAGCTCGTTGTCGTGCAACAATTGGTGTTGTTGGTAACGAAGAACATTCACTTGTTAACGTAGGTAAAGCTGGAATCAATAGACATAAAGGAATCAGACCTACAGTTCGTGGTTCAGTTATGAACCCTGTAGATCACCCACATGGTGGAGGGGAAGGTAAACAACCTGTTGGACGTAAAGCCCCACTTACACCTTGAGGTAAAAAAGCTCTTGGAGTTAAAACAAGAAAAACTAAAAAATCTTCAAATAAACTTATTTTAAGAAGAAGAAAGGATGCTAAATAATGGCACGTAGTCTTAAAAAAGGTCCATTCGCAGATGATCATTTACTTAAAAAAGTAGATGCTATTGTAGAAGGGAACGCACCTAAAAAACCAATTAAAACTTGATCAAGACGTTCAACAATCTTCCCAAGTTTCGTTGGTTTAACATTCGCAGTTCATAACGGAAATAAATTTATCGAAGTTTACGTAACAGATGATATGGTTGGACATAAATTAGGGGAATTTGCACCTACAAGAACATTTTCAGGTCATGGTGCAGATAAAGGTAAGAAGAAATAATGGCACAACAAGCAAAAGCACATGTAAAATTACAAAGAGTAAGTTCATCTAAAGCAAAATTGGTTGCTAACTTATTCAGAGGAAAAGATGTTAATGTTGCTTTAGGTCTTTTAGAAAATACATCTAAAAAATCAGCACCAATTTTCCTTAAATTACTTAATTCAGCAGTTGCTAACGCAACAAACAACCACGGAATGAACGCATCAAAATTATTCGTAAAAGAAGTTTATGTAAATGAAGGTCCAACACTTAAAAGATTCCAACCAAGAAGTCAAGGTAGAGCTTATTCAATTTTAAAACGTACATCAAATTTATCAATAGTATTAGAGGAGAGAAACTAATGGGACAAAAAGTTAATCCAAATGGATTCCGTTACGGAGTTTCAAAAAACCATAATTCAACATGATTTGCAGATAAAGATAATTTCGGATCATATTTAGTTGAAGATGCTAAAATTTATAAATTCTTTGATAAATTAGTACGTGAATACCAAATCGGAAAAGTTGAAATAAAAAGAACTAAAGATAACAAAGTGACAGTTAACTTACACACAGTTAAACCTGCAGCAATGTTAGGTCAAGAAGGTAAGAACATTCAAGAATTAACAGTTAAGGTTCAAAAATTTGTTAAAAATAAAAATCTTAATTTAAAATTACAAGTTATAGAATTAAAAAATTATGACTTAAACGCAAGATTACTTGCAGAAATGATTGCAACAAAATTAGAAAACCGTGAAAGCTTCCGTCAAGCACAAAAAATTGCTATTAGAGCTGCTTTAAAAGCAGGTGCTAAAGGTATTAAAACTATGGTTAGCGGTCGTTTAAACGGAGTTGATATGGCTCGTTCAGAAGGTTATTCTGAAGGAGAAATGAGACTTCATACATTAAGACAAAATGTAGAATACGCAACAGCAACAGCTAGAACAACATATGGAGCTATTGGTGTTAAAGTTTGAGTTTCACTTGGAGAAATTTTAGGAGGTAAAAAATAATGTTACAACCTAAAAGAACTAAATATAGAAAACCTTTTGTTGTTAGACACGACAAAAGAAAAGCTACAAAAGGAAACACTGTTGCATTCGGTGAATTCGGATTGCAAGCAGTTACATCAGCATGAGTTACAGCTCGTCAAATAGAATCAGCACGTATTGCAGCAACACGTAGAATGGGTCGTGAAGGTCAAGTTATTATTAGAATCTTCCCACACTTTTCTAAAACATCTAAACCTATCGGTGTTCGTATGGGTTCAGGAAAAGGTGCTCCAGAATTATGATATACAGCAGTAAAAGTTAACACAATGATGTTTGAAGTTGGTGGTGTTAGTGAAGAAATTGCGCGTGACGCTCTTCGTTTAGCTGGTCACAAATTACCTGTTAAATGAAAAATAGTTCAAAGAAAAGGAGATGAATAATTATGAGTTACAAAGATTTATTAGAAAAATCAACAAAAGAGCTTGAAGAATTAACTTTAAAATTAAAAGCAGAATTATTCACACTTAGATATAGAAACGTTACTGGTGATTTAAGAGATACACACAAAATTAAACTTTTAAGAACAGATATTGCTAAAACTCTTACAGCATTAAATGCCAAAAAGGAGAATAAATAATTATGGAAAGAAATACAAGAAAAACTTTAACAGGTAAAGTTGTTTCAGCAGGTAAAAGTGCTAAGACAATTATTGTTGCTGTTGACACATACAAAAAACACCCACTTTATTCAAAACGTTACAAATCAACTAAAAGATTTGCAGTACATGACGAAAATGAAGTTGCTAAATTAAACGATATTGTTGTTATTATGGAAACAAGACCACTTTCAAGAACAAAACACTTTAGATTAGTATCAGTAAAAGAATCTGCTATCGAAGGAAACAACTAATATGATTTTAGAATTATCAAGAGCAAATGTAGCTGATAACTCAGGTGCAAAAACAATAGGTGTAATTCGTGTATTAGGTGGATCAAAGAAAAAAGTTGCTAAAATTGGTGATATTATAGTTTGTTCAGTAAAAAAAGCTTTACCTAACGGTATGGTAAAAGAAGGTCAAGTTGTTAAAGCGGTAGTTGTGCGTTCAAAATATGGTATTCACCGTACAAACGGTTCATATATTAAATTTGATGATAACGCAGTTGTTATTCTTAAAGAAGATTTAACACCACGTGGAACTCGTGTTTTTGGACCAGTTGCTCGTGAAATTAGAGAAAAATTCCCTAAAATTGTTTCTTTAGCACCAGAAGTATTATAGTAGTAAAGGAAAATTAAATTATGACAAAAATTAAATTTAAAAAAGACGACCAAGTTATTGTAATTGCTGGTAAAGAAAAAGGGAAAATTGGAGTTATTGAAAAAATATTCCACAAAACAAATAGAGTTATCGTTAAAGATGTAAATATCGTTACAAAACACAACAAACCAACACAACAAAATCAAGACGGTTCTATAACAGAAATGGCTGCTCCAATTCATGCATCAAACGTAGCTTATTTAGTAAAAAAATCAAGTAAAACAAGTAAACAACAAACTTCAAAACTAGGATATAAAATTAATAAAAACGGTAAAAAAGTAAGAGTTGCTAGAAAAACTCAAAAGGAAGTGTAGTATATGTTAAAACAAATTTATTTAGAAAAAGCAGTTCCGGCTCTTAAAGAAAAATACAACTACTCTTCATCAATGCAAGTACCTAGAATTGAAAAAGTTGTATTAAACATGACAGCTGGTAAAGAAGTTTCAAATTCAAAAGCAATCGAAGAAGTTTTAAATGAATTAACATTAATTTCAGGACAAAAACCATTCGAAACAAAAGCTAAAAAATCTAACGCTTCATGAAAACTTCGTGAAGGAATGGCTATGGGTGGAAAAGTTACACTACGTAGAGATAGAATGTGAGAATTTTTAGATAAATTAATAAATGTTGCAATGCCACGTATTCGTGATTTTCGTGGAGCAAACCCTAAAGCATTTGATGGTAGAGGGAATTTTGCTTTAGGTATTAAAGAAGAAATTATTTTCCCAGAAATCGAATTTGATAAAATTCGTCGTATTAAAGGGTTAGATGTTCTTGTAGTAACTACAGCTAAAACAAACGAAGAAGCAAGAACATTATTAGAATCATTAGGTGTACCATTTGAAAAAAAAGGAGCTAAATAATGGCGAGAAAAGCATTAATAGTTAAGGCGAAACGCGAACCAAAATTTTCATCACGTGCATATACACGTTGTGAATTATGTGGACGTCCACATGCAGTATTAAGAAAATATAAAATATGTCGTATCTGTTTTAGAAACCTTGCGCATGAAGGTAAAATTCCAGGTGTGAAGAAAGCGAGTTGATAATTATGTTTATTACAGATCCAATTTCAGATTTAGTAGTTCGTATTAAAAACGCGAATATTAGAAAACACAAAACAGTTTCAATGCCTTATTCAACAAAAAAAGAAGAAATTTTAAAAGTGGTTCACTCAGAAGGTTATATTTCATCTTATGAAGTTAAAGGTGAAGGTACATCAAAAGAATTAGTAGTTACATTAAAATACAAGAAAAATCAACCTGCTATTGTTGGGATTAAAAGAATCTCAAAACCAGGTCTTAGAGTTTATGTAAAAACTCTTGAAATTCCAACAATTATGTCAGGATATGGAACAGTTATCATTTCTACATCAAAAGGATTAATGACAGGAACACAAGCTAGAGAGGCAAAAGTGGGTGGTGAAATTATCGCTCACATTTGATAGGTAGTTGTATGTCTCGTGTAGGAAATCGTATTTTAACAATACCTGCTGGAGCAACAGTTACAGTAGATAATTCAACAGTTACAGTTAAAGGACCATTAGGTACTTTAACAAGAACATTTAGTCATTTAATCACAGTAAAAGTAGAAGATAATAAAGTTTCAACAATTCGTGCAAACGAAGAAAAAACAACTAAACAATTACATGGAACAACAAATTCTCATATTTCAAATATGATTGAAGGTGTTACAAAAGGTTTCAAAATTGATTTAGAAATTAAAGGAGTTGGGTATAAAGCTGTTTTATCAGGTTCAAAACTAGATGTATCAGCTGGATATAGCCACATCCATTCATTAGAAATTCCAAGTGACATTAAAGTTACAGTTGCAAAACCAACAGAAGTTTCAGTATTTGGTATCGATAAACAAAACGTAGGGCACTTTGCTTCAATTGTTAGAGCAGTTAGAAAACCAAGTGTTTACTCAGGTAAAGGTATTTCATATAAAGGTGAAAAAATTAGACGTAAAGAAGGGAAAACAGCTTCTAAATAGTATTAAGAAGTTAATTAAAACATTATGGCAAAATTATCAAGAAATCAAGCTAGAAAAGTTAAACACCAACGTGCACGTTACTGAATTAACGGTACAGCTACAAAACCACGTTTAAACGTTTTTAAATCTCACCAAAACTTTTATGCACAATTAATCGATGACCAAAAAAGAGTTACATTAGCATCAGTTTCAACACTTAAAGATGAAACATATGGTGGTAACATTAAAGCTGCTGAAAAATTAGGTGAATTAATGGGAGAAAAAATTAATTCATTAGGAATTAAAGAAGTAGTATTTGATCGTGGTGGATATTTATATCATGGTCGTGTAAAAGCATTTGCTGAATCAGTAAGAGCGAAAGGAGTTAAATTCTAATTATGGAAAAAGATAATAAAAAAGTTTTAACTCAAAACGAAACAACAGGTACAAAAGAAGTTACTGCTAAAAAAACTTTTAGACCAAGAAAAAATGTTGCTAATGATCAAAACGAAAATTCAGATAAAGTTAGAACACAAAATCGTCGTGGACCAAGAAGAAACAACACAAGAAATAACCGTCAAAGAGCAGAATCAGAATATACTGAAAAAGTTATCGATATTGCTCGTGTTACAAAGGTTGTTAAAGGTGGAAGAAGATTTAGTTTCTCAGCCTTTGTTGTTATTGGAAATAAAAAAGGTGTAGTTGGATACGGTCACGGGAAAGCAAACGAAGTTCCAGACTCAATTAAGAAAGCTATCAAAGATGCTAAAAATAATTTAGTAACAGTTCCACTTGATAGTAAAACAGGTACAATTCCACACGAAATTCCAATGACAAAATACTTAGCATCAAAAGTTATGTTAAAACCTGCTCCAAAAGGAAAAGGTCTTATCGCTTCTGGTGCAGTACGTGCAGTTGTTGAACTTGCTGGTTACACAGATATTGTTACAAAAACATATGGTTCACGTAAAAAAGCAAACATTGTTAAAGCAACAGTTAAAGCCCTTAAACAATTAAGAACACCTGAACAAATTGCAGAACTTAGAGATAAAGATGTAAAGGATTTTAAATAATTATGGCAATTAAATTACATACATTAAAATCAACAGAAGGTTCAAGACCAGAAAAACACCGTAAAGGGCGTGGGCATGCTGCCGGAAAAGGTAAACAAGCTGGTAAAGGTCAATCAGGACAAAATAAACGTAAAGGGCACAGATTAGGATTTGAAGGGGGACAAACTCCTTGATTCCGTCGTATTGGAAAACGTGGATTTACAAACGTAAATCATGTTGAATACCAAGTAATTAATTTATCTGATTTAGAGTTAAAATTTAAAGATGGTGAAAAAGTAACAGTAGAAAGATTATTCGAAGAAGGTTTAGTAAAAAGATCATTACCAATAAAATTATTAGGAAATGGTACATTAACTAAAAAATTACATGTTGTAGTAAATAAAGCTTCTGCTTCTGCAAAAGCAGCATTTGAAGAACTTAATGGAACAATTGAGGAATTTTAATTATTTAAAATAGAGGGTAACCTCTATTTTTCTAATTAACTAAAAAATGAAAAAAGAAAATAAAAATAATGAATTATCTTTAGAACAAAGAAAGATAATTAATTCTTTTTATGGTGATAATTTAATAGTAAATGCGGCTGCTGGCAGTGGAAAAACTAGAGTTATAGTAGAAATTATTTATGAGTCAAATAAATATAATTTAAACTCAAAAATATTAGTTTTATCATATAATACAAAATTAGTAAATGATACAAAAATAAGGATTTTAAAAAAAGATATTACAATAAAAAATTGTGACATTCATACATTTCACTCTTTCGCAACTAAAAAGAGCAAAAAAATAGTTATGGACGATCTTGGCTTAAAAGAGTTTAATGAATCTAAAATATTAACTGTTGATGAATACGATACAATCATTATAGATGAAGCACAGGATATAACTCCACTTTATTGAGTTTTAATACTTAAAATATTAAAATATAACGCAAAAGCGAGAGTCATGTTTATAGGCGATTCAAATCAAGAAATATATAACTTCAAAAAAGCTAGTTCAATGTTTCTTGAAAATATTGATAAATTAATACCTTCTAAAACTTGAAAAAAATTAGAAATAAATGGTTCGTTTAGGGTGCCTAATGCTACCTGGCGTATGTTAAAAGAAAGTAAACAATATAAAAGCGAGTCTTTTAATGCTTTGAACAAAGAAGGTATATTAAAAATTAATGCTTTTGAATATAAAGATAAATTGTTTGAAGAAACTATAGTTGAAAAAATTCACCAATACGGACAAGAAAATATATTTGTTCTATCGAATACTACTAATATTAATATAATACGAGATACCGCTAATAAACTTACATTAAAGGGTTTTAAAGTATATGTTTCTAGATCTGATAACGAAGAAAAAGTAGATTTTAAAGAAATGCATGGGAAAATTGTTTTTAGTTCTGTACATCAAGTAAAAGGTTTGGAACGTAAAATAGTTATAATAATTAATCTTGATGGTGATGTTCAAAAGAAATATACTATAGATGAATTTAATAAATTGTTTTATGTGGCAGCAACTAGAAATATTGAAGAATTACATATATTTTTTAATAAAAATAGATCATTGCCTACTTTAATGGAAGGTATGAAAGATCAAATTGATGGTTGAATAGACTATGAAAATGACTCAAGTGACGAAGCTTATAATATCAAAAAAGCAACTGAAATTATAAAGTTTATACCTATTGAAATAGAAGAAGAACTAAAGAGTTTAATAGATATTAGTGAAATAAATAAAAAAGATGAAATTATTAAAATTTCAAACATAATTACTTATGATGGTTTCTTTTATGATATTTCAGATATTAATGGAATTTATGCCGAACAAATATTAGGAAATGATAATTTAGATGAAATTAAGAAAATTAATAGAATAATATTAAATTTTTTTACTATGTTTAATTCAATATCGAAAGAAACACACCAGTATATAGAGAAAATTATCAACAAGGAATTTAATTCTTTTTTAGAGTTATGTTTTATTAAGCATTCTATTGAAACAAATGATATAACTAGACTAAAACATTTTGAGGATAATATAAACAATTTTCCAACTTGAATTGATAAAGAAAATCATAATAAAATATATTCAAGAATGCAAAAATATTTATCAAAAAGTAATTTTGAGCAGCAAATTGGCGTTAATTGAGATAATAAAATTTTGGGTATAATTGATTTTTATCAAAAATATACAAACGAAGTGCACGAGATTAAGTTTGTGTCAAATTTATCTCTTACACATTTTTTTCAAGTTGCAGTTTACTTGCTTATTTTATATAAAACATCTAAAAATAAGAATATTCCTGTTGGTTATTTACTAAACATTAAAGATAATATGCGTTATAAGATTACTATTAATGATTTTCAAAAATTTGAGATAATTTTATTAAAAATTTTAGATGGTTTCAGTAATGAAATTAGTGTTGAAGAATTTATTAACCTTTATAACGAAAATCAACTAAATATTCTTTGTCAAAAAACTTTAATGATTAAAGAATATAAGGAAAATGTTCCGACAAAAATTGTAAATAAAATAAAAAGTAATAAAAAAAGCGAAATAAAACAGAAGTACAATAAAATTGTATTTTTCGATACAGAAACAACATCTTTGCAAGGTGAAATTATACAACTATCGTTAGTTGTATATGAAAATGAAATTAAAGTTGATGAGATTAACTTTTACTTTAAAAATGACCTTCGAATACATCGCCAAGCTTACTTAGTTCACAAAATAAGCGATGAATTTTTGATAAATAAACCTAAATTTTACGAAGAATTTAACAAAATATATAAATATTTAACTGGTGATTATTTATGAATAGCACATAACGCCGCTTTTGATATTTACAGATTATTTTTTAATTTCAAATATTATAGTGAAAATATTGGTGATAAATTGGAAAATGTAAAATTTAATTATCTATGTAGTTTTAATACGATGAAAAAAAATGTGCCGGGCCTTAAGAGTTATAAGCTAGAAAACCTAGCAAAAGAATTTGGTTTAGAAATGGGTAAATTTCATGATTCGCTATTTGATGCTCAGACAATTGTAGAGTTATTAAAGAAAGTTGATGATAGTATTGAAAGTTATATTAATAGTTCTTTAAAGAATGGATATAAAATAAAAACATTTAATTATGTAGAATGATCAAGAGATAAAAAATAATTTTTATAAAAAATTATCAATTTATCAAATATTTTTTATGTTAAACTATTTTTGTATAATATTTCTAAAATTTTATGAAAGGTAAAAAATGAAATTTAAAAAATTTTTATTAACTATTCCTGTTGGTATATTAACTTTACCAATAATTTCAATTTCATGTAGTAAAGAAATTAAAAGTGAAAATAGCGTTGATGTTATTGATACTTCTTCTATAGAAAGAAAAGTTAGAATTAATGCTAAAAATATTGCGATTCCAGGAAGATCAGGGATTGGTATGCTAATCGCTTTTGGTTTAGGAGATAGAATTAGTGGGGTTTACAAGTCGACACTCGACAATCAATGAATAAATAAAATATATCCTAATTCTAAAAAGTATACTAAATTACAATATAGCCCAAATAAAGAAGAATATTTAGCACAAGGCTATGATTTAGTAATTGCTCCAGATCCTATTGTGGCAAATTCCGTTATTGAGGCGGGAATGTCGTCTATGGTTATTAGCCAATATCATCAACCCACATATGACGATTTTATAACATTATATCCAGAAATATTAACTAAAATTTTTACTGACACTCAAGTGAAAAATAAAGTTAATACGTGAATTAATGAATTGAATCAAATTATATTAGAAATAAAAGAAAAATTATCAAATAAAGAAATAATTAAAAAAGTTTGATACGTACGCGGTGACAAAAACAAAGGAGTAACTTACACAGAGTCTGGACAAGATACTTTATTATCATCTATAATGCGTATTTTAAAAGTTTATTATGTTCCAGGTGAATTTACTATTGAAAATAATGTAGCAACAAAGGAACAGTTATTAAAAGACAATGCTGATTACTATCTTTTTGGAGGTAAATTCCAAAACGAAAACATTAATGCTTTAAAATCTGATGAAACATTTTCGTCACTAAAAGCGGTAAGGCAAAATAATTTAATAAATATACCTTTAGGTGTGATACCTTTTGAACAAATTGGAGTCGAGTTAAAAATATTTATCGCTTATCTTGCTAATGAATTTTGGCCCGAAATCTTCAATTTCGATATACGATCAATGTTGAAAAATACATACAAAACATATTATAACTATGATTTAGCCGATGATGAAATTACTAAAATTTTAAGCGGTATACAACCAAATGCTTAAAACTAAAAAATATATATTATTTGGAATTACTATATTATTATCATTATTAATTATTTTTATATCTTTATGTTTTGGTAGATATAATATTAATTTTAATAAATTTTTACAAATAATATTTGGTAAATTAAATACAGAAAATACTATTGAATATAATGTTATTTTAAATTTAAGATTACCTAGAACTTTATTAGCTTTTATGGTAGGTGGAGCATTAACTTTATCTGGTTTAATTTATCAAGAAACATTTCAAAATAATTTAGTTTCACCAAGTATACTTGGTGTATCTTCGGGATCTAGTGTTGGTGCTGGGTTTGCAATAGTTTTAGGTTTATCTAATGTAATGTGAGGTATGGGAGTTTCATTTTTTGCGTTTATTTTTGGTATTTTAACAATTTTGATAACAATATTTGTCTCAAAAATGTTTAAAAACACTAAGACTTTATCTTTAATATTAGCAGGAATAATAATAACTGGTTTTATGTCAAGTGTTATTAGTGTAATAAAAACAGTTTCTAACGAACAAACTCAATTACCTTCAATAATTTTTTGACTCATGGGTAGTTTTTCGGAAGTTAAAATGTACCAAGTTTGAATTTTTATGCCTATTTATATAGTTTCAATAATAATTTTATTTTCTATTAGATGAAGAATAAATATCATAAGTAGAGGCGAAGAAATTGCGCAAAGTAGAGGGTTAAATTACAAATATTATAGATGAATAATAATAATTATTTCGACACTTTTGACAGCTAGTTCGATTGCTGTTGCAGGGAATATAACTTGAATTGGGTTAGTAATTCCTAATATTATTAGAATTTGATTAGGTAAAAATACAAAAACAACTATTCCTTTTAGTATAACTATAGGCGGTTCTTTTATGGTTATTATAGATATTATTTCACGAACCTTAACTTCAGGAGAAATTCCAATAAGTGCTATTTCCGGAATTATAGGAGCTATATTATTCGCCTATATTTTAATTGTTAAAAAAGGTAAAAATGAAAAAAGTTAATACTATCATAAAAATTCAAAATTTAAGTTTTAAATATAATAAAATGAGCAATATTTTAACAAATATTAATTTATCTTTTTCAAAAGGAAAAATATATACAGTTTTAGGTCTTAATGGTTCTGGTAAAACTACATTAATTAAGCTTTTAGCAGGCATAAATAAACCAAATAGCGGAAAAATTTTTATTAATAATATCGATTTATCAAAAATTAAAATAAAAGAAAGATCAAAAATTTTTAGCTACGTACCTCAGGTTATTTCAATCGAAAATGAGTATACTGTTTTGGAATATTTAAGATTTAGTTTTGTTAATAAATATAAATTTTATCAAGAACCTTCGTTAGAAGACGATTCTAAAATAAGAGCTATTTTAAACGAAGTAAATATGAGTTCTTTTATAAATACTAAAATAAATAATTTATCAGGGGGTCAACGACAAATAATTGAATTATGCGCTGCTTTTTTACAGGATACCGAAATTATTTTTTTAGACGAACCAACGAGCGCTTTAGATTTAAAAAATCAACAAAAAGTATTATCTATATTAAAAGCAAAAAAAGACTTGGGGAAGACTATTATTTTATCAACACATGATCCTAATCATGTATTATTTCTTGAATCTGAAGTTATTATTGTTGAAAACGGTATTGTAAATCAAAATAATGTAGGTTCTTATAAAGAAATAATAAAAGTGGATAAACTCAAAAAAATATATGGCGATAATATTAAGTCCGCGACTAAAGATAATATTGTTTTTTAACGCGAAATTAATAATAAAAAAGAGGTTTATGCCTCTTTTTTATCAAATTTTAACTTTATTTTCTGGCGATACATACATTTTATCATCAGGTTCTATATTATAAGTTTTTTCAAATAATTCATTATTTCCTAAAATAACATTTGCACGTATTTTAGCAGGAGAATGAACGTCTGAATCTAATAAACGTTTTGCAGTTCCTTCCTTATAAATTGAACGTCATGTTGTAGCTCAACTTTCAAAGAATTCTTCTGCTTTAAAATCATTTTCACGTTGTGCAGATTCTAAAGCACAATCAAATCCACCTAAATCTGCTATGTTTTCTGAAACTGTTAATTTACCATTAACTTTTCCAAATTCAGTTTCTCTACCGTCGAATAGTTTAATCGCAGCTTCTGTTCTTTTTTGAAATTCTTTTCTATCGTTATCTGTTCATCAATTGTTTAATTTACCATTTTCATCAAATTGAGCTCCATTATTATCGAAACCATGAGATATTTCGTGAGCTATAACAGCACCAATCGCACCAAAGTTAGCTGTTTTAGATCTATTAACATCATAAAATGGGTATGACAAAATTGCAGCCGGGAAAACAATGTGATTTTTCATTGGGTGGTAGTAAGCGTTGATTGTCGATGGCGACATTGATCAATATCTTTTATCTTCTTGTTTGTGATATAAACTTAATCTATATTTTGCAATTATTTTTGAAAATGAATGAACAGCTTCGAAAATACTTCCGTTTTCTTCGTATGTTTTTACTTTAAATTTTGAGAAGTAAGGACGTATTATTTCTGGATATCCGACCATATATTCAAATTTAGATAATTTAATAAGTGCTTTTTCAATTGTGTTTTTAGAAAGTCAGGTGTTTTTTTGAAGTCTTTCTCTATATACTTCAATCATACTTTGCACCATTTCTTCAACATCTTTTTTAGCTTTTTCTCCAAAGTATGTTTTAGCATAATACATACCTAACGGCATACCAAAATATTTTTTAACTAAATCAAATGCATAGTCTTCTGTTGATCTATTTTTGTTTATTGAGTATACGGTATTTCTGTATACTGACGCTTTAGTTCTAATTCTTTCATTTAAATAAGGTGTAACTCCTAAGAAATTAACTATAAACATTAAATCTTTATATTTTTCTAAGTTATTATCATCAAAAATTTCATCAAAAGCATCAAAAATTTTAAGGTTTTGAATTGATACTTCAGTGACTTTTTCTCCAATTAATTCATCAAGTTTAGTTCAAAAATCAAAACGTTTAGATAAATTAACTTCACCTCTTTGTCTTAAATTATATGCGGATACATAATCAGCATTTTCAACTGAACTTTTAACATATTCTTTATAAATATCATCAAATTCAATCGCATTGTTAACCATTTTTAAAGCAGTGTTATTATCTAATCCGTAGTCAAGAAGCAAATCAATAATCATATCTTTTCAAACTTTTAGAAGTTTGTTTTTTTCTTTTTCATTTTGGTATGTTTCTTTTGAGGGTAGAATTGTTGGTAATTCACCAATTCAAGCAATTTTTTTAGTGTTATCTAGAAAATCATCATCAACTGAAAAATCAAATGGTAGATATGTATATTCTAGGAATTTATCTTTTTCTCAATTAAAAAAGTCTTTAAAAGTAGTCATACTTTTTAATTCTTTTCTAAGTGGTTCTAAAAACATTTCTTTAGCAGGCGATCAATTTAATTCATCTCTTTTGTTTGTATCAATAATTAAATTATAAAATTTAATCATTTCAATTAATTTAGGATCACTAGGTAATTCGGTGTTATTTTTTGATCAATTAACAATTGTCTCTTTTAATATTTTTTCCAAGTTAATATCTAATTCTACAAATGAACCAATACTAGAACGGTCATCAGGAATTTTAGCTGTTTTTAGTCATTGTGCATTAATATATGCGAAAAAATCATCTTTAAGTAATTTCTTATCCATTTTCATCTCCTTTATTTTTTTGGATCAATATTTGTTTTAAGAATTGATAAGAACGCCTCTTGTGGTACCTCAATTGAACCAAGTTTTTTCATACGCTTCTTACCTTCTTTTTGTTTTTTTAGTAATTTTTGTCTACGTGTAACGTCACCACCATATAATTTTGCAGTGACATCTTTACGATATGCTTTAATAGTTTCACGAGCTATTATTTTACCACCAATAGTAGCTTGAACCGGAACTTCAAAGTTTTGGCGAGGTATAGCATCTTTTAATTTTTGACATAATTCTCTAGCATTTTCGTAAGCTCTATCTTTATGCGTAATTATTGAAAAAGCATCAACTTTATCTCCGTTTAATAAAATATCAACTTTAACTAAATCGCTTTCTCGGTACCCAATTCATTCATATTCGAATGATGCATAACCTTTGGTGCTTGATTTTAATCTATCAAAAAAGTCAAAAATTGTTTCTGCTAATGGTAGTTCGTAAATAACTAATGAACGTTTTTCATCTATCATTTCTAAATTTTTATAAATACCGCGTTTATTTTGACATAATTCCATAACGTTACCAATATATTCATTTGGTATAAATATTTTAGCTTCTACATACGGTTCTTTTATTTTGTCAATAAATGTACGATCAGGTAATAGTGTTGGGTTGGCTATCATTTCTACTTCACCATTTGTCATATGTACTTCATATTCAACACTAGGACTAGTTGCTATTATTCCGACTTTATATTCTCTATCGAGTCTTTCTTGTAGAATTTCCATGTGTAATAATCCTAAAAATCCTACTCTAAATCCAAAACCAAGTGCTTTTGAAGTTTCTTGATCTCATGTTATAGAAGAATCACTAAGTGAAATTTTTTCTAAACTTTCTTTTAGTAAAGAATAATCACGAGTATCTATTGGGTAAAATCCCGTAAAAACAACAGGTTTCATTTTTTTATACCCTGGAAGTGCTTTGCTTGTAGGGTTAGAAATTAATGTTATTGTATCACCGACATTAACTTCTTTTGCATCTCTAATTGCGGCTGATACTCATCCTACTTCCCCAGCTTCTAAAAACTCTTTTTTAGTTTCATGTGGATTTCTAATCCCGAGTTCAATAACATGATAATTATTTTCTTCATCGTTTCTTGACATAAATTTAAATTTATCACCGACTTTAAGTTTACCTTCAAAAATTCTTACAAGCATAACAACTCCTCTATATGGATCAAAATAACTGTCAAAAATTAATCCTTTAAGAGGTTTGTTATCATCAGCATTTCTTGGTGATGGTATATATTTAACTATACTGTCTAGCAATTTATCTACACCTAGTCCTGTTTTAGCAGAAACTAAAACGGCATTTTCTGTTGAAATACCAATCACTTCTTCTATTTCTTTTTTTACAGCTTCTACGTCAGCTGAAGGTAAATCAATCTTGTTAATAACAGGGATTATCTCAAGATTATTTTCTAATGCTAAATATACATTGGCTAAAGTTTGAGCTTCTATACCTTGAGTAGCATCAACAAGTAATAAGGCACCTTCTGATGCTGCCAATGAACGTGAAACTTCATAAGTAAAATCAACATGTCCGGGAGTATCAATTAAATGAAAAATGTAATCTTTGTGCTTAATTTGTACAGCATTTAATTTAATTGTAATTCCACGTTCTTTTTCTAAATCCATAGAGTCTAAAAATTGACTTGTTAAGTCTCTAGTTGCAACTGTATTTGTCATTTCTAAAATACGGTCAGCAAGTGTACTTTTACCATGATCTATGTGTGCTATAATTGAAAAATTCTTTATCTTTTCTTTATTCATAAGTATTTTAATTATACTATATTAAAGTTATATAATAACTATTATATTAATAAAAAAGAGTCTTTTGAGTTATGTTTTTTCAAAGTTTAGTATAATTTAAATTATGAAAAAATGAGTAATTTTTAGTGACGTTGACGGAACAATTTATCCGTTCCCAGGTAAAGTTTTATCGCAAGTAAATATTGATAAAGCTGCAGAAATTAAAGAAAAAGGAGTTGAATTTGTTATAAATACAGGAAATGCTCCTTACGAAAAAATACAAAGATTAGCTAACCAAATGAGTTCTCGTTATATTGTTTGTTCTAACGGTGCTTTAATTTTTGATAATTTAGAGAAAAAAGTGCTCAATATTGAATATATTGACACAAAGGAAGCTAGAAAAATATGAGATTTAGCTGAACAAGTAGGAGTTTATTTATATTATTTTGGTGATAACAGATATTTTTTAAAAGATCCTACACCAGAATTTCGTAAATTTATAACTGAATTTTGTGAATATGATAATTGAATTTTAACCGGCGAAATACCTGATGATTTACATAAAATTGAGTTATATGGTGATAAAGATAAATTAAAAGAATTTTATGATAAAGCTATAGAAATGAATATTGATTTAAATATAGTTTACTTAGTTTCCCACATCGAAATTACTAAACCTGGAATTTCTAAAGGTACAGGTATGAAGTGATTATGTGATAATGTTTTTGGCGTAGATGTTAAAACAACAATGGCTATCGGTGATAGTCAAAATGATATTTCAATGTTTGAAATGACAGATTATTCTTATGCCATGGCTAATATTGATGATTATTCAATACAATTTGCAAAATTACATACTTCAAGCGTTGAACAAAATGGTTTAGCTGAAGCTATTGATGATTATTTATACCGTACTGATTTTGAATTAAAAAGACAGTTATCGCAACAAGGGCCAAAGCGTAAAAAATAAAGCAAAAAATGCTTTATTTTTTTATATTCAATAATATAATTCTCTATTATGAAAACATTATTTAAATTAGATACTCAAAAACGTAAAATTATAACTTTAATATCAGTTTTACTTTTATTAGTTATTACCAACGGTTTAATAATCACTTGAATGACTTTATTTAAAAACTCATCTGTTAATCATGAAGCAACTACTAAGAGTTTAGAATCATATTTTTTTAGATATTCGCAATTCTTTTATTTTACAAATTTAACCAATTATTTTAGTCTAATAACATTGCTATTAATGTGTTTTAGTAGAAAAAACATAATAAGAAGATTGTTTTTTCACTCTTTAATTTTAATTTCAATTACATTTCTTGTTTATTGAGGGTTAATCTCATGAACAAGTAATTGAAAAAATATTTTTCAGTCATACAAATCATTGCACACACACTTAATTAATCCTATGATAATATTTATTTTTGCATTTATTTGAAAAGATAAGCTTAAAATACTACAAAAAGATAAATTTATTTGTTTAATTTATGTTTTTTCTTACCTTATCTTTGCGTTTTTATTATTTATAAGTACTTATTATTTAGAATATAATAAAGAATATGGTGTTGTTATTTATCCTTTCTTAGATTTTTTTCATCCTTTCTTTTATAAAGGAAATAATTTAGATCTTAAATTAATCTTGAATTTAGTTATTATTTTAATAGGAATAGGTTTACCTATTTTAATTTTTAAATTTTGATATAGAGTTTTATCAATAAATAAAAAAACTAGTTAAGCTAGTTTTTTTATTTATTACATTCAAAGAATATTTGTTACTTTTTTACTACAAAAAGAAAAAGTATCATTATGAGTTTTTAAAATAATCTTAAATTTAATATTTTTATTATTTAGCATAATTTCTACTATTTAATTTATCTTAGTAATGATTTTTTCTCAATTTGAACCTTCAATTAATGTTTTAAAATCATCATTTGTCATATTTTCGGGTAATTGAGATTTTTCGAAACTTAATGAATGGTTGTTTTTAAATGCTCTGTTACCAATTGTAGTAACATTTGGCATTTGTACACTTTTAAGACGATTGTTATCTTGAAAAGATGAAATACCAATTCTTGTAACTTTCGGCATATTTACACTAGCAAGAAATCTATTCCCTTCAAAAGCTCTATTACCAATTTCTTTTACTTCTGGCATATTTACACTAGCAAGAGAATTATTTCTTTCAAAAGCTCCGTCACCAATCTCTTTAACTTTTTTGATATTTACAGTTTCTAACAATTCATTGTTAGCAAAAGCAAAACTACCGATTGTATAAACATTAGGTATACGTACATTTGTAAGTGATGTATTGTCTTTAAAAGCACACGGCAAAATAGTAGTAACTTTCGGCATATTTACACTAACAAGAGATTTGTTTTCACGAAAAGCTCAATTACCAATTCATTTAACTTCGGGAGCATTTATGCTTTTGAGTAATATATTGCCTAGAAAAGCACTATCGCCAATTTTAATAACTTTAGGCATATTTACCCTTCTAAGATAAGTGTTGTATCTAAAGGCGCTTTTTTGAATTTCAATAACTTTTGGAATATTTAGAATTGTAAGAGAATTATTGCCTTCAAAAGCAAAATCTCCAATTTTTGTCACGTTAGGCATATTTATATTTTTAAGGTTAATATTATTTATAAAGGTATTTTCCTCAATCGTAGTGACTTTCGGAATATTTACACTTTTAAGTGATTCGTTATTAGCAAAAGCGAAACCTCCAATTTTTATAACACTTGGAATGATTATATTTCTAAGGTTGATACTATTTTTAAAGACACCATCTCCAATATGCGTAACGTTAGGCATACTTACATTTGTTAGAGAAGTATTGCCTTCAAAAGCACTGTTATTAACTCGGATAACTTCCGGAGCATTTACGCTTATAAGAGAAGTATTGTCTTCAAAAGCGTACGAACCAATTGTGATAACTTTTGGTATACTTATGCTTTTAAGGGATGTGTTGCTTCTAAAAGCGTGTTTTTCGATTATTTTAATTTCTGGCATATTTACACTTTTAAGCGATGAATTATGTTCAAAGGCTTTAGGAGCTATTTTTGTTACGTTTTCAGGTATTATAATTTCGCCTTTAGCATACTTTCCATCTATCAAAATATCATTTATTATTGCAAGTTTTTGTTTATCTGAATTTATTATTTGATCTAAAAATTTTGTATTAGAAAAAGCTTCATATCCAAAATTAATTACTTTTGGAACGCTTACACTTTTAAGGTTAATGTTATTTTTGAAAGCACATTTACCAATTAATTTCACTCTTGGCATAATTACATTTGTAAGAGACTTGTTGTTTGCAAAAGCATATTTTTCGATTTCTAAAACTTTTGTCATAACTAAATTACTAATATTTATTTCGTCATTATTTTTAAAAGACAAACTATTTGGTAACTTTCATTTTAAAGACTTTATATTTAAATCTCTTTGTACTCGATAGCAAATTTTGTTGTTATTAATATATTTTTCAATACTTCCGTTTTTTATAAACTTATATATATTGTTTTTATCAATTATAAATCAGTCTATTTTTAAAATATCGTTTTTTAACATTTTTATTTACTCCTTTTTAGGTTTACTTTTCATTATTCTTTTACGATAAGGATGGAACCTCTTAATATTTATCTATGTCATTTTTTTATCAATTTATTTAATTGGATTTGTAGTTTTTTACTATAAAGTAAATCGCTTATTCATGATGTTTTTTTATTTTTACTTTCGACCTCTATTTTGAAATTCATTTTTTGTTTTGATTTATCATATGTTAGGGAAAAATTATTTGTTCTATTTTTACTTTTTATTTCTCCTTTTAATAAATAATAAAAATCAGGAACTTCAACATTGATTTTTGTCAAGTTATCCAATTTATATTTTTTTGATATTTTGGATTGATCAATAATTTTATCACTAATTAAAATAGATTTTTCTAACGTCATTTTATAAGAGTAATTTTTTATCAAAATGTTCGAATTATCATCAATCATTTTTTTATATTTATACGCAAATAAATTGTTATTTATTTTATAATCGTATAACATTAAGCAATAGTTAAGAATAAAGTCAAAATTTTCTAAATTTAGATTATAGTTATTTGAATTAGAAAACTTATTTTTGTTATATGCTAGCAAAACATCGTTAGATTTAAGTTCATTTTCAAATCTATATGATATTGAATACATGTTCATTAAATTCAAAATATTAGAAGAAACATCGTGAGGTAAAAAAATATTTTTATATATAGTTTCGCCACTTTTCTTTCATTTTAAGAAGCTATAACTAATATATAAGTATATTAATTCATCTTCAGATAATTTAATATAACTATTTTTAACGCGAACTATCATGCTTAAATTGCTATTTTGATCTAACTTTATTATTAAGTCTGCTTTGTATGTTGTAGTGTTAAATAATTTATATAGATTATAAAAATTAATATCATTAATAATATTTTTAGATAAACTACTTTGTAATTTAGAAACTTTAAAACCTGAATTAGAAAGCATTTTTGTAACTATATAATTATCTTGTTTATTACTTATAAGTGTTTGAATATGAAATTGAGGTTTTTTATATATTTTTTTAAATTTTTTTATTTGTGGTTCAATTATTTTTTTATCAATGACTTTAAATAATTTTTCTATATTTAGCACCGTTGTATCATAATTATTATTAGGAATAATAAATTTATTAAAACCATTTAATGCTTCGATTATTATGTTTTGATCATCAATTGAAATCATTTCGTTTGAATTGTAGATTTTAATATAGTACTTATTATTTGTTGGATTATAATCAAGTAAAATTGAATGTTTAATATCCATACCTCTTAGCGTATTTAAAATGATAAATTCATTAATTTCTTCTGTATTATAAGTGAATATGTCAGAACCATTTTTGTTAGCTATGCTAATCATACTATTGAAAATTTTATTGTCAATATTTTTGTTTTTACCCATTAAAATTTTTCTATTATTTTTTCTTAAATTACTACAAAAGATTTCTGTTATTGAGAGGATAGTGAAAAGATTAAAATTATTTAAACCTAGTATTCAATTTGAATCAAATTCAATACCATAAATTGTACTTTTGGGTTGCTTTAAAATATCAAGATTGCTTTGCTCTGTTTCTTGAAATTTACTAATAAACTCTTCGTAAGTACTATAAAATATTGATTCATTATGGTAAAGACTATATCAACTTTTAAATAAATTCTTATTCATATTTTAATTATACTAATTTAATAATTGTTTAAGTAAAAAATAGTTTTTTGATCTTAAAAAAATAACCACTCCATTTTAAAAAATAACCTAGTAATTATTATTTTTGATATAATTAAATAAATTTTTAATTTAAAGGAGAAATATGTCGTTAAAAGCAGGTATAGTTGGTTTACCCAACGTTGGTAAAAGCACATTATTTAGTGCTATTACAAAAAAGAAAGTAGAGTCTTCTAATTATGCGTTTACCACGATAGAACCAAACGTTTCTTCTGTTCCATTAATCGATCCAAGACTTCAACAAATAGCAAATTTAATTAATCCAGATAAAATTGTTTGAGCAACTTTTGATTTTGTTGATATTGCAGGTTTAGTCAAAGGAGCTTCAAAAGGTGATGGTTTGGGTAATAAATTTTTAGCTAACATTAGAGAAGTTGATGCAATAATACATGTAATAAGATGTTTTGATGATAAAAGAATTATGCATGTTGCTAACTCTGTAGATCCGGTTAGAGATAAAGAAATTATTAATTATGAATTAATCTTAGCAGATTACGAAACTATAACAAAAGTCTTAGATAGAGTTGCCAAAAAAGCAAAATCAGGTGATAAAGATGCTATTATCGAGCAAAATGCAGCTCTAAAAGTAAAAGATGCATTGTTATCTAATATTCCAGCAAGAGAAGTGGAACTAGATGAAAAAGAAACAAAATTTATTAAAGGATATCATTTATTAACTTTTAAACCTATAATATATGTAGCTAACTTAGGCAACGATCAATTTATGGATTATGAAAACGATGAATTATTTTTACAATTAAAATCGTCATTAAAAGATGATGAAAAGATTATCCCTATTTCTGTTCAAATTGAATCAGATCTTGTTGAAATTGAAGATGAAAATGAAAAAACTGAGCTTTTAGAGATGTACGGAATCAAAAGAAGTGGATTGGACTTATTGACAAAAGAAGCTTTTGATTTATTAAATTTAGAAACTTATTTTACTGCTGGTAAAATTGAAGCTAGAGCGTGAGTTTATCACAAAGGTTGAGAAGCTCCGAAATGTGCTGGTGTAATACATACTGATTTTGAAAAAAAATTTATCAAAGCAGAAGTTATTTCATTTGATGATTATATTAAATACGGTGGCGAGCAAGGAGCTAAAAATGCCGGGAAAATGCGTCAAGAAGGAAAACAATATGTCATGCAAGATGGTGACATTTGTCACTTTAAATTTGGTAAGTAATAAAAAAACCGAAATACAATATTTTAGTATTTTGGTTTTTTATTAATGTTTAATTTTTGAGTAATAATAAGTTGTTAAGAGAGAATCTAATTTATCATCTACTCCATTAACAGAATTATGGTTGATTGTATTATTTTGATCGCTAATTTGATATATTTCTAAAGCTTTAAAGTCAAAAGTATTGTCTTGATTTACAAAGTAATTTCTTTTTATTAACTCATATTCCGCAATATTTGAAGGGGTATAGTTGATGAAATCAAAATTTATGTAATTTGGATATTTATTTTCCAAATACTGATAGTATTTTTCGTCAAGAAAATCAATATGCGATAATTTAAAAGAAATTAAATCAAGTTTTTCTTGTTCATCATTTGCTTTTATAGTATTAAATAGTGATTCTTTTAAAATTTGATCATTATTTATTTTTTTAGAAATATAAGAGTTAAACGATTTTAAAATATCATTGTTAAATTCTTGCTTCAAGCCACTTAAGTAAATATCTCGTAATTCAGATTTGAACTCTTCAAATTTAGAAACCCCTCTTAAATTCTTATGATTATAAGCGGTAACTATTTTATCTCTGTATAAATTATTTAGATATTCATCGTACATTTTTAATTGATATTGTTCGATAGTCTTGTTATTATAAATGGCTGCCATATCATTGTAAATGGTAGTATTTAAAGTTGAATATAGATCATCTTCTAAAGAAGAGTTTATCCCTTTGGCTACCACTAATCCGTCAACTAATAAAATATTATTTTTAAATTTAATTGTCTCTATTGTTCCGTTAGGAATTTCAATTTCTTTATTTTCTTTGTTGTCAAATATGGTGAAACCATTTCCTTCGGAAAAATATGCGTCTAATGCATCTCCGTTATACATTATTGCAGCACTTACATCAATACGATTTTTATCTAATAATGATGCAATTATCCCTTGACCGTCAGAATTAAATGATATATGATTTCCGTTTGAAATATTAGTTTTAGTAGAGTTTTCGATAGTATAAATAAAATCGTTTATTGACTCTTTGTAATTAGTTTCATTTGTTTTATTATTATGGTTTTGTTCTAAAGAACCATATAACATATTTACTCTTACAGCGTCTGTTATAACTAAGTCTTTATAATTATTTTTAGATATCACATCTAGAATATTTGTTATTGAATTATCATAAACATCATTTTTGAAGAATCGATTTTTATTAATTACATTATTTTGGTTTTTTATAGGATTATAAGCTATTATTCCGTCTTGAGCATAATAAGGTACAAAATATTTTCATAAATGTTTAGGTTGTTCAAATTTATTGCCGTATGCATCTTCTAAAAGCTGATCATCATATGATTCTAAATGTTTAAAAACATCAGGTGTATATATTTTTTTCAATATTTTTTTTAACTCATCATCATTTTTAATATCAATTTTTAATAGTTTGCTAAAGTTTATAGGTTGAATTAAATTTTTCTTTATTAATGATATAGCTTGAAAATCACTACCAATACCTGCGGAAACCTTAAAATTATTCAAAGCTGCGGTAAATTCGCTAATTTCATTAAATGTTTTATATTCAAATTTTTCGTTAAATTTATCTATTAGCGAGTCATTCATATAAGATTTATAATTATAAAAAGCGGGTTTATATTTTTTATTAACTTTTAAGAGAGCTACTGTTGTTATAGTTATTGCTGCGCCAATAAAACCAAATAAAATTGATATTTTTTTTATATTTTTTATTGAAAAAAAATTCTTAAAATTCTCCATTAGTTCCTTTACATTTTTTTATATTCATAATTGTATTATAATGAAGAAAAAAAACAACTAAAAAATAAAAAAACACCATTCAATAGGTGTTTTTGCAAAATAAGCCGTGTTCTGTACTTTAAAATATTAAAGTGCTGATAATTTATCTAACATATCATAAGATATATTTCGCAAAATTGTTCATTTTCTATTTGCGATTCCCCTACCAAATTTGGGTTTCTAGCTCACGGAGTTTACCGCGTTTCACAATTCTCGTCTCTGTGGCACTTGTCGTCTATGCTTAAGCTTATTTGGCTTAACGTGATCACTACTAACATCTCAGTTAGTGCTAGCACGGACTTTCCTCTACCATTCATAATGGCAGCTATCAGCTATTGCACAATTAAGTATAGCATAATAAAATTTATAATTTATTTAATTCTTTAAAAAATTTATTATAATATATTAGATTTTTCAATGAAAAACAATGAAAAAGGGAGGTTCAATATGGCAAATATTAAATCTAAAATTAAGAGTATAGCTAAGATGGAAGCAGCAAGAGTTAAAAATGCCGCTATGAAATCACGTGTTAAAACAGCTATACGTAAAGCTAGAGAAGCAGTTTTAGCTAATGATGCTAAAGCTAGTGAATTTGTTAATAAGGCACACCAAGTTATTGCTAAGGCAGTTTCTAAAGGTGTTTTCCACAAAAACAAAGGTGCTAGAAAACGTTCTCGTTTAGATGAATTTGTATTAAAAAATTCAAATAAATAATTCTATTATTTAAATTCAACTTTTGTTGAATTTTTTTTATTTTTTAGATTAAAAAACCTTTAAAATAATATATTTTTTTGGTAAAAATATCAATTAAAATTTTAAGGTTTTTTATTTCGTAAAAATGTTATAATTATAGAAATATGAATAAGAAAAATGCGAGTAAATTATGCCCTATTATTATCTTTTCAGGGCCTAGTGGAGTTGGTAAAGGTACAATAGAAAGATTGTTATTTGAATTTGATGAGTTGAATTTATCTCTTTCTTGCTCTGCTACAACTAGAAAACCTAGAAATGGTGAATTAAATGGAGTTCACTATTATTTTCTTGACGTGGATACTTTTAGAGATAAAATTAAAAATCGTAAATTTATTGAATTTTCTTATCATTTAAATAATTACTATGGTACTCTGTATTCTGAATTAGATAAAATACATAATAAAAATAAAATACCAATGTTAGAAATAGAGACAACCGGTGTAAGACAAATAATAAATAAACTTTCACACCATTCCTTTAATAATAAATATAAATTGATTACAATTTTTGTTGCTCCACCTTCTATGGAAGATCTTAGAAGAAGAATTTTGATTCGTGGATCAGAAAACTCAAAAACCTTAAAGGATAGATTGTTAAAAGCTGAAATCGAAGTTTCTGAAGCAGATGAACTTTATAAGTATAAAATAATTAATGACATTCCCGAGAGAGCAGCTAATGAAATTAGGGAAATATTACATAAGGAGTTAGAACTTGATTAAAGAATATTTTTCAATTAGCGAAAAAGGAAATGTTCGAGAAAATAACGAAGATAAAGTTGAAGTATTCGGAAACGAATACTTCACTTTTGCTATATTGTGTGATGGTATGGGTGGGCACGATTTTGGTGAAATAGCTTCAGCTGTTACTATAACAACAATTAAAACTAACTTTATAAATTATTTTAAATATATTAATTCAGTTGAAACTAAAAACTTTTTTATCGAAGCAATAAATAAAGTTAAAATAGAATTTAAAAATATCGCTAATTTGGATATTTCGAAATCCAACATGGGAACAACTTTTGTTGGTGTTTTATATGTCAAAAAAGAAAATAAAATCTTCATTTTTAACATAGGTGACTCGAGAGCATATTTTTTAGACATCTTTGGAAACTTAACTCAAATAACTGAAGACCAAAATTATGGAAATTTATTACTTAAAGGCACAAAAAAAGAAATTGATTTAGATGTTAATTACACTTGAAAATATTTAACAAGCAGCATAGGTATAAACATGCCTACAACGATTCAATTTTTTGAGTTTAATACCGATAAAGTTGATATACTCACTAAAGTATTGTTGACCTCAGATGGTTTGCACGATTATGTTGATAAAGGAGATATTGAGTCTATTTTAAAAAAGGATAAACAATTGAGTCAAATAGCGAATACGTTGCTTGAAAAAGCTAAAATTAACGAATCAGATGATAATATGAGTTTAATACTTTTAGATTTCGGGGTTAAAAATGAATAGTAGTAATGATGAAACAATTAAAAGAACTGGTATAAGACCAGATTCTAAAATCAATGAAAAATATAAAATAATAAGATCTATTGGTAGCGGTGGTATGGGATCAGTTTTTCAAGTTAGAGTAAAAAATAGCGAAAAAAATATATCCTATGCTCTCAAATTCTTAAATAATATAGGTAATTCAATTTCAAGGGAAAGATTTAGAAACGAAGTGCAACTCTTAAAAAAAATAAATCATAAGCACATTCCTAAAATAATTGAAGATTATGAGGATGATTTTGAAAGTTATTATGTTATGGAATATATAGATGGAGAAACATTATATTCACTACTCAAAAAAACCAAAAGAATATCTATACATTTAGCTAATAATTATATTAGACAAATTGCCGAAACTTTAGGTGAATTACATTCTAGAAACATAATACATCGTGATTTAAAGTCACAAAATATTATGATTTCTAAAGATCATGACGTAAAAATTTTAGATTTAGGAATATCTGTATCTAGAGATACTAAAAAACTAACTAGGGAAAATTCGGTTGTTTGTTCTCCTTATTATGCTGCCCCTGAATTTTTAAATCCTAAATTGAAAAAAACAAAAGCGGTTGATATCTATAGTTTAGGTATTTTATATTTTGAAATGTTGACTGGAAATTATCCTTTTTCAGGA
Organism: Mycoplasma sp. CSL7491-lung; assembly: GCF_018913965.1. Taxonomy (GTDB): domain Bacteria; phylum Bacillota_I; class Bacilli_A; order Mycoplasmatales; family Metamycoplasmataceae; genus Mycoplasmopsis. Next base: position 114,012 of record NZ_JAHMHG010000001.1, read on the forward strand.
AAGACAGATGTCGAAACTATATTAATGCATAGAGATAAAGAATTTCCTGAACCTACTAAGTTTGTTGATTTACCAAATTCTGTTAGAAATATAATAATAAAGGCGACTGCTAAAGATCCTAAGGATAGATATAATGATGTTTGAGAATTTAGAAAAGATGTTAAAACTTCTTTAAATGAAGAGAGAAAAATCGAGAAATTAATTTCTATTAAGACGATTAAGCCTAAAAAAACTATAGAAGGATTCATCAATTCTCCAATTTTTCTTGGTGTTTCTTTGTTGCTTATTATTGTTTCTATATTAGTTGTAGTAATTTTGTTGAAAGTTTGAAATTTAATATAATATGCAAAAATTTATAGTACATGGAGTTGTTGCTGGCATTTATGAGTTATTTAAAGATAATAAAATAATCAAATTACCAGCAGCAGGAAGATTAAGGTATCAAGGAAAAAATCCTTTGGTTGGTGATAGGGTTATTGTTAAAGAAAACCAAATTGTAGATATTCTAGAGAGAAAAAACGAGTTAGTAAGACCTAAAGTTGCGAATATTGATAGAATTTTTATTTTTATGTCTATAGAAGAACCTAGTTTTAGCACATTTTTAATTGATAAATATATGTCTATTATTGAAAATAAAAATATTGAACCAATTCTATGCATTACTAAAATTGATTTAAATAATAATGAATCGAATAAGTACAAAGAAATTTACAAAAATATGGGCTATAAAGTTATTTTAGTTGATAATAACAACTTAAATATTGAACAATTTCACAATTTATTTAAAGGGAAATATTCGGTTTTTATGGGGCAAAGTGGAGTTGGGAAAACTACAACAATAAACAATCTTGGTGGATTTAATTTTGAAACAAATATTATTTCAAAATCTCTTGGTAGAGGAAAACATACTACTCGAGAGGTTCGCGCAATTCCATTACAAGAAGGCTTTTTGATTGACACTCCAGGTTTTTCATCGCTAAATTTAAACTTATCTCCAATTGAATTAGCACAAAGTTATAAAGTTTTTAGAGAACTTTCAAAAACATGTAAATATCGTAGCTGTTTACATGTTTATGAAAATTTTAAAGATTGCGCAATAAAACAAAATATAGATAACATAAAAATCACTGAAGAAAGATATAATAATTATTTAAAATTACAAAACGAAGTCAAATAAAGGAGAAAAAATGAAAAAATATGTTACACCTAGTTTGTTAAATGTAAATCCTGAAGAAAGATTGCAAATGGTAAATAAATTGATTGAAGAAGGAATACGATGAGTTCATTATGATGTAATGGATGGAAAATTTGTCGAAAATACCGCAATAACTGTTGAAGAAATTAAAAATATTAATAAAAATGGTAAAGGTCATATAAAAGATGCTCATTTAATGGTAGTTAATCCATATGATTATGTAGAAAAGTTGAAAAATGATGTTGATATTTTAACATTTCATTACGAGGCAATTGAAGATGATTTGGATAAATTTGATAATTTCTTAACTACAAATAAACACGAATTAAAAATTGGGTTAGCTATAAAACCCGACACACCCGTTGATTTAATTGAAAAATTTTTAGATAGACTTGCTTTAGTTTTGGTTATGTCTGTAGAACCGGGTAAAGGAGGTCAAAAATTTATTGATTCATCATTAGTTAAGATTTCACAATTGAAAAATATTAGACTTACTAATTTTTATGATTTCTTAATTCAAGTTGATGGCGGAATTAATGATTCAACAGGTCCTAAAGCCTTTAAAAAAGGTGCGGATGCGTGTGTTGCAGGAACATTTTTGATAAAAAATCCAACAAAAAATACAATCAACTCCATTTTAGGTAAAAAGTATTTTCAAAACTAATGATCTATTTTAAATAGATCCTTTTTATTTTAAATTTTAATTTAATAATTTTTAAATCAAAATAATATAAAATATATATAAATTAAATACATCATAAATTCAGTTTATTAAAGGAGAAAAATGATTAATAAAATAAAAGGAACAAAAGATTATAATTTTTTAGAGTTTGACATTAAACATATGATAACTTTAATATTTGAGGATATAGTTATAAAACATGGTTTTAATTTTGTTGAAACACCTATTATTGAATATAAAAATCTTTTTGTTCGTTCGATGCAAGAATCAGAAATTGTAAATAAAGAAATATATGAATTTAAGGACAAATCTGAGCGCGAAATTTCATTACGTCCAGAAGGAACCGCACCTTTTGTTCGTGCCTATATTGAAAACAAATGACAGCAAGATACTATTCAAAAATTCGCATATATTCAGCCTATGTTTAGATATGAGCAGCCACAAAAAGGTAGATATCGTCAGTTTTATCAAGCGGGAATCGAACATGTTGGCGAAAAATGTTATTTAAAAGACGCTGAAGCTATAATTGTTGCACATGAAATTTTAGAATATCTAGAAGTTGAACATAAAATTTTGATAAACACAATCGGAGATAAAGAGTCACGAAAAAAATATGAACTTGCATTAGTAGAATATTTTAAAAAACATCTAAATGAATTAAGTGAAGTTTCGCAAAAAAGAGTTTCAACTGGCAAAGTACTTAGAATTTTAGATGATAAGAACGATTCGAAGAAAGATGTTGTAATAAAAGCTCCTAAAATTTATAATTATTTAACCGAAGATTCAAAAGAATATTTTAAAAAATTAAAAGATACTTTAGATAGATTCGGTATCGAATATGAAGTTTCTCCACAACTTGTTCGTGGTTTAGATTATTATGACGAAACAGTTTTTGAATTAGTATCTACTAGCGAAATGTCCGGTTCACAATCTACTCTAATCGGAGGTGGAAGATACTCTAATTTAATTCATGAATTGGGTGGTCCAAAAGACTTATCGAGCATAGGTTTTGGTATGGGAGTTGATCGAGTTATTGATGTCATTAGAAATAAATATATTGAAAGAACTAATTTTAACGAAGAGATAAATTATGTTGATGTTTTTGTTTCTAGTTCATTAGGTGGACAAAGTAAAAATCAATTATTTGATTTAACATATAAACATTTAGTGCAGGTGTTGAATAATGTTCATTTTGAGTATTCGACATTAAAACCAAAAAAAGTTTTCGAGAAAGCAAAGAAACGTAATGCAAGTATTTTGATTTATGATGATATTAAAAACGAAGAAAATTTATTAACTGCAAAAAACTTACAAACTAATGATAAAATAATATTTTCATTTAATAACCAAGGAATAGCTGATTTACTAAGATTTATCGAAGAATGTGATATTTCTGATTTAGATGTTAACAATATTGAGAATTATATTGAGGAGAACCTACTTAAAGATGAATAAGACAATTAAAAATAATGAGTTAAGATTGACTGATGTAGACAAAGAAGTCGTTTTATATGGTTGAGTTGCTAATAAACGTAAATTTGGTGAGTTGAGTTTTGTTGATCTAAGAGATAAACACGGCATCACACAATTAGTATTTAAAGGTGATATAAAATTTAATAAAGAAAGTGTTTTAAAAGTTAAAGGTATTGTAGTTGAAAGAAAGGATAAAAATCCTAACTTAGAAACAGGAGATATTGAAATTAACGTTTTAGAATATGAAGTTTTATCTTTATCTAAAGAACAATTACCTTTTCAAATCAGAGATGATATTGACACAAAAGAAGAATTGAGACTTAAATATCGCTTTTTAGATTTAAGAAGACCTATAATGCAAAAAACAATTGCAGTTAGAAATAAATTTATTTTTGCCATTAGAGAATACTTACAAAACATAGATTTTACTGAAATAGAAACTCCGATTTTATCTAAAGCAACTCCTGAAGGTGCACGTGATTTTTTAGTTCCAACACGTAATTATAGTTCTTTTTATGCTTTACCGCAAAGTCCTCAGTTATTTAAACAATTATTAATGATATCCGGATTTGAAAAATACTTCCAAATAGCACGTTGTTTTAGAGATGAAGATTCACGTAAAGATAGACAACCTGAATTTACACAATTAGACATTGAAACAAGTTTTTTAGATGTAGAAACATTTCAAGGACATATTGAAAAAATGTTTCAATATGCATTTAAGAAAGTTTTAAATATTGATTTAAAAATACCTTTTGATCGCGTCGAATATGATCAATGTATTAGAGATTATGGTTCAGATAAACCTGACTTTAGATTTGATAATAAGATTGTAGACGTTAAAGAATTTTTTGAAGGCTCTGATTTTAACATTATTTCAAGTGCTGAATCTGTTAGAATGTTAAGAATTGATGAATTAATCAACAAAAAAGATCATAAAAAATTAGAAGAAATAGCAAAGAAAAATAAAGCTAATGCTCTATTTTATTTTGTTGTAGAAAATAATCAAATATTATTAACTAATTTTGCTTCTAAAGCCCAAGAATATGTAGATAAATTAATTAATTCACAAAAAATTAAAGATGGTTCATATTTAATCGTTGCTAACAAATATGAAAATGCTTCACAAGCATTAGGAGCATTACGTGTAGAATTAAATTCTTGATTTAATTGAGCTAACGAAGATGAATTTAATTTTAAATGAGTAGTTAAATTCCCTATGTTTGAATATAATGAAGAAAATGATTCATGAGCCGCTGCACATCACCCATTTACACAGTTTGATCACTCTTTAGAAGAAATAGATAAAATAGATAAATCACTTATTAAGGCAAAAAGTTATGACTTAGTAATGAATGGATTCGAATTAGGTTCTGGATCTGCTAGAATACATCAAAAGGAAGTTCAAGAAAAGATGTTTGACTTAATTAATCTAACAAAAGAACAACAACAAGCAAAGTTCGGATTCTTCTTAAAAGCCTTAGAATATGGAGTTCCACCACATTGTGGAATTGGTTTAGGAATTGATCGTATTATTATGTTAATTACAAAACATAAAACAATTAGAGATGTTATTGCGTTTCCTAAAAATTCAAGAAATGAAGATTTGTTCACCGAAGCACCTTCGAGTGTTGATGAAGAACAATTAAATGAATTATTTTTACAAACAAAACCAGCAAAACAAAATTAATTATAAAATCAAAAAAATACTTTTTCGCTTTGAGAAAGTATTTTTTTGATAAAAAAATCTCTATGAAATTTAGTAATCATAGAGATTTTTAATTTGGTGAAATAAATCAAATGGCGCGCCCGGCAGGAGTCGAACCCGCAACCTTTAGGGCCGTAACCTAACACTCTGTCCAATTGAGCTACGGGCGCTTTTTTTTAATACTAATATAATTAAATTTTGGAGGCACCAACGGGATTCGAACCCGTAATCAAAGTTTTGCAGACTCATGCCTTGGCCATTTGGCTATGGTGCCGTTTAAATAATTAGCAAGATTATTATATAACATTTTTTAAATTTATAAAATAAATAATTTTATATTAATTTTAAGTGGTTTTCAATTTTATTTTCGAAAAGTTTATTTTCATAAAATAAAATTGAATATTTAAATGTTTTTTATTAAATTAAATAAAAGATTTAAATATTTTTCATTATCAAAAAAACATATTAGTGGTTAAAGATGCATAAAAATATTGCTAAAACATCATTTTTATATAATTTCTATGAAAAAATAAGAAGGGAAAAGTAATCAAAATGAAAATAAAATTTAAAAATATATTACTAGTTTCGACAATTTTAACGGCGGCAACACCTTTAAGTATTTCTTGTTCTAGTCAGCAAAATGACAAAAAGGTTGATAAAACAAATGCAAGCGAAACAAACATCGAAAAAACTAATGAAACAAACGCAAGCGAAAAAAACATCGAAAAAACTAATGAAACAAATGCAAGCGAAACAAACAGTGAAAAAACTAATGAAACAAATAATTCTTCAAATGGCGTAACCAATGAAGAATCTATGATAACTGAATTTTTATCATTAAAAGATGAAACGAAATTTAGAGAAATGGTTGTTAATTATTACAAAGAAAAGAAACCTAAAAACGTTGAAGAGACCGGAATTTTAATTCAAGGCTATAATTTACATAAAGATGAAAACAAAAATAATGGTGCACCTTTTTATGGTTTAAAAGGTATGAGCGACAGCGAAAATAATATAATTTTTGTAATTAAAGATGGTCTTAATGTTAATGATTTTGAGTTAATCAAAAAAGACCCTGAATCAGTGATTAAAAAGGATGACCAAAATAAAAAATGATTGATTAACATAAAATTAAAATACAAAAATGTCGATAAGATTCAAACATTTGAAATACCATTTGGTAACGAAATTGAAGAAACAAAAAATATAAATTCAAACGAAGCAAATGAGGGTAGTTCAAACGAAAGTGCCGGTACAGGAAATTCATCTTCAGAAACTACAACAACAGAACCAAACGAGGGTAGCGCAAACGAAAGTGCTGGTACAGAAAGTACTCCTGCAACCACAACAACAGAAACAGGCGATGGTAGTGTCTCAAACGAAAGTGCTGGTACAGAAAGTTCACCTGAAACTACAACAACTAAACCAAACGAGGGTAGCGCAAACGAAAGTGCTGGTACAGAAAGTACTCCTGCAACCACAACAACAGAAACAGGCGATGGTAGTGTCTCAAACGAAAGCGCCGGTACAGAAAGTTCATCCGAAACTACAACAACAGAAATTTCGAAAGATTCTAAAGAAGAAAGTACAATAATAGAAGGAACAGAAGAAGAAAGAACTAAATATTTTGAGTTAGATAAAGAAAAGTTTTATTTAAAGTATAAAGAAAAATCATCTGATAAAAAATCTGTAAATAAAATGCAACTTTATAAAGTTGGTAGCAACTCCTTTTATGGTGTAAAAGGAGGAGGAAACGGAAAAGATAATAGAATTTTACTTTTAAAATCCGACACAGATTCAAGTGTAACATTTAAAAGCAATAAAAAGATAGATTTATCAAAAGAAGGAAATAAATTTATTTTTACAGTTATTCTTTTGGTTAATAATGAACAAAAGTCATTTAAATTTGAAATTGAAGAAAAAACTGATAATTAAAAAAGAGCGGTGGCTCTTTTTTAATTATTCAACATTAACTACAGGTTGTAACATTTCTAATTTATCACCTGTTTTGTAATTATTTAAAATATTCAATGTATTTGTGTTTGATTCTGGTAGAACTACAACCATTGTTGTTGTATCTAAATTATTTTCATTTAATACATCAAGATTAACGCTAACAAGAGGTTGACCTTTAGAAACAGAATCGCCAACATTTACCAAGGTTTCAAAACCTTTACCATCTAAACCAACAGTTTCAATACCTATATGAATTAATACATTTATCCCTTTGTCGTTTACTATACCTATGGCGTGCTTTGAAGGGAAAACTAATTTAATTGAACCATCAATTGGTGAAAGAATATCAATTAAACCTTCTTTTTCTTCTAATTCTACTGCAAAACCATTACCCATTGCTAATGAACTAAAGGCGGGATCTTTAACATCAGTTAATTTAACATATTTCCCGTTTGCTACAGGGTATAATTCTGTTAATTTAGATTCGTTTTTTTCTTCAAATTTGCTAAATATTTTCTTTAATTTTTCAAACATAAATATCCTTTCTAATGATTAACTATTATACATTTTTAATTACTTTTTAATTCTATTGAATAAAATATTTAAAAAAATATTTTTATAATTAATTTTTTGATATTAAAAAAGTAAGTTTTTTATTATAATTTAAATAATATTATTATTTTATAATAAATTTAGATTTTTTATAAAATCTTTGAAACGAGGCTAAATGAATAAAAAAAATATTAAAGTTGTAATTGGTATGAGTGGTGGTGTTGATTCATCAGTTGCTGCGTATTTATTAAAAAAAGAAGGTTACGATGTTGAAGGTTTATTCATGCGTAATTGAGATTCAATAGTTAATAATGATATTTTAGGTAATAAAGAAATAAATAATGAAATTTGTACACAAGAAATGGATTATCATGATGCTCAGCTAGTTGCAGATAAGTTAGGCATTAAATTACATAGAGTAGATTTTGTTGCAGAGTATTGAAATAATGTTTTTCAAAACTTTATCGATGAATATAAAAAAGGAAGAACTCCAAACCCAGATATTTTGTGTAATAAATTCATAAAATTTAACGCATTTGCTAAGTATGCATTTAGTGTTTTAAAAGCAGATTATATTGCCATGGGACACTATGCGCATGTATTGGATGGTCGTTTGTATAGAGCTAAAGATCAAAACAAAGATCAAACTTATTTTTTATCACAATTAACACACGAGCAACTTAAGAAAGTTAAAATGCCATTGTGGAATTTAGAAAAAACTGAAATAAGAGAAATTGCTAAGGAGCAAAATTTAGCAACTGCATCCAAAAAAGATTCTACTGGTATTTGTTTTATTGGTGAACGTAATTTTACTCAATTTTTGCAAAATTACATTCCTGCTCAAAGTGGAGATATAGTTGATATAACTACTCAAAAAGTTGTTGGAAAACATGTAGGTTCTTTTTATTACACAATTGGACAACGTAAGGGATTAAATTTAGGCGGTATGAGCGAACCATATTATGTTTGTGGTAGAGATGTTCGTAAAAATATAATATTTGTAGCACCTAACTCTAGACCTGAATTTTTAAAGTCCGATGCATTAATAGCTTCTGGTTACACATTTAACCATGATGATTATAATTTAGATAATTTAACAGCAAAATTTAGATATAGACAAGTAGATGTTCCTGTGAGGTTAGAAATTTTAGATGAAACAAGAATAAAAGTTTATTATCCACAAAAATCGCTTGCTGTTACACCTGGACAACAAGTTGTTTTATACGATGGAGAAAAATGCATTGGTGGTGCAACAATAGATGAAATTTATATCGATGATAAAAAAATCGAATATATTTAAAAGTTAAGAGGTTAATATGAATTCAAAATTAATTAGAGAAAAATGACTTAGTTTTTTTGAGTCAAAAGGTCATTTTATACAACCTTCAAAAAGTTTGGTTCCTCAAAATGATCCATCACTTTTATGAGTTAATAGTGGTGTAGCTACTTTAAAAGATTATTTTTCTGGAAAAAAAATACCACCTTCAAAGAGAATTGCTAACTCACAGAAATCAATTCGTACAAATGATATCGAAAATGTTGGTATTACAGCAAGACACCATACTTTTTTTGAAATGTTAGGGAACTTTTCTATTGGTGATTATTTTAAAAAAGAGGCAATTGAATTTGCGGCTGAATTTTTAATTAATGAATTGAAGTTAGAAAAGGACAAATTATACTTTACCTACTATTTTGAAGATTTAGAAACTAAAAAAATATGAATTGAACAAGGTTTTGATGAATCACATATGATACCCGGGAATAAAGATACTAATTTTTGAGAAGTTGGCTCTGGACCTTGTGGCCCTAATACAGAGATTTTTTATGATCGTGGTGAAAAATATGATTCAAGAGGAATTGAATTACTTAAAGAAGATTTAGAAAACGATAGATACATTGAAATTTGAAATATAGTTTTTTCAACTTTTAATTCTGACGGAAATGGTAATTATACCGAATTAAAACAAAAAAATATTGATACTGGTGCTGGTTTAGAACGTATAGTATCAATATTACAAGATGCACCAACCAATTTTGATACTGATTTATTTTTACCGATAATTCATAAAATAGAAGAGTATACAACTCAAAAATATGTTATTGAAAATTATTTTGATAAAGATCCTATTCAAACAGAAATTAATACTAATTTTAAAATAATTGCAGATCACATGAGAACTGTTGTTAACGCTCTTGCTGATGGTGCTAAACCTTCAAATACTGGTCGTGGTTATATCTTAAGAAGATTAATTAGACGTAGTTCTTACAAAGCAATTTCGCTTGGTATAAATGATTTATTTTTATATAAATTAGTTAAAGTTGTTAAAGAAACTTTACCTTTTGAGTATGAGACAAAAAGAATTGAAGAAATTATTAAACAAGAAGAAATAACTTTCTTAAAAACAATTGATAATGGTAAAAAATTATTAGATAAATACATAGATGAGAATGTTAAAGTGTTTCCTGGTGATGTTGCTTTTAAACTTTTTGAAACATACGGATTTCCAATTGAGTTAACAACAGAAATTCTTGAACAAAAAAATATTTCTATTGAAACAGAATCGTTTGAAGAAGCCAAATTAAAACATTCAGAAGCAAGCAAACACTCTAAAGTGTCTGGTATGGATAAAGTTATTAACTCATTAACAATAATTAAATCAAAAGTAGATAAATTTATTGGTTATACTAATCTTGAATCAGAAAGCAATATTTTGTATTTGTTAAATATTGAAAACGAAATAGATTATTCAGACCAAATAAGCTATGTCGTATTGGATGAAACTCCTTTTTACGCAACAAGTGGTGGTCAAAAACATGATAGAGGTTACATACAACAAGGTAATAATAAAATTTTAATTTTAGATGTATTTAAAGATAAATTCGGGAATCACATTCATAAAGTAGAAGGTACAATAGATAAAAAAATACCAGTACACTGTTATGTAGATCCTGTAATTAGACTAGGATTAGAAAGAAACCATTCAGGTACACACTTATTATTCCGTGCTTTAAGAGAGGTTTTAGGAAATGAAGTTAAACAGTTAGGTAGTGATAACAATGAAGAAAGATTAACTTTTGACTTACCTTCTGAAACTAAACCTACCGAAGAACAAATAGAAAGAGTTGAAGAGTTAGTGCGTAGTTTTATTGCTCAAAAGGCTAATCGTGAATATTTAATGATGTCTACAGAGCAAGCTAAACAAATGGGTGCAATCATGACATTAGAAGAAAATGAATATATGGATCCTAATTTTGTAAGAATTGTTGAATTTGAAAACATAACTGCCGATTTATGTGGTGGGACACACTTATCTAACACAGAGAAGCTTGAAAACTTTAAAATAACTAATGTTGAGAAAAAGGCGGCAGGAGTTTATAGAATTAGAGCAATTTCTTCAAATTTATTAGTTGATGAGTTTTTAGAGGACCAAAAAAATCAACTTATTGTTGAAGTTGATAACTTAATAGAACGTAATGCAAAGTTGGATTCTAATTATCAATTCAACCTAGAAATACCTGATGATAATGAAGATGCTATTAAATATTTAAAAAATATAAGCAATTTAATACGTAACGATTATGTTTCTATAATGAAGAAACAAGAAAATGATTTTAGTTTTGATTTTGATAATATAGAAAAAGAAATCATAGATAATAAAGAGTTGATTTATTTAGAAGATATCGATAAAAAAACAATTAAGAATATCGGAACAACTTTAAGAGAAAAAAATATTAATTCTTTAGTTATTGCAATTTCTGATGATTCTAATCCTATGTTAGTAGTTTCATCAAAAAAATATGATTCAAAATATATTGCAACTCAAATTTTTGATAAATTTAACGGAAAAGGTGGTGGAAATTCTATTTTAACAATGGGGAAAATAGAATCAAAAGATAAAGTTAAAGACTTTGTAATTGAAAGTTTAAAATGAGAAAATTAGGGTTAGATTTAGGGATAAAATCCTGTGGTTTCGCAATTACCGATGAGAGTGAAATAATTTCTTCATCAATTGAAAATTTTATGTTTGAAGAAAATAATTTTAATTTAGTAATTGAAAGAATAAAGTATTATCTATCCATTTATAAAATAGATGGTTTTGTGTTAGGTTATCCTCTTAAAATAAGCGGAGATAAAAGCGACAGAACTTTAATGGTTGAAAAATTTAAAATTTTACTTGAGAAAAATTTTGAAATTCCAGTCATGCTCGTTAATGAACAATATTCTACAAAAAGAGCTAAAGAAATTTTAAAACAAGGTGGCTTAAATACTACAAAAAGTAAAAAATATAAAGATAGTTTAGCGGCCCAAATTATCTTAAACGATTATTTAGATTATTACAAGCATAAGTGAGGTAAATAATTAATGACTTGAACACCTACTAATATTGGTTTAGCTATCTCTGCAGTTGTTGTATTTATAATAGGAATAGTGGTTTATGTAGGTATTAATATTTGAGCAAAAAAAATCAGAAATAATTTTATCAATAAATCTAGACAAGAAACATTAATTAAAATTGAAAGTTTAAGAAACGATATTGGAACTTTACCTTTTGAATTAAAAGATAAATTAAAATCCAAAACAGATGATTTAGATATTGAAGGTATTATTAATACTGTTTATCTAAATAAATATCAAGATGTGTTGGTTATTTCTGAAAATGATATTTTTCCTAACATAGCAATAAGCGAAAAAACTACAGCCAAAAACTATTATTTAATTAACAATTTTGATTTTGATAAATTTACAAAAATTAGAGATAATAATCCCGAAGATGTTACAAAACCACTTTTTCTTTATAATAATGAATTATTAGATTTAATAGTAGTTTTTAAGGAAAATAAAAATATTTTCGATTTATATAAAGATTATTTTAATAAACTAAATAAAGATGGAATGTTAGTTTTTAATTTAAAAAAAATAAAGAATTCTGAAATTAATAATTTAATTAATGAATTAAAAACTAAAAATATAAAATATGAAGTTTCACACATAACTAATAAATATCTTTTTATTGTTAAATAAACTTTATTGTATAATAATATTAATAATTAGAGGAGTTTCCAGATGAATGATGATAAAAAAATAATTTACTTATCAATTGAAAAGTATAATGAGTATAAAAAAGAGTATGAACAATTAATTAATGTTGAACGTAAATCTGTGCAAGAAGCTTTAAAAGAAGCTCGTGCACAAGGTGACTTGTCAGAAAATGCTGAGTATGATGCGGCAAGAGAAAGACAAGGTATTGTTGAAGCTCGTATTTCAGAATTAGAAAATATTTTAGATAATTCTAAAATTATAGAGTCTAACTCAGATAAACAAGATAATAGAATTGGTATAAATTCACAAGTTACATTTTTGATTTTAGAAAAAAATGAAACAAAAACTGTTATGATTACAGGTTCACACGACGCAGATCCGTTTCAAAATAAAATTTCAACATTTAGCCCATTGGCGGTTGCTATGTTGAACCATGAAATTGGTGATGAGGTTGAAGTTGAAGGTGTTAAGAAATTTACAATTAAAATTATGGATGTTAAACACTTATAATATAAAGTCGTATTTTAATATGGCTTTTTTTATAAAAAGAAAGGATATAAAATGAATAAACACCCAAAAATAAAGAAGATATTATTTGATGAAGAATTTGTAAATAATAAAATAAAAGAAGTTGCAAAATGAGTTAATCAAACTTACAAAGATAGCGAAAATTTAATAATAGTAGCCTTATTAAAAGGTTCTATTCCCTTTTTAGCCGAATTAATTAAACATGTTAATGTTGATCATGAAATCGATTTTATAACAGCAAGCAGTTATAGTGGCCATCACGCTTCTAGCGGAAGTGTTAAAATCATTATGGATTTAGCTCAAGACATAAAAGGTAAAGATGTTTTGATAGTCGAAGATATTATAGATAGTGGTATTACACTTGATAAAATAAAAAAAATGCTGTTAAATCGTGAGCCAAAGACTTTTAAAATAGCAACTTTAATGGATAAACCACAAAATCGTAAAGTTAATTTAGAGGCAGATTGTTATGGGTTTGCAGTACCTAATGAATTTTTGGTAGGTTTTGGACTTGATTATCAGGAAAAATTTAGAAATTTACCATACATCGGAATACTAGATGAAAAATATATAAAATAATTATTAGAAATTAGCATAAAAAACATTTTTTTATCAAATAAACCCGTTTTTTATGCTTTTTTACCTTTTTATAGTATAATAATTTAATTATGTATATAAATATAATTAAAAGGATAATTGTAGCAATAATTATAATATTTTTAGGGTTTAACACGTTATATTCGTTTGACTACAAAACATGAATATGAGAGTTTGGTAGTGTATGGCAAAAGGTGATTGGTGTTAGCGTTTCACTTTCTGCACTATTGGGAGTATTATCTGTTATTGCTTTTTCTAATCATAAAAAAATAGGGTATCCGCTAGGTATTCTTAATGCATTATTATTTTCATTATTTGCGTTTTCTTTTAAAATACCATTAGATGCTTTTATCAACTTATTTATCTATATACCGATATTAATTTTTACCTATTTTAAAACAACAAGAATTATTAAGAATAATAAAAACTTCGAATTTTTTAGATCTAATATTTATTCAACCACTTTTTTTGTTTTTTTAACAATTTTGATGAGCGTATTATTCTATTATGTAACTCCGTTATTGCACGAAGAAATATTAATTTTACTAAATCAATTTGATAAGACACAAATATACGGAACAAACTTTAACTATTATCAAGCGGCAATAATATTAAATTCTCTAATTAACGCATTATCAATTATAGCGTTAATTATGATGCTTTTAGGTTTTAGAGATTCATGACCAGTTTGAATCCTTAAAAATATACTTTCTTTCATTTTTTTTGGAGGAGTAGGGTTTTTAAATTGGACAACTATGATAATTAATATTATTTATATGTTATTATCAATTTATTTCTACTTAGTAACAACTAATAAACAAAATGTAAAAATTGCATTTATTGGAACAAGTGGTAGCGGTAAAGAAGTACTTATAGATAAATTAAATCCTTATTTTAACTATAATAAATTTACTAAATTCGAAGATTTTAAGGAAAACTCACAAGAGTACATAGATTATATAAATAACCTTAAAACTAATAGTTATAAATTTCATAAGGATATCTTTAGATGCAGATTAAAAGAAATTAAAAAGATGCAAGTTAATACAATTAATATAATGGACGGGCACATGATTGAAGATTTTATTTATCCAGAAATTAATATTAAGTTAAACAACTTTTCAAGTAAACAAAAGTGATATTGAAAATTTTGAAAAATGAAATACCTAGTCTCTCTTGCATTGCAAGAAAAATTAGATTATATATTTGTCATAACTAAGGATTTCAAAACAACTAATATAAATCGCTTGTTTGGAGTCAAAAACGCAACTACTGAGTTAGAAAGATCTAGATGAAGTGCCGAAATTAATAATACTCATTTTTTTGAAGAAGTTCATAATTTTTATTTAACTGACAATAATTTATCTCCTTATTTATTAAATTTAGTTAAGAAGTACTCAAAAAATGTTGTTCATATACACAACACAAACGCTGATGTTGCATCAGGTATTATAATCAATAAAATAGACATACTAATCAATAAAAAAACTTCGTCTAATATTAAAAAAATTATCTTTAATTTAAAAAAATTTTTCAAATTCAAATAATAAAAAATATCTAGTTGAAATATAACTAGATATTTTTTAAAATTTCCATTATTTTATTTCAAATAGGCGGTTCGCTTGTTGAGTGGCTAGCTGAATCTACTAGGTATAATTTTGAATTTTTAATTTTTTTATGTAATAAATATGCACCAATTGGTCTACAATCAATATCTTGTCTTCCATGAACTATATAAGTTGGTATTGACGATAGTTTGTGTGCATTTTCTAAAATATAATTATCACTTTCTAAAAAGCTTTTATTAACAAAATAATGAGTTTCCATTAGAGCAATTGCTCTATTATTATCAATTTGATCTTGTGTTAAATTTGCTTGTGGAACAAAGGTTTTAATCGAAACAAGAGCACTTTCTCAATTTGAAAAAGTTGTTGCAACTTTGTTTAATTTATTGATGTCTACTTCGTTTTTAAGTGCGTAATAATATTTTTCTAAATTATTTTTACCCGTATATTTTAGTATTATATTTTTATATTCTTCATATAAATCAGGGTAAAAGTCACTTGCTCCGTTCTCTTCGTATAAATAGTCAACATCTTCCTGACGCCCCAAAAATACCGCTCTTAATAATATTTGACTAACATTATTTGTGTATTTAAGCGCATACATTAAACTTAATGTAGTTCCTCAACTACCACCAAATAGCATTATTTTTCCTAATTGTAGATGATTTCTTAATTTTTCAATATCATCAACTAATTCGTTTGTGTTATTTTCTTGTAGTTCTAAAAAAGGTGTACTTAATCCGCATCCACGTTGATCCATAAATATAATCATAAATTTATTTTGGTCAAATAATTCTAAAAGTTTATAATGACTACCACCACCTGGTCCGCCGTGTACTACAAAAACAGGTTTTCCTTTTAAATTCCCATATATTTTATAATGAATTTTATGTAAACTAGATACATTTAAAAAGTAAGATTTATTTGTTTCAATTTTCATTTTTCTCCCTTGCAATCATGCATATTAATTATTTTTGTATATGTGATTACACTATATAATATTATATATAAAACAAAATTAGGATAAAAGGAAATATATGTATAAGTCAAAATTAAATATAAGAGAAACTCAAAGTGCTATTCAAGATCTGAAAGCACATTTTCAAGAAGGTCTTAAAAAAGAGTTAAATTTAACAAGAGCAACTGCCCCATTATTTGTTTCTAAAAAATCCGGATTAAATGATGGTTTAAACGGAGAAGCTCCGGTTAAATTTTTACCAAAAGATTCAACAACAGAATTACAAATAGTCCACTCACTTGCAAAATGAAAAAGACAAGCTTTATTTGACTATCATTTCGAAACATACGAAGGTTTATATACAGATATGAATGCAATTAGACGTGAAGAAGATTTAGATGATACCCATTCATATTATGTTGATCAATGAGATTGAGAAAAAATAATTACTGCTAAAGATAGAAATGTTAATTTTTTAAAAAATATTGTTAATAAAATTTACAACTGTGTAAAAGAAACAAAAAAATATATTAATGAAAAATATAATTTGCAAGAAGTTTTTGCAAACGATGTATTTTTCGTTAGTTCACAAGAATTAGAAAATATGTTTCCTAATTTAACTCCTGAACAAAGGGAAAATGAGTTAGCAAGAGAAAAAGGCACTATTTTTGTTTATCAAATTGGTTGACCTATGATGTCTGGAGTAGTTCAATCTAAAAGAGCATTTGACTATGATGATTGAAAATTAAATGGAGATTTAATAATTTATGCTCCTTGAAAAAATAAAGCAATAGAATTGTCGTCTATGGGTATACGTGTGGATAAAAATTCTATAATAGCTCAATCAAAAATGAGTGAAGAAGAAGTTAAATTCATTTCAGAGTTCCACAAAGGTATAGTAGAAAACACTTTACCACTCACAATTGGTGGTGGAATTGGTCAAAGTAGACTAAGTATGTTAATGCTAGAAAAACAACATATTGGTGAAGTACAGTCATCATACTGACCAAAAGAAATGAAAGAAGAACTAAAAAAAGAAAACATTCATTTATTATAAAAAAACGAACAAAATTTATGTTTTGTTCGTTGCTAAATTGTAATTTCAAGTACAACACAATTAATATAAAATATAGTTGTGGAACACTTGAAATTTTTTAATAAAAAAATGGCTCCACATGAACCGAGTAACCATATGGATTATATAACAGAAAATTACAATCAAAAAATATAGAAAGTGTCAATCTTTTGTAATAAGTAGACTCAATCTAAGATATACTTAAATTGTTTAAATGATTAAAACAACAAAAATAGAATAAATAATATTAAAATAATGAAAGAACAATAAAAGTATGATAATTTTTAAAAAAAACAAATACAATACATTGTTTTTTGAAAATTATTATAAGGAACTATGAAATTAAGGTAGGTTAATAACATTAAAATATAATGTATCCATAGTAAAATCGAAAACAAAAAATTGGCTTTAACCTGTTTTGCTGTTAGTCTCCAAAATAAATAAAATTTGCATTTAAAACACATTTAAAAGTGTTTAAATTAATAGTATATATGATTTAATTCAAGTTATTAAAAAAGGGTTAGTAATTTAGTTTAAATTATTGAGCATTTAGGAGGGTTATGTTAAACAGTACCATACAAAATATAGATTTTAAAGATTTAATTAAGCAATTTCAAAAAGAAAAAAACAATGTTTATAGATGCAGTTATTACAGATCCTCCTTATAACATTTCGAGAAAAAATAATTTCAAAACTATCGGAAGAAGTGGAATAGATTTCGGAGAATGGGATTATAGTTTTAATCAAACCGACTGAATTATACAAGTTGCACCATACATTAAAAAATAGGTTCTATTATTATTATTTTTAATGATTATAAAAATGATTATAAAAATTTTGGTGAAATATGTTATTGCTCGGAAAAATTAGGTTTTAAAATAAAAGATTTGATGAGATGGGTTAAAAGCAATCCTGTGCCTAGAAATACTAATAGAAGATATGTTAGAGATTACGAATTCGCTATATGAGCAGTAAAACCCGGGGCAAAATAAGTTTTTAATAAACCTAAGTCAAAGCCTTATCTAGGCCTGAATTAAAATCATCAGTAGTTAATGGATTAAAAAATAAAATTCATCTAACTCAAAAATCTGTAAAGTCATTGAAAAACTTATATTAACACATACAAATAAAATGATATTATTTTTGATCCTTTTATGGGTTCTGGTACAACAGCAATTGCTTGCATTAATACAAAAAGAATATATATTGTTGGTGAAATTGATAAAACTTATTTTGATAAATCTGTCGAAAGAATTGAGAGCCATCTTGAAGAAAATAAATAGAAGTCCTTTGTATTATTTGGTAGATAAATATAAAAATTTTTATCAAATAAGTGTTTTTTCTAAAGATATCAATGTTTTTTATGACATTTTTGGTGGTGGAGGCATTATCCTTTCTAATGTTGAAGCAAAAAAATATCATTATAATGATATTGATAAAAATCTTACAAATTTACTAAAAGTTTTTTATAAAACACCTATTAAAAAAATGCTTTTACTATTGAAAAAATAATGAAAAAATATAATTTTAATGATTTTAAAATCTTATCAAAAGAAGAATTCGAAGATAATTTCAATAAATTGAAAGAAGAATATAATAATCAACTAAATAAAAAAACTTTTTATAGTAATATCTTATTGTTTGCATTAATTATTCATAGTTTTAATAGTCAAATAAGATTTAACTCAAAAAATGAATTTAATATTCCTTCTGGTAAACAAACTTTAAACTAAAATAGACTTCAAATATTTAAATCGTATATCGATAATATTCAAAATAAAAAAATAGTCTTTACTTCAAAAGATTTTACTTTTATAAAACAACTTATCAGTGAAAAAAACTAACAAACAAAGATTTTTTATATTTTGATCCTCTATACTTAGTTACTAATTCAACATATAATAACATTTGAAACGAAAACATGAAATTAAATTGCTTTTTTATTAGATGAATTAAGTAAACATAATATAAAATTGGCTCTTTCTAATGTTTTTTTTGCAAAAAACAGTGATAATGATATCTTAAAAAAATGATCGAAAAAATATAATGTATATTACATAAAAAAGTTATAAAAATTCTAATTATTAACGAAAAAATAAAGAATCAAAAGATGAGGAGATACTAATAACTAATTATGAAAATAATAACATTTAATAAAATATCCGGAATAGAATTTAGAACGAGCAATATTATTAATAAATATTATCAATTAATTGTTTGGATAATAGAACAATCTTCAAAAACAAATCTCGAATTTAATCCTAATGATTTAGAAGAAAAATTTAAAGAATTTTGTATACAAGAACAAATTTATTCTTATAAGAACAAAAAAATAAATAGATTTAATATGTTTGTGGGAAACCTATATAAACTAGGAATTATAGAAAAAATAATAAGAATAATTATGTAATTAACAAAGAATATTTAGAAACGAATAACATTGTTTCAAGTTTTTTTGAATCTATTTTAAAAGGCGAAAAAATATTTTCATTTAACAAAATGATAGATTTTATTTACAATTATAAAGGTAACATAAGTACAGTTCCGCTATTTTTTTCATTTTCTACAGTTGAAGATAAAGAAGATTTTGCAAGTGTTTATGATCTTTTTAATAAAAATAAAAATATTGAAGAATCATGTAGGTACTTAGCAAAAATATCATTAAATGACCATTTGAAGAACCCCAAATATATAGAAAATTTAAATTATAGGAAACCATCAAGTGTCCAAAAAAATATCTAAATTTATAATCGATATTAAACTACAAGGTAAAAAAGTAGAAGTAAATTTCTTTAAAAAATCGATGCTCAAAAAGAAATAAAAAATTTATTTATCAAAAGATTTAATTGTATCTTTTTGAATTTCA
Organism: Mycoplasma sp. CSL7491-lung; assembly: GCF_018913965.1. GTDB lineage: Bacteria > Bacillota_I > Bacilli_A > Mycoplasmatales > Metamycoplasmataceae > Mycoplasmopsis. The sequence goes on from NZ_JAHMHG010000001.1 coordinate 134,208, forward strand.
CCATAAGCATAACAATCTTTTAAACAAAGTTCAAGAGCTTCACTGTTTATTCTAATATCAAATCTTGATAACTCATAACCATAATCTTCAAGTTCTTCATATTGTTCAAGTAAATGATTAACATAATCATCTGAGATTAAGTAATATTCATTAAGATTATCTTTATTTTTAACTACTTGATAATCCTCTTCATCAAATAAGTTTAATAAAATGTAATAATCATGATCTTCTAAATTTTCATTAAATATCAAAGTTCCATCTTCAGTTTCTATTCAAAATTCTTTTGGTATGATTTCTATAACTTTTTTTGATCTACTTCTGAACTGAGATAAATAAATTTCATTTCTACATAATTCAATAACCAATTCTTTTATAGATACTGGTTTTATATTTAAATCAATTGGTAAGTTTAATTTTTTCATATGTTTCTCCATTGGTTTAATTATACTCTTTTTAACATAAAATAAATAATTCCCAATTTTTTGTACTATATACTCTAATTTAGTTCTTGTGTAATCATCTATTGGGTTTCAATATTGGATGTTTTCAATTCCGTCTAAGGAAATCATTATAATTTGTTTTTCACTTACACCATTAGTAAGTAAGTATTTTTTGTATAACTCAAATAAAAGATAAGATTTACCACTTCTTCTAATGCTAATAATAATTTTGACTCTGCCGTTATTTTTTACTAATAATTTTGTTTAAATATTTTGGTCTTTAAATTTCCGTTTCAACCCTATTTAATTATTTCACGTAAATACGCGTTTTTCTTAAATATCTATAATAATATTATAGTATTATTATTTGTTTTAGATTTAATGGTTTTAATATAATTTCATATTTTTAAATATGAAATACTTTTAATTTAATACAGCATTAAACAGCGGAACAAAAACAAAATTACCTATTATATAGTCTTTTTTATAAAAAAAGTTAAGAAATAAATTAAAATGCCAAGCATGTTCGCAAACGAAATGCAACTTTAAAAGTGGTTTGTACTAAAATAAATTCTTTATAAATTTAATATTTTTGCGTAAATACGTATTTTTTTTCAAATATATTCTAATATATGTAGTATTATTTTTTGAATAATTAAACTTTTAACAAAAAATGTACACAGAAAACTTATTGAAGTTTCAAGTGTACATTATATTTTTAAATATCTTTTGCTAAATTATATATTCAACTTATTATTTGGTTAGTTCCGATGTTTTCTTTAATAGTTTTCTCTATTGTATGGTTTGTACTCCCGCCACCTGCAATAATAAATTTATTAGATCCAACATTTGATTTATCAACTTGAATTAATAAGGAAGTAACAATTTGCATTAAATTATTATTTTTATCTTCATAATAACCTTGATATGAATCAATGATTTTACTTGTTTTTATCTCATCATAATCATTGTTAAAATCTTTAATTTCAACATTAATTTGATGTTCTATTTTATCTGTTTTATAAACTAAAACGAAATCAGGAAATTGACGTTTGATATTACTATCTTCATCATAATATTCATAAAAGATTCCATTTTGTACTGGATTTCTAAATAAAGATATATTTTTATAATTATTATTTTTTAAATCATCTTTAAAAAGTTGAACAATACTATTAATAAAACTTCTTTCGTTATTTGAATCATAATAGTGCAATCTTTGCTTAGATTTATTATTTAGCAATGATATCAATTCATATTGATAATTTATTTTTTGCTCTTCAAACTCAATTTTAAAATCTTCATCAATTATTTCAAAATTAATATCAGATGGTAATTGTTTATCATACATAAGTTTAAATTCACGGATATTAAGCTCATTAATTTGTCTTTTCCTTTGATCTAATACATATTTTTTGACCTTAGGGTAGATAAATTTAATAAACGAATATCAAAGTAGTGAATGGATGTGATCTTTATAATCATTAATAAAGTATTGATCTATTGCTCTTAAATCTTTTTTATCCAGAATATTAGAGGTTTTTGTATTAAATTCATTTATAAATTGACTCATTTCAATAATGTTATTAATTTTTCTATTAATATATTGTAATTCTTGATTTTTTTCTTTATCTATTATTTTTTCTTCTTTATAAGGTATATATCCTTCTTTTTGGTAGTCGTTTAAATAATAATTATAATTTGATAATAATTGATTTTTATTATTTTTAATCACTTCAACAATTTGATCACTTAGATCAACCTTTATTTTTTCAACTTCTTTATTGATTTCTCCGTAGTAAAACTTATCATTTAAACTTTCTTTATTTAATTTATATGAACTAAATTCTCTATCTTTATCTATTTTATCGATATTTTCAATATTAGAATAAACTCAATAACTATATGCTGTTGAATTATCATCAAATTTAAAACTTGGATTTGGATTACGTTTGATACGACCAATTGTTTGGATGCTTAAACTATCAGAAGATACATTTCTTAATTGAACTAACATGCAAGCACGCGGTATGTTTCAACCAGTTGCGGGTCCGACCTTAAAGATTATTACATCAATATCTGAACTTCTTTTAGAAATGTTTTTTAAAGAAATGTTACCACGCATGTTTGAATCTATTTTTTCAGAAGAAAAGTATTTAGCTCATGTTAAATTATGTTTTTTTAATGTTTTGATTATATTTTCAATCTTTTCATCAAAATCTTTATCATTAGCTTTTTTATCATTTACTTGAATTAACATAGCAGGATTGATATTATCTATTAATCCTTCCTCAGTTATATACTTTTGCTTAATTTCTTTAAATTTAGCACATGCAACATCTAATAATTCTAAGTCACTAAGTTGTTCGCTGTTAATTTCAGATAATCCTTCATTTAAATGACCATTAATTTTAAGTAATTTAATATCATCTTCTTTTAGTTCTTTTTCGCTGATCTTAACTTGTTCATAAATACCTTTTGGTGTAGCAGTCATATTAATTTGAAAATTAGATGCTTTACTCATTTTTTCGTAAAAGTTTTCAACGGCTTGTTTGTTTTTACCTTTAATCCCTGATTCACTTGTTCCGATATGTGCTTCATCACGAATAAAGACAACAAAGTAATTGTTTGAAATCTCAGAAATGAACTTATCTAAAATACCTTGTTCAGTATATATTCTGTTAGCACCGAATGAAGAAGCACCTAGAACAAATACTTTATTAGTTTCAACTTTGAATGTATAATCGGCGTCTTTAACATTATTTTTACTACTTGATGGTGATTCTTTTCTTTCGAAAATAAGGTCATTTCTATTTTCTAAATAAAATTTATATTCGTTAAAATTATCTTCCATTTGTTTAGGCAATTCGGCATTAGATAATGTCATAACTACAAAAATAATAGGTTTATTATCTCTTTGTTTATTAATAGTGATTGCTTTATCAATAAAGTTAGCAATCATAAAAGTTTTACCTGAACCTGTCGGTGCTTTAAATTCAACTATTTTAGATTGTTTAAGACTATATGAGTTATTAAAATGTTCTAAGAGTTGAGAAACTGCTCTATTTTGGGTTTTAGTTAGTTCCATCTGGTTTGTCAACTTTCTCTTTATCTAACGAATATAAATTAGTTAAATTGTTCAAGAACTCATCATTGCTAATGTCTTTGACTTCAAACTTAGTTAATGATTCTCTAAGTGTATCAACTAAATATTCTGTTTTAGTTTGGTTTTGATCTACGCTAATATTGCTATATTCTAAGTCAAAAACATTTAGGTTTTGTTTATATGGATCGTTCTTTTCGGTTCATTTAAAAGTTTCATTATTTGTACCAATACCGTGATTTATTCTATATAAACGTTCGTAAGTAACATCATAACCAATATTGTTTTCGTTATTAGTTACAAGCGTAAAAGTTCTGTTTCCACCATCTTCTCTATTTAGTTCTAAAACAGCGTGACCGGTTGTTCCTGAACCTGCGAAAAAGTCTAAAACACGGGCGTTTTTGTTAGGGTGTAGGTTTATTAAATACTTAATTAGCGATTCGGGCTTTGGTGTTGAAAATTCATTATCTGGCAAAATTGAATTTAATTTATTTTTAGCAATCGTAAATGAATCTATAATTGCGATATCGTTCAGCATATTTTCCTTGTATTCATCAGTAATTCATTTACTTTGTAAGTTAAAATTCATAAGTAAATTTGTGTATGGTTTTTTTGTAATTCATTCATTTTCGTAAATTTTAATTCTTGGAACATTATTATCGTTAAAGTATAATGGAATTTTATTTTCTAAGTATTCTTTTTCTGTGAAACGTCATGTTCTTACTATGCTATTTCCGTTTGGTAAAACAATAGGGAATGTTTTAGGGTTATTTTCATTAAATTTATATGTAGCGTTGCTACTAAATCAATTACCTTTTGGATCGTTATCAACATTACTAAATTTTATTGTTGTCGTTTGTTGTTTACTAAATCCCTTTATTTTTGATAAATCTTTTACGTAACAAACGATATATTCAAAATTATTTTTAACAAAATTAGTTGACTTCATACTTGAAGAATTAGTTTGTCATAAAAAGTTAGTTATAAAATTCTCTTCTCCAAAAATCTCATCCATCAATACTTTTAAATATGCTTGTTCGTTATCATCAATCGATACAAAAATAACTCCGTCATCTTTGAGAAGTTTCTTGGCTAATTTAAGTCTTTCGTTCATCATGTTAAGTCAACCATTACGACTAAATTTATCACGATATATAAATTTTGAAGCGGAAATATTTTCTTTGTCATTTGCAGAGTTATTTCCGTCTGAATATGCTGATTCTGTGTTATAAGGTGGGTCAATATAGATTACATCGTAGTTATAATCTAAGCCGCGACTCTCTCTCTCTCTCTCTCTATTACTAATAAATTTTTAAGAGCATCATAGTTTTCACCTATGATCAAGGTGTTTTCGCTTTTAGATTCAATGAATCTAAAAGATTTTTTATCGTTGTGTTTAAGAACTGAAATAGTTTTGCTATTAATTTCAGGTGCTGAATCAAATGTAAATCCAATTTTTACTCTTTGCATTAAAAATTGGTACACGTTTTGTAATTGAGTTTTATCAGGTAAGTTTTCTAAAAGCATTTTACATATTGCTTTTTGGTCGTTGTTTAAATCATTTACTGATAATTCATCGATTTTATTTTTATAATCCCCAAGTAGTTGAGAATAATCTTTATTTTCCATATTTATCCCTTCTTATAATTTGTATATTTATATTATAAACAATTTTAAAAGTCAAATTATTTTATTGTAGTAATTTTACCAACTCAACCAATTAAATATAATTGCTCATATAAATAATATGATGTGTAAATTTATATGCAACTAGCAATTTTTCTTAAAAGTTTAAATTATATGATGTTAAATAGTAAATTTTTTAAATAAATTTAATCTAAATAAAAATAGCAACTATTTTACAAGTTGCTATTAATTGGTATATTTTAAATATATATGGTGCCTCAGACAGGACTTGAACCTGCAAGGAAAATTCCGGCGGATTTTGAGTCCGCTGTGTCTGCCAATTCCACCACTAAGGCATATTTAAATTATACTATAATTAATAATTTGAATATAATCTTTTGTAATTTTTTTGATTCTTTTTAAAATATGATCAAAATAGTTCGGAAAAACTAAATCCTTGCATAGTAAATGAACCTAAGGCTATTTCAAATACATATATTACATTTTGTGAATTAGAGTTAGAAATTAAATTACTTATACTTATAAATAATTCTTTAAATTGTTCATTTATATCATTGCTAATTATTTTTGGTTCAAAATTAGGGTTTACATCGTGTTCATACCCTATAGTTATCAAAAAATGCATTAAATCAGCGAATTCTTCTTTAATTGCTTCAATGTTAATGTTTTTATTATTCTTTCAATATTTAAAACTTTGAACTTCATTAACATATTCGGCTGCTTCAATAATTAAAGCAAGCATTTTTTGTGTTTTTATATTTTTATCGCTAAATTCAGGGTGTGTTATTTTTCTCTTTTGATGTATCTTTGCGTCTAATTTTTTTTGCAATTCAAATAATATTTCTAAATTCATCTTTTCCTATCTTCAATCATCTATTTGTTCGAAAATACTATCAATATCTTCTTGATCTAATTCGTAATAATCGTCTTCATAGCAATAATCTTGTTCTATATCATTGTTTTTTCTTATTATATAGGTACCGCCATTATTAGTAACTGTATAAGACAATTTTATTTCATCGTGTTTATTGTGTTCGATAATAAAATTTTCCACTGAATTTTGTAAAACTCCTGTTCCTTTACCTGTAATTATTTTGATATGATCGTGTTTGTTATTTAACAATTCTAAAATTTTTAATTGTATTTTTGGTAATGCTTCTTCATGTGTGAAGCCGTGTATATCAATTGTGTTTTTCATTATTTAATCACTATATTTGCATTTTTCATAATATTTAATGCGTTTTGGTGAAATTCCTTTGCGTTATGGTTCTCAGAATCAAATGTTGCTACAGAATTTTCTATTACAACTACTTCTTTATCTGAATTAATTTTATTTAATCACATTTTTAAACTTAAAGCTAATTGCAAAATACAAATATCGGTACAACACCCTACTATTTCAAAACTATTAAATCTATCTCAATAATCGGGTCTAATCTCGAAGAAACCATTTGTTGTATTTTTGTAAATAACGTTTTTATTATCTTCTTCAACGAAATCAATTAACTCTTCCACTATTTCGGCTTCAGGTGTACCTTTTAAACAATGCGGAGGATATGATTTCATTTCAAGATCGTCTTCGCTATGTGCATCTGCTAAGAAAATAATGTTTTCCGCCTTATTTAAAACGCTTTTTATATTTGGGATAATATTTTTAATTAACGGACTCGAAAGTGGTCCGAATTTTGCAAAACCATTCAACATATCTACTACTATAGTTAGTTTTTTTTGCATTATCTCTCCTTTTGGCATGTTGGACAATAACTTGTTCCTCTGCCGTTAGGTTTAAAATCTAATTTTACTTTAACTATTTTATCGCTTTGACAAGTGCTACATATTTGGTTTTCTCTTCCATAAACTTTTAAGAAATTTTGAAACTCACCACTAATTCCGTTGACCGATGCATATGAATTAACTGTGCTACCGTTATGAATAATACTTTGATCCATTACTTTTTGAGCATTAATCAAAAGTTGTTTAAGTTCATTTTTTGTTATTTTATTAGCAGGAGTCATTGGATAAATTTTTGTCATGTGCAAACTTTCGTCAGCGTAAATATTACCAATTCCTAAAACAAGAGATTGATCTAAAAGAACTTTTTTAATGCTGATTGTTTTTCTTTTTAATTTATTAAATAATGCATCAACATCTACACTTTCAGGTAAAAAAGCAAGATTTTTAATTTCGTAAATACTTCTTTGATCTTCGCTTGGTAAAATTTCAAAACTTCCAAACATTCTTGAATCATTATACACAAGTACTTTTTGATTATCTAATGTGAAATAAATACAATCACCTCTATAAGCGTATAAAGCAGGGTCATTGATATCTCTAACAAAATATTTCCCTGTCATTCTCAAATGAGAAATAAGCCTTGATTTATCATTAAAATTAAATATTAAAAATTTACCAATATTTTCAATATTAGATATTATTTTGTTTTTTAAAAAACTAATGAAATTTTTTTCGTCTGTATTTTTTATTAATTTCGAAATTTTAACTTCTACTTTTAATATTTTTTTGTCTTGAACATGTTTGTTTAATGCTCTTTGCACGACTGTAACTTCTGGATATTCTGGCATGCTTTTATTATATTAAATATTAAAAAGTATTAAAATAATTATATGAATAATTTTGATGATATTATAATTTGTAGTACTGATACAGTTGTTGGTATTGGTGGCAAGGTAAATGATAAAGTTTTAGAAAAAATCTATTTTTTAAAAAATAGACCTTCTAATAAAAAAATAATAATTTTAGTTGGTTCAATAGAACAAGCTTTAGAGTTTGGCCAATTTAATCAAACAGCAAAAAAAATAGCACAAAAAGAATGGCCGGGAGCGACGACTATCATAGTAAATAATCAGGGTTTTAGAATGCCAAATAATAAAAAATTAATCGATTTTTTATTAAAAAATGGTCCACATTATATGACAAGTGCTAATAAATCGGGATTTCCTCCAATTAAAATTGAACAAGCAAAAGAAGTTTTTCCGGAAGTTAAAAACGTTTATGATTTCGGACTAGGAACTAACGTCCCAAGCATATTAATAAATTTAGATACAAACGAAGTTATAAAGCGTTAATTATGGGATGAAAAACAAAAAATAACCATTTTATTTTTAAAGTGTTAAAATAATATTGGTTATTTTTTAATATTAATACTAGTCTATTATATTCCTTTGTAAAATGCAATGTAAATAACCCAAATTACAATGTTAGAAATAGGAGAAAATATGACACCACATATTAGTGCAAAAAAAGAAGAAATTGCAAAAACAGTTATTATGCCTGGAGATCCGTTAAGAGCTAAATATATTGCTGAAACATTTTTAGATCCAGGATATAAATTAGTAAATTCAGTTAGAAATATGTTTATGTATACCGGAACATATAAAGGAAAACCTGTAACAGTCGCAGGAAGTGGAATGGGTTGTCCTTCAATCGGAATTTATTCATACGAATTATTTAAATTTTATGACGTAGATAGAATTATTAGAATTGGATCTGCAGGTTCTTATAAAAAAGATTTAGGTTTATACGAAGTGGTTCTTGCAACAGAAGCGTTCGCTGATGGTGACGCATTTAGAAGAATTGCTTTAGGAAAACCAGGGAATGTTGCTAAACCAAGTGACAAATTAAATGATGAAATTAGAGAAATTTCATCTAAATTAAATATAAACTTAAACGAAGGTAGAGTTCATTCATCTGATGTCTTTTATTCAGTTGTTCCTCTTGAAGACAGAATTAAAGATACTGAAGCCATTTGTGTCGAAATGGAATCATACGCATTATTTACAAATGCAGAAGCAACAGGTAAAGAAGCAGCGTGTTTATTAACAATTAGTGATAATTTAATTACACACGAAGAAACTTCGTCAGAAGAACGTCAAACAGCATTTACAAAAATGATGGAGATTGCTTTAAATTTAGCAAAATAATATGAGAGTAGTTGATATTATTGATAAAAAAAGAAGAAATCAAGAGTTAAGTGATGAGGAAATTAAATTTTTGATTAGTTCTTATGTAGATGGTTCAACACCTGATTATCAAATTAGTGCTTTTTTAATGGCGGTAGTTTTTAATTCAATGACTCCAAGAGAAATTGCAACAATGACAAAAGAAATGATGTATTCTGGTGATGTTATTGATTTATCAGAAATACCTGGAATTAAAGTTGATAAACATAGTACCGGTGGAGTTGGGGATAAAACAACTTTAGCAGTTGCCCCAATTGTAGCATCAATAGGTGCTCCTGTTGCAAAAATGAGTGGTCGTGGTTTAGGTCACACAGGTGGAACAATTGATAAACTAGAATCTATTCCTGGGTTTAATGTAGAAGTTAGTGAAGAAGATTTTATTAAACAAGTAAAAGAACATAAAATTGCAGTTGTTGGTCAAAGTTCAAAACTTGTACCGGCTGATAAAAAATTATATGCTTTACGTGATGTTACCGCAACTGTAGAAGCGATACCTTTGATTGCTTCTTCAATTATGTCGAAGAAACTTGCTACAGGTTCAAATGCAATTTTACTTGATGTTAAATGCGGAAACGGTGCTTTTATGAAAGATGAAAAAAGTGCTGTTGAACTAGCTCGAACAATGATAAACATTGGTAAAGAATTAAATGTAGATGTTAGAGATGAAATTACAAATATGAATAGACCTATTGGTAGAGAAATTGGTAATAAAAACGAAGTTTTAGAGGCTATTTTAACACTTAAAGGTCAAGGTCCTGAAGATTTTAATGAATTAGTTTACTCTTCATGTGCAACAATTTTAGAACAATCAAAAATTGCTAACTCACATGAAGAAGGTATTGCGCTTGTTAAAAAATCAATCGAAGATGGAAGTGCACTCGCTAAGTTTTATGAGTTTATAAAATTACAAGGCGGTGATGTTGAAGCACTAAAAGATCCTAACTTCTGAAATCCAAAATATAAATTAGAAGTTATTTCAAAAGAAGAAGGTTATGTAGAAATTTTTGATAGTTTAACATTTGGTATAGTGGCTATGAAATTAGGTGCTGGTAGAAAAACTAAAGAGGATTCAATTGATTTTGAAGCAGGAATAAGTATTGCTAAAAAAACAAATGAATACGTTAAAAAAGGTGAAGTTTTATTTAACTTATACTCATCAAATCCAATATCGATAGAATTAGTTTCTGAATTAGAACAAGGGTATAAAATAAATAAAAATAAAGTTGAAAATAAAATTATTTTAGGTAAATTAAAATAAGGAGAAGAGAGATGAATTACAATAAAATGATAGATCATACATATTTAAAACCTGAAGCAACAGAAAAGGATTTAAATAAATTAATAGACGAAGCTAAAAAATACGACTTTAAAACAGTGTGTGTTAATTCTTCATGAGTAAGATATGTTTCAGAAAAATTAAAAGGTAGCGAAGTAGGGATTACTAGTGTTGTTGGTTTCCCTTTAGGTGCTATGATTACACAAGCCAAAGCTCAAGAAGCAAAATTAGCTATAGATCACGGTGCAGATGAAATTGATATGGTTATTCATATTGGTAAATTTAAACAAGGTGACTATGAATATGTTTTAAACGATATTAAAAAAGTTAAAGAAGCAATTGGTTCACATGTATTAAAAGTTATTATCGAAACTGCTTTATTGACTGAAAAAGAAATTGAAAAAGCAACAGAAATTGTTATGAAATCAGGAGCAGAATTTATTAAAACATCTACAGGTTTTAGTTTTAGAGGCGCAAATCTAAAAGATGTTGAAATTATGAAACGTGTTGCTGGAGATGCTTTATTAATTAAAGCTGCAGGTGGAATTAGTAATATGGATGATTTAATTGCAATGTATAACGCAGGTGCTACAAGATTTGGAACAAGCCGTTCAGTAGCAATTGTTGAGGGTAAAGATTCTAAAGGCGGATATTAATTAAAAGGAAAAATCTAGAAATATAAGTTCTAGATTTTTGTTTTATTATAGAGCTCTAATTTACCATAGATAAGTTGAGCTCGATAACATTCGAATATGATTTAAATCAAAACAGTATTATTATTTACTTTAATTTCCCACTTTGATTTATTTTGAAACAAGATTTTAAAGCAGATTTAATTATTTACTTCCGTTTTTTAAAAAAATATGATGAAATAATTAAAAAATGAAAGGTGCAAAATGAGTTTAATAAAAAATTGCTTTAACAATTTTATTGAGTAAAGTTTTTATGATTATACTTATTAGTTCTATTATTAGAGGTAGTATTTACTAATCCGGAAATAATTACTATTATCATTTTAAGGATTTTATCAAGTGTATTAGCTTTTATAGGTTTTATTACTCATATGATGCTATTAGGGTAATGTTAGTGGAAATATGGACATTTTAAAAATAAGTTTTTTTATCTCTAATTGTTACTTTTATAGTTTTAACTTTACGTAATAATTATTTTTTAAAAATATTTAAAATAGTCAAATATTAAAATAAAAACTTATAAAAGTAGGAGTTAAAAATTCCTAACTTTTATAAGTTTTAATATATTTACTTTTTATTTTTCATAATCAACCCATACAAGTGTGTGGTCAGAAATTTGTGAACGAATTATCTCGAAGTCTTTATAATTTTCGTGTGTTTTATAAGCCGGAGATTGTTTTCACAGTTTAATCATTTGGTTTTTATCAAAAAAACCATCATTAAAAGAATTTATTAAGTCAAGTTTAAATCATGAATTTCTATATTTTATATCCATATTATTTAATTTTTCTGCTTCAGTAATTATGTTTAAGTTATTTTCTTTAAATAATATTTTATCATATGCATTTGCATAACCTTTTTTAGATCCTAAACTTGTTTCATAATATTCATATTTATTATAAGATTTAACATTATTTACTTGGTTAATTCTCATATCATCATAGTAATTTATTATTTGTCTACTTTTAAAATCGCTAGATAAAAATAATTCATTATTTTGAGTTTTTATATTAGTATCACCACCAAAAATAATTGATGAATTTTGATTTGTTAATTTCTCAAAATAATCAAAAGCATTAGCTAATCTTGATGCTTCAAATACCTCTTGTGTTCCTTGTCCTGAGTATTTCGATGTTTGTTCATCACTATTTTTCTTGACATCTGGACTATCTAAATGTCCGAATATTGTTGTTATTTTTTTGTCTAATAAATTATCTTTAAAAAGAACTCCGAATATTGGGCGTTTAAATGATCTTTGTACATTTTTTTCATCATTTGCTTTTTCTTTTCCAAAAGATGCGCCAATTTTATCGCTATTAAATTTTTCTGGTGTTAAAACAGTGCTTTTATATAATATTGCAATTTGTTCTTTAGTTGCGTTATTTGAACTAGGATTTGAATCAGATATTGGTTGAATTATTGATTTTCATTTTGATTTAGAATCTAATTCATTTAAAGTTTTTAGTATTCTATCTACTTTATCTCCGTCATCGTAATTAATTTCAGTTAAACCAACTAAATCTAATTTAGTTTTAATTATAGCTTGTGATATTGCTGTTACTTTTAAACCACCTTTATTTGATGTGTCTCCACCAAAATTTAATATGTTTCAGTGCCCGACTCTGGTAACATTTTGTGGTTTATAATAACGCACATCATTACTTAATTTTATTTTTGAGTCAGAATTATTCGCTTCATAACCAGCATTATTTTGTAATTCTTCGTTGTTATTTTTTTTGTTAGGTTTATCCTTAACTCATTTGTAAATGTAGTAAGCGCCAATTCCTAAACCTAAAAGAGTTAAACTTCCAAAAGAAAGCAAGATTTTTTTAATTATTTTAAACATATTTCTCCTTTTATTGCTTGTTATTCAATGTTTTTATTATATATTAATTAAGTTAGAAATTAATACTATTTATAACTTTTTCACAATTCCAATTTATTTATAGTTACACTTAATTCACTCCTAATATTAAAAACAAAGTTTATTTAATAAAATATATATTTAAAATACTAAAAAAAATATTTTTTGATATAATGAATATGTTACTTCTTAAGTAACCGTACCAAATGGGTTTATAAAGAAGCTAAGCTCACCCTAAGGACGAGCCACTTTAATGGAGGTATTGCATGTTAGCAATTATCGAAACAGGTGGGAAACAACTTTTAGTTAAGGAAGGTCAAACAATTTTTATTGAAAAAATTGAAGCCGAAGTAGGTTCAACAGTTGAGTTTACAAAAGTTTTATTAGTAGACGATAAAATTGGTAAACCTTTCTTAAAAAATGCTAAAGTATTAGGTACAGTCGAAAAACAAGGTAAAGCTAAAAAAATTATTGTATATCGTCATAATGCAAAATCAACACATAAAAGAAAATTAGGGCACCGTCAACCATATACACGTGTTAAAATTACTGAAATCAAAGGATAATAACTAGAAAATGGCAAAGACAAAAGCTGGTGGATCTACCAAAAATGGTCGTGATTCGCATTCAAAACGTTTAGGTGCTAAATTAGGTGATGGTCAATTTGCAACAGCAGGTTCAATTATTTATAGACAACGTGGAACAAAAATTCATGCAGGATTAAATGTTGGACGTGGTGGAGACGATACATTATTTACAAAAATCGACGGATATGTAAAATACGAAAGCAGAAAAAATAGAAAGTATGTTTCTGTTTACACTGAAAGACAAAAATAAATTTAATTAATAAAATGGGAATAACTCATTTTATTTTTTTATATTATTTTGAATGATGCTATACTTTAAATTTAAGTAATTACAATTATTATAAATCAAATGAAAGAGGGAAAAATGAGTAAATTTATTTTTGTTACCGGTGGTGTAATTTCAGGACTTGGGAAGGGAGTTTCTGCTGCATCTTTAGGTAATTTATTAAAAGCACGAGGCTTTTCAATTTTTGTTTTAAAACTGGACCCATATTTAAATGTTGACCCTGGTGTTATGTCTCCTTATGAACATGGTGAAGTATACGTCACTAAAGATGGAGGAGAAACAGATTTAGATTTAGGTCATTATGAAAGATTTATTGACGAGAACTTTAGCAAAGATTCTAATTATACAAGCGGAAGAATTTTTCAAAATATATTGAATAAAGAAAGAAAGGGTTTTTATAATGGAAAAACAGTTCAATATATTCCGCATGTAACAAATGAAATAATATCAATAATAAAAAATATAGAGGATAAGTATAAAAAAGATTTTGTTATCGTCGAAATTGGGGGAACTGTAGGAGACATCGAATCTAATCCGTTTATTTATTCGTTAGCTCAAATGAGTTATGAAAATGAAGATAATACATATTTTATACATGTTACATATGTTCCTTTTTTAAAAACTTCTAAAGATTTCAAAACAAAACCAACACAATTTTCAGTTTCTGCATTAAAGGGAATGGGGGTAAGACCAAATATGATATTTTTAAGATCAGATTATTTGGTTCCTAACGAAATTATAAAAAAGGTTGCTAATAGTTCACACTTACCCATTGAAAACATTATTTCAACTCCTGATTTAAAAAATATATATGATATGCCACTTTATTTAGAATCTAAGAAAGTAGTTCAAAATATTTTAAATCATTTTCATTTAAAAGATAAAAAACCAAAACTAAAAGAATGAGAAAATTTTATTAAAAAAGTTAATTTACCAAGAAGTAAAACAGTTGATATTAAAATGTTAGGTAAATATACCTCGTTTACAGATGCTTATAAATCTATAAATGAAGCGTTAGAAATATCAGCAATTCATTTAGGTGTTAATTTGAATTTAGAATTTATAGATTCTTCAATTTTAAATAGCGAAAATTTAGATGAAGTTTTTTCTAATGTAGACGGAGTTGTTATATTACCAGGTTTTGGCGCAAGAGGTTTCGAAGGTAAGGTTTTAGCGGCCGATTTTTGTAAAAGAAATAAAATACCCACTTTAGGTATTTGTTTAGGGATGCAAGCTATGACTGTTGCACAAGCAAGACGCAAAGGAATTGTAAATGCGACTTCAAGAGAATTTGCAAACGATAAACTTAATGAAACTTACGTTCTTGACTTTATTGATGGAAAGAGTGAAAATGATAATATTGGCGGAACTTTGAGATTAGGAGATTACGAAACAGAGTTTATTCCTAATTCTAAAATTGCAAAGTTTTATCAAAAAAATAATATTTTCGAAAGACATAGACATAGATTTGAGGTTCAAAATAAATATATAAAAGATATCGAAGATGAAACATTTAAGTTTACTGGTTTTAATCCTGAGCACAATTTAGTAGAATCATGTGAGGATCCAACACAGGATTTTTACATTGGAGTTCAATATCACCCAGAATTTACATCTAGACCTTTAAAACCACATAAATTATTTATGAATTTTTTAAAGTTTGCTTCAAAAAAGAATAAAACAAACTAGTGTTAAAATGCTAGTTTGTTTTAAACTTGTAAAATGCTTGAAATATAAGTTACGAGCTTAGCTCCGGACTTGATTAATTGATTATTACCGTCTTCAATATCTACACCTGGGAAACAATTTATTTCTTTTCCATAATTTAAAAAACAATTAATTAAATTGTTTGTTTTTGAATTTTTTTGCATTGAAAATGATAAAAATTTATCACTAATGAGACTTGCAATGTTGTTTGTTTCATAAAAATGTCTTATCTTTGGGTGAGTATTTGGTGGATATATACTAATAACTAGTTCGTTTAGTGAATTAAAATTAATAAAATTATAAGAGTCTAATCCTTTTTGAGCAAAGTGTATTATACGACCTTTATTATTTTTAAAATAATCAACAATTTTTCTTTCAGTTTTTGCATAATCACATGTTGTTATTACAGCATCATTTATTATAGTTTTATAATTATTCAATAAATATTTGTTTGTGGTAGTATTTCAAATTTCGTTAATAATATAAATTTTATTGCTAGTATTTAAAAGATTAATATTTCCTTTGTAAAATAGACAAATCAATGGTTCTTTAAGATAATATAAATTTTTAGGATAATTATCATCTAAAATAGTTAAAAAATTGATGCCATTTTGTTCTAATATTTTTAAATATTCTTTTTCATTATTTTTATCTATTTTTTCATTATTTTTAATTGCGTTCATTATTAGTTTATAATCGTTTTTGTATTTTATTGCAAAATATAAAATAATATCATTCATTTTTACCTCCAAATAATAAGTGTAAAAAATGTAAAAACGGACTAAATTTGTTAAAATAATGTTTTTTATTTCGAAAAATAAAATTTATTTTTTAAACTTTTAATGAATTTTTGTCATTTTGATACAAAAAGTTATTAGTTTTTAATTTAGTTTATGCATTATAAAATTAATAATTTCAATTATAAAAACAAATATTTTATATTATAATTTAATAAAGTTTGACAAATTACAAAATATAGGAGTTTACTTATTATGAAAATAGCATTTTTTGATGCAAAAGATTATGACATTAAATATTTTGATAAATACAATAATAATAGACATGAAATTACATATTTTAAAGAAAATTTAAATTTAAACACAGTTTCTTTAGCTAAGGGATATGATGCAATATGTGGTTTCGTTAACACTTATGGTGATAAAGTTATTTTAGAAGTGTTATCAAAATTAGGTGTTAAATATTGATTACAAAGATCAATGGGATACAATAAAATTGATATTAAAAAAGCAAACGAACTTGGTATTAAAGTTTTTAGAATTTTTAATTATTCAGCAGAAAGTGTTGGTGAATTTGCTTTTGCCACAATGTCTGCTTTGAATAGAAATTTATTACTAGCCAATCAAAGAGTTGAAAAATTTAATTTTTCATTAAATAGTTTAGATGGAAAATGTATCGCAAATTCAACAGTTGGTGTTATTGGTTCAGGTAAAATAGGACAAACATTTATTAAAATTGCAAGAGCTACAGGTGCTAGAGTTTTGGTTTTTGATGCTTTTGCAGAAGAAAATTTCCCAGATTTAGCTAAAAACATGGGATTTGAATGAGCTTCACTAAGTGAATTATTATCACAAAGTGATTTTATATCAATACATTGTCCATTATTTAATTCTACAAAGCATTTAATTGATGAAGCTGCCGTAGAAAAAATGAAAGAAGGCGTTATTATTGTCAATACAGCTAGAGGTGAATTGTTACATATTCCAGCTGTTTTAAAAGGTCTTAAAAGTGGGAAAATTAAAGGTCTTGCAAGTGATGTTCTAGAAAGAGAAGAAGGAAGATTTTACGAAGATGTTTCTTCTAGAATTGATGAATTAAAAGAACTTGATCCTGAATGAAAAGAATTGATTGAGTTACCAAATACATTAATAACATCACACCAAGCATTTTTAACAGATTTAGCATTAACTCAAATTGCAAAAGTTACACTTGATAATGCTGATGCTGCTCAAAAAGGAGATTTCGAAAATTCATTAGTTTTAATGGATAACGGAAAAATAAAGAATGGATAATAAAGTAGAAGCACAAAAAGTTTCACTAATTAAAAATTTATTTAGTTTTTTCAAAATTTCTCAATCTAAAAGAGAAAATGCAGAAAAACCTAAAGATGTGAGAACTTGAATAATACATGGTATTTCTGAATTAATAGGAACAATATTATTATCACTTTTATTAGCAGGTTTAAGCACGACCGTAGGACAATTAAATAATAAAGCAGTTGTTATTGAAGAATATTTATTACATCCAATTATCGTTGGTTTTTATGCTGGTTTTATCGCAGTTGGATTAGTATTGTTTATATTTTTAAGATTTAGTTGTGATTTAAACCCCTCTGTTTCGTTATTTAGATATTTAAACGGAACAAATAATGGTTGATATACATCCTATAAAATATCAATACAATTTTTAGGCGGTTTTATTGCTGGACTAATTATTTATGGAGTCGGTAGTTCTACTGCACCTGAAGGATTTTTATATAATCAACCAATAACCACCATAGGAGCTGCCAAAAAAGCTTTTCATTTATTCCAAGGTAGTTCAAGTGTTTCGACAATGAGTACAGCCGGAACATTTTGAATTTTATTTGTTGAATTAGTTATGACAGCAGTTTTATTATTCCCAATTTTTTCACCAAATATAAATAATAAGTATCGTGATTTATTTATAATGTTTATTATTTCAATGAGTGTTTGAATGGGTATTTTAGGTGGTTCTGCAGCAATTAACCCTGCTAGAGGTTTTGCTCAACAAGTTTCAACTTTATTTATTCAAAATTTAGATACTGCCAATATATCAGTTAATTCTCTTGTGGCCGCAAATGGTATGACTATTGCTCAACAAAAAGACGCGGTTATGAATTCAGTAATTTCTGCTACTATAACAATGATTTTAGCTGATTTACTTGCTCCTGTATTCTACATTTTTATACAAGGTTTAACAAAATATGTCGTTAACCCGTTTGTTGTAAAAGTAATTGCATATAAAAATTACAAATCACAAAATATGGAAAAGCCTTCTAGTAAATAATAATTAAATATCTCAATTTGGGATATTTTTTATATATAATATTAAATATATTTTTTAGGAGAAAAATGAATCAATATACGCACTATATTTTAAGTATATTTTTTATTACTTTATTTGGTTTAATATTTATTATATCAATCGGATATTATTTCTTTTGAAAGTATTTTATAGATTATAAAAAAAATAAGCAAGGCTTTTTGTTTGAAAGTGTGATAAATAGAAAAATAAAGAAAATAATTGATAAAAAAACATTTCTTTTTTCTGAAGGTGGTATTTATTCGTATGATAATAAAAAGTATGAACTAGATGGTTTTTTAGTTAGTGATTCAATGATTGTGGTATGTGAGTATAAACTTTACAACGGAATATTGTCTGGTAATGCTAAAAATGAAAAAATATTTTTAAGTATAGGAAAAAAGAGGAAAATAAAGGTTAAAAATCCTATTTTTCAAAACAAAAATAATATCAAACATGTTTTAAAAATGTTGAAAAAAAATATACCGTATGCTTCGTTAGTAATTGTTCCGGAAAACACGAAAATAGAGATAAATGATATACCTAGTCATGTTTTGTTTATTAATTCAGATAATATAGAAGAAACAATAAATAAACTTATTTTATCATCTCAAAGATTGCCTAAAATTATTAATAACGAAGATGTTAAAAATTTATTCCAAGCAATGAAAATTAAAACCACTAGAGAAAAAATAAAATTTAAAAATATGTTAAAAAATAAAAGGTAAAAATTATGAATAGAAAAACAATTGAAGAATTAGAATTACAATTAAAAATAAGCAAAAAAAGTATTGAAACAGTTTTAAAAATGTTAAATGAAGGTAATACAGTTCCTTTTATATCTAGATATAGAAAAGAACAAACCGGCGGTTTGAACGAAGAACAAGTATATGAAATTGAAAAAAGATATAAATATGTTAACGAATTATTAGAGCGTCAAGAGTCAATATTAAAAATATTAGAAGAAAAAGGATTATTAACTAAAGAAATAGAAAATTCTATATTATCCACAAAGGTCAAGTCAGATTTGGAAGCTATTTATGAACCATTTAAAATTGGGAAAGTTACAAAAGCTACATCAGCAATTAAATTAGGATTAGAACCTTTAGCAAAATCAATTTACGATAATAAAAATCCTAATTTTAATAAAGAAAAAGAAGCTGAAAAATATTTGAACAGCAATGTAACTACAGTTGAGTTTGCGCTAGAGCAAGCAAATTTTATCATTGCTCAATGAATATCTCAAAATGTTCAACTTAGAACAGCTATTAAAGAACAAATTTTAAAATATGGTCTAATCGCTACTAAATTGAAGAAGAATGCATCTGATGACGGGGAGAAATTTAAAATTTATTATGATAAAAAAACACCAATTAAATACATTAAAAATCATAATATTTTAGCTATAAATAGAGGGGTAAAACTTAAAATAATTACAATTACATTTGAATACAATCAAGAATATTTATTAAAAACAGCGCTATATTATATTGATAGAAAACAAGTAAATAGAAAGAATATTTTCGAAGCTATAAACGATTCTTTAAAACGCTTAATATTACCTTCAGTTGAAAGAGAGATTTTTAGTGACTTATTTAGTAAAGCAGAAGAATCATCAATTAATATTTTTGCTAATTCAGTTGAAAAATTATTAAAAGCTCCGGCGACTCAAGATAAGGTAGTTTTAGCAATTGACCCAGGTTATGCAAATGGTTGTAAAATGGTAGTTCTAAATCCAAACGGTGATTTTATAACTAAGCAAAAAATGTATCCACATAAGCCACAAGAAAAAATAGAATTATCTAAAAAGATAGTTTTAGATTTAATAAAAAAATATAATATTGATATAGTTGTAATAGGTAACGGTACAGCTTCACGTGAAACTGAAAAGTTCATTGCCAACTTAGTTGAAGAATATAAATTAACCATTAAATGAACTATTGTGTCCGAGGTGGGGGCAAGTATTTATTCAGCATCAAAAGTTGCTATAGAGGAATTTCCGGATATGTCAGTAGAAGAAAGAAGTGCTATAAATATTGGTAGAAAATTTATTGACCCTCTTAATGAACTTGTTAAAATTGATCCTAAATCTATTGGTGTGGGCCAATATCAACATGATGTTAATCAAAAAGAATTAGAAAATTTCTTAACTTTTAAAGTTCAAAAAGTTGTTAACGAAGTAGGGGTTGACATAAATACAGCAACTAAGTCAATATTGACTTATATATCAGGACTTAATTCAACATTAGCAAATAATATTATTGATTTTAGAAAAGAAATAAAATACTTTTCTAACCGTAATCAACTAAAAATGGTAAAAGGTATTGGTGATAAAACTTTCGAACAATCTATAGGTTTTTTAAGAATTTTTAATTCTGATAACTATTTAGACAAAACATTTATACATCCTGAATCTTACAATCTTGCTAACAAAATTATTGAAGATTATAACTTAGAACCAAGTGAAAACGGCATAGATGTTTCGTTTTTAAATATAAATACTTTGATTCAAAAATATAATTCTAACAAATTTGAAATAGAAATGATTTTAGACGCATTAAGAAACCCACTTAAAAAAATAGATAATAATAAATCAGGATTTTTATTAAAAGATTCTATAGTTGATCTTGAACAACTTAAACTTGGTTCGGAAGTAGTTGGAACAATAGAAAATATAACTGATTTTGGGCTCTTTGTTTATATCGGCATTAAACAAACATTATTTATTCATTTAAATGACTTAAATTTACCTAATAATGTTGAGATATTTGATCAATATTATCCTGGAATGACAATTAAAGCAACAATCTTAAATATAGAAAAAGATAGAAATAGACTAAGTGGTAAAATTGCCTAACTAAGGGTTATTAAATTACATAAAATAATGTAAAATAAAGATATGAAAACAACAAACAATAATATCGAAACAAGCTTTAAAAAATTTAGTTTATTTCCAAAATGAACAATCAAAAAAATGGTGTTTGTTGCTATTTTAATTGCAATTTCGGTTAGTTTTACGATAATAGTTGCACAACTTGTACCGATTGTGAATTTACCAACATATAAATTCTCTTTTATTGGTTTACCAATTAAAGTTTCTGGTTTTATTTTCGGTCCTATGGTAGGTCTTTTTGTTGGGATAGTTAGTGATTTTCTTTCTCTATTATTTATACCCCCAGCTGGATATAATCCTTTTTATACATTAGCAACCGCTATTAACGGTCTCATATCTGGTATTTTTGGATTTTATTTTATAAGCATTATTAAAACAGCCTATAGCAAAGAATATTTAATACAAAAAACTATGAGAAAAATTAATTTGTTATCGATTAAGTATCATGAAGCAAAATTAAAAAGGAATGATATTTTAGCTGAAAAAATTGCTTTAAAAATTTTAGAATTAAATTCTAGAAAGAAATATGTAGCTAGCGAAAGTGCGTTACAATATCAAAAAAATATTTATTTATTTGTATCAATATTGCTTATTATCTTAGTTATAGCTATTAATACTTTAGTTGTTTTAAATATGCCTGAAAAAGTTATTGATAATGGTATCATTCAAAATAAATATTGATTAATAGGTATAATGAATGCAGGTTTTGTATTAATGATTTTATTTATATTTATAGGTAGATTTATTTTAAATACTAATACATATTTAAATATAGTTCCGATAATTGTTTTTAGCGCCTTTTTAGAGCTAATTAATGTTCCTGTTCTTTCTTATGCTGATCTTCTCTCTTTAGGTAGTGGTGACATTAAAGATATTTTTATATGAATTTCTCAACATATTTTATCTAGTCCAATTAAAATTTGATTTAATACTTTTGTAATTTTCTTTACATACTCAGTTATTAGTAAGTTAGTTAATAAAAATGAAGATTTAGTTTATTAAAAAAGAAAGTGATTTATCAATGAATAATAATACAAAAAATATTTTTTCGATATTTAATTTATTTGAAAAAAATAACAAAAAATCCTTTTTTTTAAATAAAAAAAAGATTTCACTTGAGAATCCAATTGATATTGAACAATTGAATGTAGAAAGCATGAAAACTTTTTTTTATATTTCTAATAATAACAAAAGCATTACCTTTGATAATATTTGAAATTCAATAAAATATAACAAAAACACCCAAATATCATTACGAGTTAATAAAAATGACGGTGATGTAGTTATTTTAAATGATAAAAAAGAAATATTAAATAGTATTTTTGTTTTTAATACTGTAGATATAAGCGATGAAAAAGACTATAATCTTCCGCTCATAGAAATGTGAAATACTTGCTTTAAAGATGTAAAAAATTATCATAAGAAGCAACAAACATCTAAAATTTTTGATCATATTAGTCACCATAACACTAAAAATTTATTTTCTAAAACTTTACTTTTACATTTTGAAAAAATCATAGATATAAATCAAGCTTATGAAAGATCTTTTAAAAAGTTATATAAAAAATTCTCTAATACATTTGAAGAAATTAATATTGATTTATTTAAAGAAATGCTTAACTTATTTGAAAAGAATATTAAGGATTATTCTTTGAGAATATTCGCTCAATATATTGATTTATTCAAAGAATTAAAAGAAAACGATGAATTTTTAAACGAAAATTATAAAGACTTAAACGAAGTAAAAGAAGATGAAAAGATAGTTGAATTAAAAAATAGACTAAAGGCATTGAATAAAATAAGAAAAAGTTCAATAGATAACATTACAAATCAATATAGAATTAATAGAATTTCAGATGAAATAAAGTTTATTAACAAAATAATCTATAAAACACATGTTAATTCGAAAAGTTATATTTACAATATTATTAAAAAATATAAAAATGAAAATCGAAACTTAAGTTATAAAATTAAAATTTTATCAAAAAAACCTAATTCCTCTGTAGTAGAATTATTTAATAGAATTACTTTTAACAAAAAAATAATATTTTTTTGACAGGAACACAAAGATGAATTATTGTTTTTAAGTTTAGAGGACCTAGAAACTCTTGATAAACATTTAAATAATGAGTTCCACTTAATTTTAATGTCAAATAAAAACAATGATACAATTAATATTTATAGAGACTATGTGCCTTATGCTAATATCGATAATTTCATTTTTAAGTCAAAGGAAAATAAGAGTAATTTGAATAAAACGCTAGATAATTTAAATAAGGAATTAATCTTAGAAAAAAATAAAGTTTATACTCAATTTACAGATCATAAAGATGATATTAAATTTCATGAAATAAAACAAAAAATAAATATGTCCATTGCTGAAACAAATTGAGTAAAAAAATCTAGTAATAATCTATTTAATAAAACAATAAAAGTAAAACAAAATAAGTTTAAAAGATTCAAAAGAAGTTATAAGGCTTTAAATGATATTATTGAAAAATGTTATTTATTAATACAAGAAAATCACTCTAATAGTAGTTTTTTAAATGAGTTAAAAAGTAGGTTAAAAAATATAGATGAAATATTACAAAAATTTATAAAAGAATCAGAATTTTATAATTTAATTGTTGAAATTTCTCAATTCACCAATTCAAAAAATTTCATTACAAAAAAAGCAGAAATATATTACAAAACAATGTTAATATTCATCAAGACATATGAATCTATTTCTGTTAATATTCAACAATTTTTAGAACCTTTTAATAATTTAAAAATAATAGAAAGAACTAAGTTTAAATTAATACCATTTTGACTTTCGAAAAATAAATTAATTTTTGTAAATGATACATTTAATATAATGAATTATAGTGATAAAACTGAATTATTAAGAATATTATCTATTTTATGTGATAACATAAATGCGCCATTTATTTTTGTTTCAAATGATTCACAATTAATTCAAACAAGAATGTTCGATGAAATACATATTTTCAATGATTATAAAAATGTAGAAGGTTTTAAGTTTCCTGAAGGTCTTGTTGAACCTAAATCTCTATTTACAAGAAAAATTTTAAAAGGCGATGAATTTGAAGATAAATTTTATGAAATAAATTTTGACGATAAAATTTTTAAAATAAATAGTGAAACCAATCATTATGTTTATGTTTCTACCGAAGAGTACAAGAGCATCATACATAAACAAAAAGAAAAAGAAAATCAAAACAATGATTCATCTATAGCTAAAACATCAGAACACGATTTAACTAATGCTAATTCAATGTTTTATAATTTAGAATTTGAAATTCCCGTTTTTGAATACTTAAATTCTACTAAATTAATAAATTTATCCGCAAGAGAAAAAGAAGATAAAATAAATGAATATTTAGAATGAGAAAAAAATAATTATTCTTTACCTAATGAAAAAGAAGATTTTTAAAAAATAAAATGTCAAATTAAAGTATTGGCATTTTATTTTTTAAAATATATTTATTTAATATATAATTTATTACGAAGGACAGAGGTACTAAAAATTATTTTTTTGGTTGAGAAATACTCTTATTAACTGATCTGGTTAATACCAGCGTAGTGAGTCTATATTTTTTAATACCCTTTTGAGTCCTTATAAAAGGAGTTATTTTGAAAATTAAATTTATAAATAAATTATTTTTTGGTGGTGTTATTTCTTCTATACCATTAATTGCGTTATCTTGCTCTAATAATAAGAGCGAAAGTTCTAAAGAAATAAAATTATCTATTTATTCAGGAATAGAAAAAGGTAATTTAAATGAAAAAGAATATAATGATCTTTTATTAGATTATAAGAAGCAATATAATCAATTTATTTTAGATCTCAATAATGAATTAAAACTTATAAATCCTGAATTAAAATTAGATATTAATATAAAGGGTGAAGAAACATATGAGAACCAAATACAATCTATACAAAAAGGTGAAACCGACATAGTTTTTCTTAATTCTGCTAGTATATACGAAAAGAAAGATGACTTGCTTAAAAGATCAGGTGGCAAATTATTTCTTCAAACTTATACACGTAAATTTGAGGGGCAAAACTCAAATGAACAAATTTATGTAGACGGATCAAATGATGACCCATTAAGAATTATTGCTAACAACGAATATGAGGTATATAAAAATAAAGATAATTTTATTAATTCTTGAAATGGTGCAATTTATGAAAATTTATACCAAAGCAAAGATAGTTTAACACCATTTCAAAGAGGTGTTATTATTTTGGTTGCAGACGAAAAAACAAAAGAGGAAATAATTAAGGCATGAAATGAAAAAGATTATGAAAAATTTATTTCTTACGGAATAGGTGTTGGTGATCAAAGTTCAGGTAGCAAATATATATTACCTCAAGCGCTATTTAAAAAACATTTTGGAAATAATTATAGATCTTTTTTAAATTTAAAGCAAGACCCTAACACACAATCATTTATAAAAACTGCTAAATTTAAAGACAAAGACGTCGAAAAGAATCTACATATATTTTTAGATAATGAAGGTAAATATGCTTATACATCAAAAAGTAAATTGAACGATTATTATCAATCAAATATAAGACCAAATGAAAATGTTTATTTCCTAACGGTAACAGATGTATTTCCTTATAACGTTGGGTTAAAAAGTAAAAGAATTAGTGATGAGTATGCATTTGATATAGGAACTGCTTTAATAAATTTATCTAAAAAAGGTAAAGATATTTTTGGAACATCAAATGGTTTTAATGGATATAAATTAATTGAAGATGCCGATAGAGAATTTTGAGATGTAATTAATAATACTTTAGGAAAGAAATAGTGATAGAATTTCAAAATATCAATCTTAATTACGGAAATAAAAAAATTATTTCTAATATTAACTTGACTTTCGAATCAAATAAAGTGTACGGAGTTATAGGTAAATCTGGAAGTGGAAAAAGTACTCTTTTGTACTCTTTTTTTGATTGATCTATAATAAATTCAGGTATTTTTAAAATTAATAGTAATAATAAAAATAGTATGACTAAAAAAGAAGTTGCTATTTTTAAAAAAAGTATTTCTCTTTTAGAGGCAAATAATAATTTTATTGAAACAATAACTTTTTTTGAAAACATATTATTGTCATATAAACATTACAAAAATTATTTCTATAAATTTTTAAAAGTTTTAACAAGAAATCAAAAAGATACACTTTTTAATTTGTTAAAAGAATTTGGTATGGAAGAATATGCTTTTGTAAAAATTTCTGATTTATCTACAGGACAAAAACAAAGATTAGCTTATATTAGTGCAATATTCAATGTTCCTTCAATTCTTTTATGTGATGAACCCACTAGTAATTTGGATAAACTAAATACAAATTTAATATATGAATCTATACAAAAAAATAAAGAAAATCGTATTACTATAATATCATTGCATGATTTAGATAGTGCTATCAACTTTTGCGATAATATAATCGCAATAAGAGATGGAAGAATAGAAAAAATATTTAGTAAAGAGATGTTTGATAAAGAAAAATTAATGGGTTATTTTGACACAAAAACAATTTAATAATAATATTAAAAAAAGGAAAATTTGAAAAATTACTTTTTATTTTATTACAATTTTACTTTTTTTAATTTTTAGCTATTTTTCTTCTTTTTTTAATTTTTACGATAATTACTCTCTTCTTTTTGAGAGATTTTCAAGTTTATTCAAATTTAAAAATATAGATTATGATAACGGAATTAACAATTTATGATTATCTAATTTAAGACTTTTATGAGTTACTGTTAAGACAACAACAACCGGAACTATATGTGGGTTAGTTTTAGCCTTTTTTACATCTTATATAAATGCGATAAATTTACATAGAAAAATTTATTTTTCTTTATCTGTAAAATTTCTTTTATCGATACTAAGAAGTTTTCCAATAATTATCTTTATTTATTTTTTTAAAAAAATTTCTACATTAAATTTAACAGCCTTTTTAATATTTTTTTGGTCTACATGACTGTGAATGCACCGATATTTTAATGATATTATTGAGAACTCAGAAGTTAAAAAATATTGAAATGAAATAAATTTAGGTAAAAGTAAGTTTTTAAGTTTTTATAAAAATATTGTTTTAAATAATAAAAATAGATTTATCATGAATTCTCTTTTAGCTTACGAATCCAATGTTAGATGATCTTCTATTTTAGGTTCTATAGGTATTTATGGAATAGGGATTTTCATAGACGCTTACAAAGAAAAATTTGAATATTTATCTATAAGTCTATTTTATATTATTATATTGCTTGTCATGCTAGAATTATTTCTTGTTCTTTTTAATAAAATTATAGGAATAAGAAATTCTAAACAAACAAGGAATATAAATTTTAATAAAACATTTCAATATAATTACAAGAAATTTATTTCAATTATTTTATTAATTATCGTTTTGGTAGTGGTTGTCTTTGGGTTTATCGACTTGTTCAAAGATGATTTTAATTTAAATAATTTTAAAAAATATTTAGTTAGTTTGTTAAGTTCCGATTTTAGTTATCTAAAAAATAATTGAACATTTTATTATATAGATTATGTTTGAGCTTTTATATATACATATCAAGCCATTTTTTTAGCAATATTTTTTTCAATTTTATATTCTTTTTTAATGGTTGAAAAATTATTGTCTTTAAAATTCACTATATTAGCTAAATTTGTAATTATTATTTTAAAATCAATACCCGCAATTGTTTACTTTTATTTTATTATTATTTTATTTTCACAAGAAACAACGTTTATTTTTATGCTAAGTGTTATAGCTTTTAGAGCGTTAAGTAAACAAATTTCTGAAAAATTAAATTCAAAAATAAATAAAAAAGTATCGACATTATTATCTTTAGGCTTTTCTAAATGGAAGATTTATTGAGTTTATTTGCTACCTCAAATTAATAAAGATATTTATTCTTTTGTATTTTTTGAATTTGAAGGCACTTATAGAAACGCAATTAATTATGGTATTTTTACTGGAGTTATATCGATAAATTCTAATATTGAACATTTTGAATCTAGAGATAAATATGAATTTATATTACCTTTAATGTTACCGTCAGTAATATTTTTTGTTATTTTAGAATTTTCTTTATTTTTAACTAAATATAGGCTAAGAATTAAAAAACATTTTAATTTAACCTTTATCAAAAAATAAACCTAACAAAATTAGGTTTATTTTTTTTAAAAAAAGAATTCTGTATTACATATTATCAATTAATTCTAAAATTGGTTTAGTTGCTTTTTTATAATAATTTGATAAATGAAGACTAAAAACAACTAAATCATCAATAACATTTAATATACTTAAAGATGTATAATCGTTAATTTCGTGATCATTATTAATTATTCGTTCGAGATATTCATTATTTAAAACTAAAACATCATCATCCTTACTATCTTTATATGCTAATAATGCATATAAATTATTGTTTTGAGCATAAATGGAAGAACTTTCTATTGCGTATCCTTGACCAAAAAGTTTATTATTTTTAAAATTTTCCAATGCTCTAATAAGGTTATTTTTTTCGTCATCGTTAATAGAGTTTTCACTTCTTAATTTAAACATTATATTTATATCTAAGCTCTGTGTTTTAGTTGGTACTAGGCTTATTTCGTAGCCTTCATTAATTATGTTAAAGTGATTCAATATTGAAAAGTTAGGTATATTTTTTTCGTTATTGATAACAAATTTATAAAAAACTAATCTTTTAATATCACTATTTATTATAGGTTTAATTGCGTCTCTAGCTGTTTCGTTTTGTATTTTTGTGTAGGAAGTTGAATCATATAAGTTATTATTCTCAATTACATCTAGATTTTGTATTTCGACAAGATGATTATTTATTGTATATATTTCACATAATCCTACATCAACTAACTTATTTTGATGAGAAATATCAGGATAACTGAGTAAATTAAAGTGTTTGATTGCACCTTTACTATCTAAATATTTGACATTATTTTGGTTATTTAATATTATTTTCTTTATTTCTTCAATGTTGTAAGTTTTGTTTTTTATTAATTCAAAAGCATATCTTTCTATATCTTCGTTTGTTTTAAATGCTATTTTAGTATTTCTTCTTTTTAAAATAAAAAATACTATTGTTAATATCATAAATAGGATAGCTAAAACACTTGAAGGAATAACACCATAATAAATAATTAGTATACCTTGCGCAACACTTTGGATAATATTATTCAAATTCGGGATAAAAGCAAATAATATCAACGCAATCGAAGATAACATAAATAATATAAAAAATATTAAAAAAGTTATGCTAAGTTTTTTATGTTTAATAGACTTTTTAATTGATAAATCTATTTTAGTATAATTGTCTCTTACGAATTTTTCATCAATATTATCAAATATATTATCTAAAATATTTTTTTTAGTATTTTCAAATTCTTCTATTGAATTTTGTTCTTCTTTTAAAGATTGAATAGTTTCACTTGAAATTGAATAAACTAATTTATTATCTAGGTACCTCAATAAAGGTCTATCCCCTAAGAAAGTAGATAAATTTTGGTTTGTATTTTTTTGTTCCTCTGATTTAAAGTTCAAATTTGAATTGTTCATGTATCTCCTTAATTAAATTATAAAATAATTTAAATTTTTATGTAAATATTATTATTATTTTTTTTGATTTAAAAATAAAAGATTCAAGGTATTAAAAATTACTTTTATAGCTTATTTATAGGTACAAAAGTAATTTTTTTAATATTTTTTATTATCATGATAAGTTTTTTGAAACATAAAAATAAACTCTATATATACACTATTTTTATTAATTACCAAATATTTATTAAAATTTATTTTAAATTGTGCTATAATTTCAATACTTTTAAAATAAGTAATAAAAGTTATTTTGCAATTAATTTGGAGGAAATAAATGGTTGTCGAAAACGATAAAAATAAAAAATATACAATTCGTAAATTT
Organism: Mycoplasma sp. CSL7491-lung; assembly: GCF_018913965.1. GTDB lineage: Bacteria > Bacillota_I > Bacilli_A > Mycoplasmatales > Metamycoplasmataceae > Mycoplasmopsis. Next base: position 164,702 of record NZ_JAHMHG010000001.1, read on the forward strand.
GGTCCCAAAACTTTAAGAAGAGATTATTCTATTACAAAAAAGTCTCTTCCATTGTTTGATATTTTAAAAATAAGTAAGGAAAGTTTTGCGCAATTTATTAAAAACGGTATTCAAGATTCTCTTTTAGAAATTTACCCTATTACAGCCGGTAAAATGAAATTAGAATACGTTAAAGGTTCACTTGAAATTGAATACCCGTATAAAAAAATTACAAGTGAATGAGATGAAATAAATAAATGTAAAACTAAAGGAATTAACTATAGTTTTAAAATTTATGCAACACTAAAAGTTGAAAACATTGAAACTGGTCAACTAAAAAGTGAAAAAGTTCTTTTAGGAGAAGTTCCACATATGACTTCAGGTGGAAGTTTTATCATTAATGGTTCTGAAAAAGTTATAGTTAGTCAGTTGATTCGTTCGCCGGGTGCATATTTTGGTCTTGGTGTTCGTAACAAACAATCTGATGATTTGTTCAATAAATTAGAAATATTACCAAGAATAGGTTCATGATTTGAAGTATCACATAAAATTACTTCTAACTCAATTGATTCAGTTAAGGTAAAAGTAGATAAAAGTAAAAATATTTCACTACCAACATTTTTAGGTTCATTTGGTTTTACACCATCAATGATGTTTAAACTTTTTGGTGAAACAGAATTATTAAAAGAAACATTAAAGAAAGATAAGATTTTAAGTAACAGCGAATTAACTCAAGAACAAATTATTGAATTAACTCAAGAAGAAATATTTAAAACAATCAGAAAAGGTGATAGAGATACATTAGAAGCCAAAAAATCTCTTTTACCTTCTATGCTTTTTGATAAGAGAAGATATAACTTATCAAAAACCGGCCGTCATATGTTAAATAAAAAACTTTCACTAGTTGATCGTATAACAAATACATATTTAGCCGAGGACATTGTAAACAAAGACGGAGAAGTTCTTTATCAAAAAGGAATTTTAATAACTTTAAAAATTGCTAAAGATATTCAATCGTTATTTGACACAAAAATTTTAAGTAGCAAAAAAATTGAAAACATAGACCCGGAACATGTTTATCATAAAATTTATAGACCTGAAGGTTTAAATCTTTATGGTCAACAAGTGGGTAATCCAGAACTTAGAAAACGTATTAAAATAATAAGAGTTAAGGTTTACCCAAGTAAAAAATGAATGAATTTAAAACCTGAAGAACCGGTTTTAGTTATTGGTAATGATCCTCAATCAACAGAAACACATTTATTAATCTCTGATATTGTAGCAGCAATTAATTACTACTTTAACTTAACATGTGGTGTAGGTTCTGATGATGATCCTGATTCATTGATTAACAAACGTATTGTTTCTGTTGGTGAATTATTAGAAGGTCAAATCATGATCGCGCTTTCTAAATTAGAAAAAACAACCCGTGAACGTATGGGTGCTAAAGAAACAGAAAAAATAACAGCTAAAAATGTTACAAACAATAAGTTGATAACAAATCAAATGAAAACGTTTTTCAACTCATCAAAACTTTCTCAATTTATGGATCAAATAAATCCGCTTGCCGAAGTTTCAAATAAACGTCGTGTAACTTCTTTAGGTCCCGGAGGACTTAGTCGTGATACTGCACAATTTGAAGTTCGTGACGTTCACGCAACACATTATGGAAGAATTTGTCCTATCGAGACACCAGAAGGTCTTAATATTGGTCTTATTCTTAACTATGCAACATTTGCGCAAGTAGATGATTTAGGTTTTTTAAAAACTCCATATTTTAAAGTTAATGATGGTGTTGTAGATTATGAAGACGTTCGTTATTTAACAGCAGCTGAGGAAATCGGTTACTCATTTGCTCAATCATTAGTTAAAATTGATGATAACAATAGAATTGTAAGTGAATCACTAACAATTAGACGTGATTATAACTATTTAATTGGAACACCAAAAGACGTTGATTTTATTGAGGTTTCTTCAAAACAGATGGTTTCAGTTGCTGCAGCAGGAATTCCTTTCTTAGAAAACGATGATGCTAACCGTGCGCTTATGGGTTCAAACATGCAACGTCAAGCCGTTCCATTATTACAAACTGAAGCTCCACTTATTGCAACTGGTATCGAATCTGATATCGCTAAATATTCATCATATAATTTAACAGCTAAGAATGCTGGTGTTGTAACTTTTGTAGATAGCTCAAAAATTCATATTAAGAGAGATGAAACTGGAGTTACTGATAAATACATGTTAAGAACTTTTGAGAGAAGTAACCAAGGTACAATCATACATCAAAAACCGATTGTTAAATTAAATGATAGAGTAGAAGTGGGTGATTTACTTACAGATGGTTCATCATTTAAAGATGGAGAATTATCATTAGGTAAAAACGTTTTAGTTGGATTTACAACATGAAATGGTTATAACTTTGAGGATGCTATTATTATTAATGAACGTCTTGTTAAAGAAGATGTCTACACATCTATACATATTGAAGAGCATATAATTCAATTTAGAAATTCAAGAGCAGGAAAAGACGAATTAACTTCAAATATCCCTAATGTTTCTAAATACGCAATTAGAAATTTAGATGAATACGGAATTGTTAAATTAGGTTCTGACGTTAATCCTGGTGATGTTTTGGTAGGTAGAACATCTCCGAAAGGAGAAGAAAATCCTTCTCAAGAGGAAAAACTTTTAAATGCTATTTTAGGTACAAAATCATTAGCTTACAAAGACACATCATTAAAAGTTAAAAATGGACACGGCGGAACTGTTATTGACATTCAAGTTCTTTCAAAGGAAAATAATGATGTTTTAGAAGAAGGTGTAGAAAAAATAGTTAAAGTTTCAATTGCACAAAAACGTAAATTAAAACCAGGTGATAAAATGGCTGGACGTCATGGTAATAAAGGGGTTGTTTCTATTATCTTACCAGTTGAAGACATGCCATACTTAGAAGATGGTACTCCGCTTGATATTATGTTAAATCCACAAGGGGTTCCTTCACGTATGAACATTGGTCAAATTTTAGAGTTGCACTTAGGTATGGCGGCTAGAAAATTAAATGTTAAATTTGTTACTCCATCATTTGATGGTGTTAAAAAACCTGACATTGAAGCAGCTTTAGAAGAAGCTGGTCTAGATAAATCAGGAAAACAAACATTAATAGATCCGATTACAGGTAGAAAATTTGATAAACCAGTTTCTGTTGGTGTTATGTATATGCTTAAACTTAACCATATGGTTGACGATAAGATGCATGGTCGTTCAGTGGGTCCATATTCATTAATTACACAACAACCATTAGGGGGTAAATCTCAAAATGGTGGTCAAAGATTTGGAGAAATGGAAACATGAGCTTTAGAATCATATGGTGCGACAAACGTTTTACAAGAAATATTAACTTACAAATCAGATGATATTCAAGGTAGAAACGCGTTATATAGCGCTTTAGTTTCAGGTAAAGAATTACCTAAGCCTGGTACACCAGAATCCTTTAATGTTTTAAGCTATGAGCTTAAAGGTTTAGGAATGAAATTAGAAGTTTCAGAACAATCATTAGATGAGTACGAAAATGAAAATGAGTACGATATGTTACAATTTGAATCCGGAGGAGACAGTGAATAAAAATTCTAAAAATTATATTAATAAAATAACACTTTCGTTAGCAACAAAAGAAGATGTTGCACAATGATCGAATGGTGAAGTAAAAAAACCTGAAACAATTAATTATAAAACATATAAACCAGAAAAAGATGGTTTGTTTGACGAGTTAATTTTCGGACCTGTTACTGATTATAAATGTGCCATTTGTGGTACAAAATATAAAAAGACTGACGAAAATGATATATGTACTAAAACTCCTCAATGTGAAAAATATAAACCTGTTATACTACCTAAAATTTCAAGAAGAAGTAGAATGGGTCATATTAAACTTCATAATCCGGTTGTTCACTTTTGATTCTTTAAAATAGATCATTCAATAATTTCTAAATTATTAGGATTGAGAGTTAATGATTCAAATAAACCAGTTACAAAAGCCGATTTAGAAAAATTAATTTACTATAAATCACATATAGTTTTAGATAATGGTAATTTAAAGTCTCTTAAAAAGAATACAATTATCGATATTAACGAGGCACCAAACATTTATCGTGCCGCACTTGAAGAAATGCTAACATTACAATATGACGATGAAGAAATTCTCCAAGATATTAAAGATACTTTAGATGAATTAATCGAAGTTGCTCAATCGGAAGATGGAAAATCATTTGGTGTTGATTTTTATCATTATAATGATTTAATCGAAGAATATACAACAGCAAAAATAGGAACAGGTTCAAAAGCAATTGAATATTTATTAGAAAATATTGATCTTGAAGAAGAACGTAAACTTGTTCAATCTGAAATTGATAAAATTAACTTAGAAATAGGAAATAATTACGCCTCAAGTTCTAAGTTACAAGAAAGGTCTAAATTATATAAAAGGCTTACAATTATTAGTTCATTTATTAAGTCAGGTCAAAAGCCTACAGATATGTTAATTTATAATTTGCCTGTTATTCCTGCAGATTTAAGACCTTTAGTTCAACTTGATGGTGGTAGACATTCTACAAGTGATGTTAACGAACTTTACCGTCGTATAATAATAAGAAATAGTCGTTTAGAAAAATGAAATAATGCTGACGCACCTATGTTGATTAAACAAAATGAATATCGTATGATTCAAGAAGCGGTTGACGCTTTAATTGACAACGGTAGAAAAAAACCAAATCCAGTTACTGCGAAAGATAATCAACCACTTAAATCTATTTCTGACGCACTTACTGGTAAAAAAGGACGTTTCCGTCAAAACCTTTTAGGAAAACGTGTTGATTATTCTGGTCGTAGTGTTATCGTTGGTGGTCCAGAATTAAGAATGCACGAAGTTGGTATTCCTCGTGATATGGCAGCAAAATTATTTGAACCTTGAATTATTAAAGAATTAATTAACAACGAAGATAATATCACAAGCATTAAAACAGCAAAAAAATTAATTGAAAACTTAAATCCAATTATTTGAAAATATGTTGAAAAAGCAATTGAAGGTAGACCGGTTCTTTTAAACCGTGCTCCTACACTTCACCGTTTATCTATCCAAGCGTTCCAACCTGTTTTAATTCGTGGTAAGGCAATAAAACTTCATCCACTTGTAACAACTGCATTTAACGCCGATTTCGATGGGGACCAAATGGCTGTTCACGTACCTATTTCAGACCAAGCCGTTAGAGAAGCAAAAGAATTAATGTTAGCTTCTAAAAATATTCTTGGACCAAAAGATGGTGAACCAATCATTAACCCTTCTCAAGATATAATTTTAGGTTTATACTATTTAACAATTGAAAAGCCAGGCGCAAAAGGAGAAGGTAAATTCTTCCCAACAATGGATGAGATGTTATTAGCTTACGAAAGAGAAAATATTACTCTTCATACAAGAGTTGTATTACCTATTAAAGCTTTAAATAAATCAAAAATGTTAGAAAAATTAACTGATAGACCATATATTTATTCAACAGTAGGAAAATTTATATTGAATAATGTATTTCCTATTGATTTTGAATTTATTTTTGGTAAAAACGTTGAACGTAAATATAAAGAAGAAAATGGTGAATTAAAAGTAGTTAGTGAAAAAGAAAAAATTCACACTTCAAGTGTTAAAGAACAACTTGAAAGATATACTTTTGATTACGGAACAAACTTTGTTGAAGAATTAAAAAACAAAGAAGCGAATTTAAGTTTAACCAAAAAAGATATTGCTAAAATTATTAGAAAAGTTTATGAAAACTATGTTCATGTTGTTTCTATGGAAGATATAGCAAAAGTTATTGATAAAGTTAATAGCATTAATTATGAAAATATGTTAGAAGAATGTTTAGCTTTAAAAGACTATAAGAATGATAGTATTCCGGAATCACATGCGAATTTAATTAATAATTTTATAAAAGAAGAATTTGAGAAAATTTGATTTAAAACTAAGAAGACATTAACAAATGAAAATGTTACTTCGGGTATGCAAGAATATCAATGAGATATTACAAAGTATACATCTGTGCTTGAAAAAGTTTGATTTAAATATACAAATATTGTAGCGTTTGTTCTTGACGCTATTAAAGATTTAGGATTTAAATATTCAACACTTTCTGGAATTACAATTTCAATGAATGATGTTAAAACACTTGAATCTACAAAAGAAAAAATTGCAAAAGGTGATAAACATACACAAGAACTTAAAGAGTATTTTGAAAATGGATATTTAACCGATGATGAAAGATATAAATTAACAATTCAAAATTGATCAAAAGTTAAAGATGAAATTGAAAAAGAACTTAAAGAAGTTACAAAATCAGATTTAGACAACCCATTATTTATGATGATGAGTTCTGGTGCTCGTGGTAATGCTTCTAACTTTACACAGTTAGCTGGTATGCGTGGACTTATGAATAACAACACAAAAATACTTAAAGCCGATGCCGAAAATGACCGTGTTGTTCGTTCAACAATTGAAATTCCAGTTAAATCATCATTCCTTGATGGTCTTAGTGCTTATGAATTTTATTCATCAACACACGGGGCTCGTAAAGGACTTACAGATACCGCTCTTAACACAGCAAAATCAGGATATTTAACACGTAGATTGGTTGATGTTGGTCAAAGTATTGTTGTTCGCGAAAATGATTGTCACTCAGATTACGGTTTCCCAGTTAAAGATATTAAAGATACCAAAACTGATACAGTTATCGAATCATTATACGATAGAATTGAAGGTAGATATACAAATAAAGCGATTTACGATGATCATGGAAATGAAATAATTGGTGCAAATAAACTAATTACACCTGAACTTGCAGATTTAATTGTAAATGTTCACAAAAAAGAAGTTGTTGAGATACGTTCAGTTCTGTCATGTCATACACGTAACGGTGTTTGTCAACATTGTTATGGTAAAGATCTTGCAACAAATAGAGTTGTAAGTATCGGAGAAGCAGTTGGAGTTATAGCTGCTCAATCTATTGGTGAACCTGGGACACAGCTTACAATGCGTACATTCCATACTGGGGGGGTTGCTGGAGTTGAAGATATTACAGGTGGATTCGGTAGATTAATCGAACTTATAGATGCTTATGACTTCCCTTGAGGTAAACCAGCTGTTATTTCTACAGTTTATGGAAAAATTTCAAAAATAGAACAAGCTAAAAATAAAGAAACAGGTAAAGAAACAGATATTACAATAGTAACTGTTTCACAAAAAAATTCAAAAGGTGAAGAAACACACGTGGATTACCATGGAAAAATTTCTCAAAAACTACGTGTTAAAAAAGGAGATTCTGTTGCTCCTGGGCAAAAGATTTTTGAAGGACCAGTAATTTTAAATGAATTATTAAATGCAGCAGGACCAAGAGCGGTTCAAAATTATTTATTAAAAGAAACCCAAAGATTATATCGTTTACAAGGTATTACAATTTCGGATAAATATATTGAAATTATTATAAGACAATTATTATCAAAAATCATGATTATTGATACAGGTGATTCTAAATTCTTTAACGGTGCGTTAGTGGATACATTTATTTATCAAAAGGAAAATGGAAAATTACTTGCACAAGGTAAAAAACCAGCATATGGTGAAGTAAAAATTAAAGGTGCAAAACAAGTTCCACTTCTATCAGATTCATGATTATCAGCCGCTTCTTATCAAGAAACTGCTAAGATATTAGTTAACTCCGCTGTTGGTATGAGGATCGATAAATTAGATGGACTAAAAGAAAATATTATTTTAGGACACAAGATTCCAGCGGGTACAAATAGTAATTATGAATTAAAAGGTAAATATGATATTAGAGATCCTAAATCATACTTTAAAGAAAAATATGATCCTACAATCGCTTTAGGCGAAAATTTAGATGAATCAGATACTATTTATGATTTAAATGATATTGTTAGCTATAACTATGACGATAATCAATTAGAAACAAATCAAATGGGAGATGATTACGAATTTGAATTCGAACAATTCGAATAATAAAAAAGACTCAGGAATCAACTGAGTCTTTTTTAATAAAATTTTTATACTTCAATCAATGAAATAACATCGATATTTTCTCCAATTAATTGTCTACCATTTAATTCTTTTAATTCTAGTAAGACAATAACTTTTGTCACTGTTACACCTTGAGATTCTAAAAGTTTAATAATAGCTTTTGTTGTTCCTCCGGTAGCAAGAACATCATCAATAATCACCGCTTTTTGACCACTTCTTACGAAACCTTTTTGTAATTCTAATTTATTACTTCCATATTCTAATTCGTATTCCATCGAAATAACTTCACCTGGTAATTTGTTTGGTTTTCTAACCATTATAAATGGTTTTTTTAGTATAGTGGCAGCTGGTGTTCCAAAAAGAAAACCTCTTGCGTCAGGACCGACAATAATATCTGCTTCTTTAGCGTGTTCTGCTATTTTAGTGATTGTGTAGTTTAGTGCTTCTCCGTCAGCTAACAAAGGAGAAATATCTTTAAAAATAATTCCTTCTTTTGGGAAGTTAGGGACGTCTCTAATTAATTTTTTAATTTCCATACTAATTAATTTTACCTTAATTTTTAATTTATTCTTACGTCTTCGTAAAATTCTAATACATCATCTTCTTCGATGTCGTTGTAGTTTTTGATATGAGTACCAAAATCTTTTCCTTTTACAACTTCTTTGGTGTCATTTAATTCTCTTCTTAAACTATCTATAACACCTTCGTGAATTAATTTACCTTTACGATAAACCTTAACTTTAGATTTTTCTTTTACTAAACCAGTATCCATCATTGCTCCTGCAATTTTACCAACTTTTGAGTAAAAGAACACTTTTATAATGTGAGCCTCACCTGTTTTACGTTCTTCATAGATAGGGGCTTTTTCTCCATCGAGCATTGCTTGGCAATCTTCTAAAATTTTATAAATAACGCTGTGTTCGATGATTGTAATATTTTGAGCAGCGGCATTTTGTTTGATTGTAGAAGGAGTCTTTAAATTAAAAACAAATATTATCGCATTTGATGCTTGTGCTAAAAGTAAATCACTACCACTAACATGACCTGCACTAGCTGCAATAACTTTTATAGTAGCTTCCTCGTTTTCCATGTTAGATAATTGTCCTTTTATAGCTTCACTTGTACCATGAACATCACTTTTAATAATTACATTTATAACTTTTTTACCTTCTGCATTTATTGCCTCTACATTTTTGTGATGCAATAAATCCATTTTATCGGCAAAAGCCTTTTCGTTAGCAAGTTTTTTAGCGAATTTTTCATCATTAAACCCGATAAATTTGTCTCCTGCGTCAGGAGCATAATTTAACCCTGTAATAACCCCGGGTTGTCCTGGTTCAATTCTTTCGATTTCCAAACCATTTGCATTGGTTATTTTTCTGATTCTACCATATTTTGAACCCGCAACAATAAAATCACCTTTATATAAAGTACCATTTTCAACTATAACTGTTGATACGGCACCAGCACCTTTATCTATTTTAGATTCAATAACAGTACCTATTGGATATCTCTTAGGGTTTGCTTTAAGATCCAATAATTCTGTAAGTAATGTAATTTCATCAAATAAGTCTATCAAACCTTCTCCCTTAAGAGCTGAACCATATACTATTTGTACATCACCACCATATTCTGGTACTATAACTTCATGTTCCGCTAACTCACCTTTAAGTCTATCTAAATCTTTATTTGGTTTATCCATTTTGTTAACAAAAACTATCAAAGGAACGTTAGCAGCTTTAGCGTGTGTTATCGCTTCAACTGTTTGAGGCATAACTCCATCATCTGCTGCAACAACTAATATAATAATATCTGTGACTTTCGCACCACGGGCACGCATTTTTGTAAATGCTTCATGACCTGGTGTGTCCAAGAATGTTATTTTTTTATCTTTGTGTTTGATTTGATATGCACCAGTATGTTGTGTTATACCACTTGATTCAGTTTCAACAACATTTGTGTTTCTAATTTTGTCGATTAATGTTGTTTTACCATGGTCAACGTGCCCCATTACCGCTATTATAGGACTACGATTTATTAAATCTTCTTCTTTATCTTCGAAATTAACTTCATCTAAAAAGTTAGACCCGTCAATGTTAGTTTCTTTTTGAAAATCTAAATTATTTTCAAGACATAATTCAGCGATTTCTTCTTCATCTAAAATGTGATTTAAATTATACATTTTACCCGCCATGAAAAATTTCTTAATAATTTCGTTTGAATTGATTTTTGTCACTTCTGAAAAATCACTTATAGACATTTTACCTGTAAAAATAAATTTTCCATCTTTGATTTCGGTTTTTGTAGTTTGTAATTGTTGTTTAATGTCGTTAACATTACTTATTCTTTGTGTTTTTTTAGCCATAAAAAGACCTCCTTTAATTCTTGCTCTATTTCGAAGTAATTTTCTTTTGAAATATTGCTTTTAAAAACTCTATTTAAAGCTTTTGTTTTTTTGATTTTATTTCAGTTTTCCTCTGATGGTATAAAATATGCCCCACGCCCATTTAATTCTCTTTTTAAATCTAAAGTTGCATGATTCTTATTTTTTAAATAATTAAATCTAATTAAATTTTTGATATCAACTATTTGATTTGTTATAATGCACTTTCTTGTAAAGTTATGATTAATTTTCTTCTTTTTCTCAATCATCGTTAAATTCACTTAAATCAAGATCTAAGCTTAAACCGCCATAACTCACTAAATCATTGTCAACGGTAAAATCTTTTATTTTTTTGTATTCTTCAATAACTTTTTTCTTATTTTTATTAGTGGTATCGTTTGTAGGTTTTCTTAAATTATCATCAATAAATTGAGTTTCTTCTTCGTTTGAATCAGAATCGGACATGTCTTGATCATAATATTTACCTAATTCGTTAACAAAATCATAAGAATCATTATTTTCTTCTTGAAATTCAGAAGTGTCTTCTAATTTTGACTCTAATTCAGAAAATACATCATCAAAATTAAATTGTTTATTTGATTTATCCGTTCTTTTTGTCTTTTTATTAGTTTCTTTTTCGTTAGTTGTTTCTTTGTCTTCCATAGATCTTGTAGATCTTAAAAATTCACTAACATCTTTATCAAACTCTTCAAATTTTAAATCTATATCTTTAAAATAGTTATTTGATCTAGATTTTTTATTTATATTCTTACTATCACCATGTGCAAATAATGGTTTATCATACTCCCTTGTTGGTTTATAACCTGATTGGTTAAATGGAATTTTTCTTTTTATAGCTTCATCAACAGGAATAATATTAATTATATTTTCAGTCAATTTTGAGGCTAAATCATTATTAATACCACGCTTACCTATTGCGATTGTTATATTATCAGCATCGACGATGGCAAAACATTTACCAGTTTTTTTATGAATTGCAACATCTATAATTTTTGCAGGAGATAATGCGTTTATGATATAATCTTTTCTATTTTCTGAATATCTAATGATATCTATTTTTTCTCCTAAAATGTTAGAAGCTGCAATAATTCTTTTTGCCCCTTCACCAAAAATAGAACCTATTATGTCAAAATCAAAAATTTTATCCGGATTTGGCATAACCGCAACTTTAGTTCTTAGACCTGGAGCTCTTTGAACTTTTTTGATTATAATATCGCCGTTAGCAATTTCAACAATGGTTTCTTTTAAAATATTTTCTACTTGTTGTGGTTTAATCATAGATACTTCTAAAACATTTAAAGTACTATCATAATTTACTTTTTCCAGAATAACCTTAACCGAAGAACCAGGGTGTAATTCTCTAATTCTTGTAGCCTTATTTCTATTTAAATGTGATGTATATACATTATTTTCATCATCTAATATTTCTACTAAAAAACCACCTTTTGGTAAAGCGTGTTTAATTTTACCATCAAACTCTTTTCCTATTTTATCACCAAACACTTCTCTAATTCTTTCTTTTTCCTTTGATTTTAATTCAGATTTAAAACCATTATTGATTGCTGTCTTTTGTCTTTGTGTTAGAGAATTAAAGCTAAATTCAATGCTTATGTTATCACCATATTTAACGTTAGGGTTTAATTTAATAGCATCTTGGTAATTCATGCTAATTAATCTTTGTTGGTCAAAATTTAAATCATTATTATCATCAAAATCAATTTCAAAATTTTCTTCTTCAACACTACCAGCGATGTTGTAAATAGTGATAGTTTTTTCTTCATGATTTGGTTCTCAAACTATTTGTGCATCTGGGTCGATGTCTCTTTCAAAAACTTTTTGAGTTTCGTTTCTAAAAAGTTCTAGAACTAAATCAAAATTAAAATGATGTTTATTTGCATAATTTTCTACTATTTCATATCAAATCTTTTTTTCTGAAATTAATTTAAGATCTTCTTTATTTTTTGTATCTTTTCTTGCCATATTTTCCTTTAATATTTAATATATAATTCAGCGTTTAAAATATCTTTTTTTTCAAATTCAATTTTTTTCAATTGTCCCTTTTTGTTTCAAGATGCTATAAAACTATCTAATCTATCTTCAAGTATTTTTACTACAAAAATATCTTGACCTAAATATGATTTTTTAAGTTTTAAAGTTACATCTTTATTAATGAATTTATCTAATTGATTAATGTCAACATTAGTATCAAAACCTTTAGATAAAACCTCTAAGTAGTGGTTATCGGTAAATCATTTTTGGTTTTCTAAAAATAATGATATTTTTTTAGAAAGCATTTCTACATCCTTGAGATTTGTGTGATTTACTGTAACTTCTAAAGTTGGCCCAAAATCATTTTGAATCATTTTAGCTTCTAAAATAATATCGCCAAATGCGTTTGTTAATATTTGTTTATAATCCATAAAACTCCTTTAAAATAACAAAGAGCTGTGCAATGCACAACTCCTTTTTTTATTACATAACTAACTAGAAGTAATATTATTATATCATAAATAGAATATTTTGAAAAGTAAATGAAGCTTAATTAATTATGCAATATAGAGACTTTGAAATCAAAGTAGGTTGATCTTATTAAAATAAATGTGTAATTGTGAAAAAATACGCTTAAACCTATTTTGTTTTCAATCTCTCGTAATCTATTTTAATCTTTCTAGCAATTGCAAATTTTACTTATAAAGCTTAAATAAAGCTTAAAATTATTTAGCATATAAAAATAAAGTGTAAAATATATTAAAAGGAGAAAAATGGATAAAAAATACGAAAAATTAGCTCAAAGACTTAAAAAATATATGTCAATTGAAGCGATATCAAGATTTGAAGAACCAGTTGTTGATGAATTAAAATCAAACATTAAAAAAGGTGCTTTTAAAATTGAAAGAGACAAGATGGGCTCTGTAATTTTCTTTAAAAAATCTAAAAAAGAAAATGCACCAAAAGTGATGTTAGCTGCTCATATGGATGAAGTTGGTTATATGGTGAGAACAATTAAAGATAATGGTAATCTAATGGTTACACCAATTGGAGGAGTTTGAGCAAATACTGCTATAGGTACAAGAGCAGTTGTTGTTTCTTCTGAAACAAATCAAAGATTTGAAGGGGTTTTTGGACATACAAGCATTCATATTCAGACACCTGAAATGTATAAATCAGCGGTGAAAAATGATGATTTATATGTTGATTTAGGATTTAAATCAAAAGAAGAAGTTGAAAAAGCTAAAATTAATATCGGTGACAAAATTTTTATGACAGGAGAATACATAGAATTAGCAAATAATTTAGTTGGTGGTAAGGCTATGGACAATAGAGCAGGAGTAACTGTTTTAGAATTTGTTGCTAACAACATTGCCGATTTAGATTTAGATGCAGATGTTTATTTAGTTGGTACAGTTCAAGAAGAAGTTGGTACTCGTGGTGCTAAAACTTCAGTTTCAATAATTAATCCAGACGTAGCATTTGCTGTAGATACCGGAGCAGCTCACGATACAACAGGAGCAAAAGAAGGTACACCAGTTTTAGGTAAAGGTGTAAGTATTTTAGTAAAAGATTCTGGAACATTACCTGATCCAAAATTAATTAATTATTTAGACCTAATTTCAAAAGAAAAAGAAATTCCTACTTATAAATATGTAGCAGGAGGCGGTGGTACAGATGCCGCAGAATTGCAATTTGCTCCAGGGGGTGCGGCTGTAATGACTATTTCTATTCCTCAAAGATATCTACATAGTCCTATAGGTGTTGCTTCTTTACTAGATATACAAGCAACAATAGATTTAATGACAGAATTTATTAAGTCGTATTCTAAAGAAACTCACGAAGAAAAATTATCATACAAATAAAAATAAAAAACTCGCAATTTTGTGAGTTTTTTATTGATCTATTTTTATATTTATTTTAATTTTTTTAGTTTGTGTTTTATCAGAAGTTGTTTCATTTTCGGTTTTTATTTCATTCAATTTATTGATTATTGTTCTATTATTTTCTTCGCTTAAAGAAAAGTAAAAGTCATATGTAAATTCACTAAAAAGAGCGTTTGGATCAACTTGTCCGAAAACATATTTTATATTTTTATTAAATAATATTTTTTCGAATGAATTTATGTCTAATGCCTCATTTTTTCTTATTGACGGTGAGAAAAATAAACTTAATTCATTAGTTTCATTATTGAATTCAACTTTTGTTATTTTCGGATTATACATCTCTATAGGTGCATATTTTGTTAATTCTAATACTTTATTTGTTAAATTGGTTTCTACGTTTTGAGGCTCAATTACATCTCTAAAAATTGGCATCAATTGTTCCAAACTCAATGAAATTTTAAAAAATGAATTTATGTTATCTGGTAAATAATCACTTAAATCTTTTTCGTTTTCTTCATTTTGGATTTCTTCAACTTTATCAAATTGATTTTTATTTGTTTTTGAATATCTTGTTATGAAAGTATCATCTATTCTACGTTTTGAAGCATTAATTACGCTGCTTTCATAAAAATCACTAGATACAAAATTGTTTACAATATAGTTTGAATCAATATATCTATTTTTAATTTCTTGAAGATTAATAAAATCATTGATTTCTTTAGAATTATTAGCTTTATTTATTAATTCTTCTTTAGAAATATTTAATGGATATAATTCAAAAGTTTTATTTTTGTTTGCTTCTATCCCTGATTCTATGTTAGATGTAGATGTTTCACTTGAACTTGGTTGATCGTTTGAAGTATCTTTTCCATTTTGATCAGAATTAGTAACAGGTACATTAATTTTTTTAATATTAAATGAGTTAGTCGAAATACTTCATATATTACTATTTTTATTAAATGTGTATTTTTCGCTTAAAGAATATTTAAAAATATCAAGCATTTCTTTACTAATATTTAAAATATTATTTTGAATTTGGTTATTAGTTTCATCGTTTGGTACATATTGTGGGTTTGAAATTTTGTCTATTATATTTTTTAAATTTAATTTATATTCATTAGCTTTAGATGTAAATAAATTGATTTGATTTTGAGTTTGCAAATCTAAATTTGAATATTTTTCCATTTTATCAACATATTTTCTTGCTTGGTTATTAATAGATTCTGTTAAAAATAAATTTAATATATATTTAAAATTTTCTTTTTCTTTATCTAAAATTAATTTTGATTCATTAGTATAAATCTCATCTTTAAGAGCTTGTTCTACAAAATCTGTTAAAAAATGTAAATAAAAATTGATTAAGCTATTCAATTTTTTAAAACCGTTATTTTTGTCATTTTTAATTTCTATAAAAGTTTTGTTAAGATTATCTAGCAGTCCTGTACCTTTTTTTGCGTATTCAACCAAAAAATTATATTTATCTAGGTTTTCTTTCTTTAATTTTTTTGTTTTTTCTTCATTTTCTAAAAATATTTTTACATCTTTTATAAACTTGTCTTCTAAATCTGCTGAGAATTTATTAAAGTATTTTTCAACCGAAATTGATATCGAAGATAATTCAGCCATTAGATTAATATTTTCAACTGACGAATCTTTTAGTTCGTTAGTTGGCTGTTTCTCTTCGTTTGTCTTATTATTAGCAGTCGCACAACTTGTACTTAATGTAATTAAGTTTGATAGCGTGAATGCACTTAATAAAAAATTGATTATTTTTTTCTTTTTCATAGTTTAAATTATATATTAATATGATTTATTTGTTTCTTTCATATTAAATATTTAAATTTATCAAAAAGAGTTATATTGTCAGTGTAAAAAAAGAGTGAGTGAAAACAAAATAGGTTTAAACGTATTTTTTTACAATTACACATTTATTTTAACGAGATCAACCTATACTTTGACTTCAGGACCTCATTTATTTTTTAAACTAACTTAATTGATGTGATATAATAATTTAATCAACCTACTTTTTTATAGCACCTTGAATTTTTAGTTTGGATTCAAATATAGTAAATAATATGAAAACTTTGACCAAGATTAAACTAGTAATATATTAAGTCACTTTCTTATATAAAATTTTTTAAAGAAAATTTTATATTCACTAAAAAATAAATTCGATACAAATAGAAATGAGGTAAATATTAAATTAAAAACAGAAATAAGTATTTACGAATTTGACAACGCAAATATTATAAATGTTATCTTCAAAAAAATAGAAGATGAGTGATTTAAGGTCGAAAAATGAAGCGCATGGCCTTTAGCTTTTATAATAGCAGTACTTTTTGTAGCACCTTTTTATTACTTGTTATATCAATTTGCATATAATACAAATCACGGAATTACAAATAATTGAAGCTTTATTATTTCGATGGTTATGGGTATAATAGGTCTATCTTATCCTCTTTTATGAAAATTGATAGTGATTTCACGTCGCTACTTTATATGATGAAACTTATTGATAAGTTTAAAAAAGAAGAAAAATACTCTTTTGATTATTATACCAAATGATGTTTATGAAAATAAATTAAAACCAGTTGAAAAAGAAATAATTAAACAAATATATAAGCAAATTCTACGTAAATATCATGTTAAATTGGAAGAACAAAATATAAAAATCATCCCAACGATAAATATTTAAAATTAACATAATAATACAACTACTTAATAAACAATAAACTTAAAATAAAAAAATCATCGTTGACGTCGGACGGTTATAGGAAGAAACAATAATAGAATAAAACAAACTTTATTATATAAATAGTAAAAATAAACAATATAATTTTTGTTAGATTATAAACTAATAAAAATTAACAAAACATGCCTTACAAAATCATCCCGAGCTTCTTAGCCTGTAAATAAAAAGAGCAAATTAGGCTATTTTTATACCTAATTTGCTCTTTTTGATTTTTTATATACAATTTTTATATATTATTTATCTTATCAAATTCTTGTTTTGAATTCGAGTTTATTGTTGGTTCGACAAAACTTGTTTAAATAACTTGTCAGTCCCTTATTTTATCGATTTGATTAACATGTATTTAATAATGAAATTAGACTATCGTTTGTGTATTTTTGAATAATCCCATTATCAAAATGGAATTTATTTAATTTATATAATGTATATTTTAAAACTATGAGAGATATAAAGTTTAAAATGAAATGACCTTTAATATGTTTGTTCGTTCTAACATGAATAAGTCTAACTTTTAATGGACTTTTTTAATGTTCAGAAGTTTTCTTTAATTTGCCATTGTTTTTGGTATATATCAACAATTTCTTTTGGATATAAATCTTGTCTTGAAGTTTTGGCCAACATAATAACATCACATTTTTTATGTTCGTTTACTTTTTCATGGCTAAAACAAACTACATAGTTCGGATTTTTTGTAGAATTTATATTTTTTAATTATGATTACATCATCTGCTTTAACAACACCATTTTTGTTTTGTTTTAAAAAAATATTTATTAAAATTGTTCTATCATTTAAGTCCTTTTTAACAAGTTTTTCTATATAAGTAATAATTCTATGTCTTTGTTTATTATTTGGTCTTGTATTTTTTCATTTTGAATAATAAAAATATTCTTTATATTTTAAAATTATCAGATCATTTAATATAACCCTCTGGATTTAACAAAAGATCCTTAAATTCCCTATTAGACAACTTTAATTTATATGATAATATGTAGTCTAAATTATGACTTTCTAAGAACCATATATTCTTATTTGTTGACATACCTCTATCAGTAATAATTGTTACTTTTATGAACGATAAATGGGATAAAAGTAGTTGGGATCACCTATATTTCCTTTAAATACTTTTAAGAACATAAGAATCGCATTACTGTCTATAGCCATACCCGCAACAACCTGATATTCTTTAAACTTACCATCTTTAGAATATCCTAGAATTCTTAACCCTTCTCTTACAAAAGTTTCAAAGTAAACAGTTTTTGTATCATAGAAAATTAATTCAATATTTCTATCTATTTTTTACTATTTATTAATTTAAATTTTTAATAATATTTGTTTTGTTATCAACTAAAACATCTAAAAGATTATAAAAAGTATCTTTCATAGTTGTGATATTATTAACATATTTTTCTTTATTTTTAAAACCCTTAATAATCAAATTTTTTGTAATATATGTGAACTGATTTCATATGTAAGTAACTCATCTAATTTTTTGTGATTTGATTTTTTTGGATAAGTTAAAAATATTTAATTTACTAACTGTCGAGTAAAACGCAGTAACTTCAACATTAGTTAATACTGTTTTTTTACAGAAGTTTTTAAAAAATCAAGTAAAACTATTTTTAGTTATTTTGTATCTTCAATATTTTTAAAGTCAACCAATTTCTTTTTTTGAAATGTATAAAAAATTGAGTTTACGATTTTTAACTTTTCAACACAGCCTAAACTAGCAACTTTTTAGCGCACTTATCTAAATCCTTTTCGTTTACAATATGGCAATAATCTCTTACACCATTACTTCCGATAATAATTAAATATTTTTATATTATAAGTTACACTATTAAATTATACTATAATATATAAGTGCTAAAAAAGCTTTAAAAATGTCTCTAACACTAAAACATAGGACAATAGTGATTTTTTAGATTACTAAGATATAATAAAATACTAAGTACGAAAGCGTTGTGTTTAGTATTTTATTTCAAAACCTTCTTAAATCGATTTTTTAGATATAACTAAACATTCTATTTTATGCTAGAGAAAGTAAAAATATAGTAAAATATTGTATATGAGTCAAAGAAATTATTATGAAATTTTAGGAGTAAATCCAAATTCAACATTTGAAGAAATTAAAAAAAAATATATAGAATTATCTGCTAAATATCATCCTGATATAAATCCTAAAGGAAATGATCCTCAAAAAATGGTAGAAATTAATTTAGCTTATGAAGTTTTATCTGATAAGGATAAAAGAAATGAATATGATGAATATCTAAATAAAAACATAGAAGAAAAATATACTTACCAGAAAATAGACGGAGTAGATATAATTACACAAGAAAGCATTAATTTATTCGATGTTTTAAAAAGCGGAGAACCTAAAATAAATTTAAAACATTTTTATTATGAACCATGTAGCAAATGCAAGTGTTCTGGAATATTAAATAATAATCATTATTGTAATGTGTGCGAAGGTGTAGGTAGAATTCAAAAAACTACTACTACAAAGTATGAAATATCAATTCTTGAATTCATTTCAAAGGAAAAAAAAATTTTTTTAGAAGGGGCAGGTCAACCTGGGATGTACGGGGGTAGACCAGGAAATTTATATATTAATTTTGTTTTAGATAAAAAACATAATTATTTTAAATTAAGCGGACCTACGGTATATTTATCTCTTAAGGTTTCATTTATTGATATAGTTTTTAAAAAAAATATTATGGTTCCAACAATTTATGGCGAAAGAATACCTTTAATAATGGATGTAAATTTTTTTAAAAAAGGTTACGGAGCTTTAAGATTTGAAAACAAAGGGTATGAAGGCGGCGATATGCTAGTTAAATTAATACCATTTAATCCTGGTGTAACCTATTGAAGAGAGGAATGGTTGTTATTTCAAAAAAATATGCTAAAAAGCGAATTTTTTTCTAATGTTAGTTTAAGATTCGTAAGACGTAAACTAATGCAATCTGATGCGTGAAGAGGCGAAAATGCTACAATAGATGATAAATTCAATATATCTAATTCAAAAATTTTAGATATTATTGAAAAAAATAAAGATTATTCTATTTATAAAAATATAAACATATAATAAAAATTATAAAAAAAGGATTTAAACATCATGGGTAAAATTTTTAAGAAAACTTTTGATTGAGTGGAATATAATGAAAAATTTGGTTTAAAAGCAAAGAATGTAAAAGAAATTTCCGAAACTGTGAATTATATTCTCGAAGCTATGTACTATGAAAGATTTTATGTTACTAAAAGATTTGTTTTAGATTTATACAATGAGTTAATGGAAGTATGACTCGAAAATCCAAAAGAATTTACTAAAATTGAAGGTATTGCATATTGGTTGGTTAAAAGCGTTCATTTCCATATTAATCATAAAATAATTTTTGTATATTCGGATGAAGGTCACCTTTTTGCTTCTCTTAGCGAACGATTCAACAATAAGTTTTACTCAGAGGAGAATGACAAAAAAACTAAAAAAAATGTAAGTTAGGTGAACGAAATCTCACACAAAATGCATATTAATTTTTATGATATCGTTTAAATTAGATATGTAAAAAATACGCTCAAAGCTCGAGTGTATTTTTTAATTTAAAAATGAAAGGAGTTTTTTTGTGAGTGTTTGAGCAAATAGAGTAACTGAATATAACAAAAAACATTTAATGATTTTGAGTTAGATAGAATAAAAGATTTAATTGTTGGGCACTTTAAAAACTTTGAATACAAAAATATAATTGTAGTGAACCCCCAAATCCAGTCCGGATTTGGGGGTTCACTACAAATCAATTAATTCTTCTTTTAATGAACTAATATATTCATTATATTCATAAATTTCTTGATTCTCGAAATACTCATTACCTTTTATTTTTATGGCCATTTCATCTAAATTATTATTTGTTAATTCGCTTAAAAATACATTTATTTTTTCTAAATTACTAATATCTTTGGTATCAATTAAATTTAATAACATTGAGTCAAATTTATTATCTATTTCTATATCATTAATTTGTTCGAGATATTCTATTATGTTTTTATAATATTCTTCTTGATGTTCGTGATTTTCAAGATTTTCATTTAATTTATTTAAAACTACTTTTTTTACATCTCTTCTTGATAAAATAGAATGAACTAAATCTTCGTCTTTATCATATTTTGCATCAACATAACCTGAAACATCTCATTTTGTAAATTTTAATTTATCATCTATTGCTACTTCTTTAATTTCATAAAGCGATAGTGATTCTTGAAAATCAAAAATTTCAGAGTTATTTTCAATAAAATTTAGATTAACATCATTTATCTTATCAACTACTTTATCTGTTATTTTATTCATAATATTTACAACATCTAAACGTAAATTTAACGTATCTTCAATGTTCTATAATAAACATTCAGTTTCGAATAAAATTGTATAAATATCAGGGTTATATCCGACCATAATTCCATCATAATATCCATATTGTAATTCCAACGAATTATCTTCTAATATTTTTGTGCCAACTCATGTATCATACCAATCATATAATTGTTCTTCATATTTTTTATCACCTTCAGTTTTAAAAAAATTATTTAAAATATCATTACCAACGTTTGAATTTAAAACATCAAATATAGTTCTAACTACTAATTTACCCAAATCGAAACCAATATCTTCATATTCTTTTACTAAATTGTCTATATCATACTCATTATAAACGTTTAAATCCATTAAAATAAACTGTTTAGGAGTTTCTACTCCCCAATATTTTTGTTTTTTTCTATTACTAAAATTTAAAGCACTCATTTTACACCTTCTTTAAAATATCTAAATAAATTTTATTTACTGAATCATTATTAGCTTCAATTTCAATATCTGCATTCTTTTTAAACTCATTATCGTTTAAATATTTATAATGAAATTTTCAAAATCCATTTCTTTCTCTAATAATTCTTCTTTGTTCGTTTTTAATGTATTCACTAACATCAACTAAACTATCATCAATTTCTTTAATTTCTGTTTTTAATTTTTCTCTTTGTTGTCTAGTTCAAGTTGTTAGTTCATTAATTATTTTTTTTACTTTCTTCATTTATTTCCGAAATATATTTCATCATATTAAATCTTTTCATTTTTTCTCCTTAAATTTTTTGTTCTAAAACGTTGTCTAAAATATAATTTTTAAACTTATTTAAGTTCGTTTTATTATTATCTTCTTTATAAATTTCATATAGTTTTAGAATTTCATCTATGTTTTCATAATTTGTTTCTTTTAAATAATTTATAACTCATTCAAAATCTTGGTCTTTTAAATGTCGTTTTATTTTATGTTCTCTTTGTTTTTCTTCTCTTTCTTCATTTTTAAGTTTTAATAACTCTTGCCTTTGTTTTCGTCTAATTTCAATCTCCATCTTTGCTTGTCGTTTTAATTCCTGTGCTTTTTTAGACATTTCTTTTTTTCGTCCATTATTTTAATATCACCAACACCATATTTTTTTCTAAAATCTTCTAAATTAAATCTATACATTTTATTAATTAGTTTAGTTTCATCTACTTTACCAACATAATTATCAGATTCAAAGTATTTATAAGTTAAGTTAGATTTAATTAAAATAGGAGCAAATCCTTCTAATAAAACAATTATTTCATCAGGCGGTTTCTGGCTTAAGTCAGAAACACTTAAGAGCGTTTTTTCTTGATAACTCAAATTGCTTGAAGAACTCTTATCATTGATAGAATAAGAATATTTTTCTTTTTCTAAGGTTCCTAATTTATTAACAATATATTTTTTAATTTCTTCGTCAGAACTATTTAAAAAATAAATAAATTGTAAATTACCTAAAATGATTTCATCAACTTTATTATTATTCTTTGTGTTATATTTTTTTAATTGATTTTTATCTTGTAAGACAACACAAAATAAGATATTTCTTGACCTATTAATTGAAATTTTATTTTCAAATTCCGGGATTCTAGGTAAATTTCCAAACTCATCTAAAATGAATAATAACTTTCTTTCTAATCTTTCAAATCCTTTTTCAACCAAATTCAATTTAGCTTTATTTATAGCACTTTCATACATTTCATTTATTAAATTAGAAACTAAATTATGTGTTGAAGGGTTTTGGTCTGGGTAATGAATGAAAATAACAAACTTTTCATTGCTATTAAAAATTTTCACTAAATCAAAGTCCACAGAATCAGAAGTTAAATTCTTAATAAATTCATTTTTAACGAAAAAACTTACGGCTAATTGAGCTGTTGATAACATTGAGCCGATTGTATTCATAGGACTTGAATTTATAGAAATAAAGATATCATAAACAGCTAAAAAGTCATCGTCTATATCTTTTTTAGAACTTATAATGTTATAAATTGGACTTCTAAAAAGTGCTTCTTTTTCTGCTCCACAAAAATTAATAGAGTTTAAAAACGAATTAATAGTTATAAAATTAAAATTTTCTCTTTCAATTAAATCAAAATGATATTTTAATAACATTAAAGTTTTTCCTATAATAACTAAAATATTTTTACCGCTTTCAGATCAAAATGAATCTCCGACACCATCTCATTTCAAGTTTTCAAATAATTCAATGTATTTTTTGTAAGCTAAATATAAATATCTTTTATTATTTTTACTTTTACCTTCTTCAACCAAATCATAAATATAACTTAATGGATTTCATTTATAGCTATTTTCAGCATTTTCAAAATCAATTCAATAAAGATTATAACCTTGTTCTTCTAATCTTTTACCTAAAAAAGTTTTTATCTCTTTTTTAGGGTCATTAATAACAAAATTAGGCCTATACTGTTCGTCTAAATTAATATTAAATAAAATATTTGGTAATAAGACTCTTTGTGTTTTACCAGAACCTGTCCCACCAATCACTAAACTATTCCTGTCTAATAAATTATGTTTAATGTTTAATCCTTTTCTTTTGTTTTTGATGAATTTTAATACTCAAGACGAAGAATCATTTAAATCAGTATTAATATACTTTTTATAATCTTTATTTACTTCATTTGTATTTTCATTTAATAATCATTTCGAAGCATTCTTTTTTATTCTTAATTTCTTGTTAAAGAATTTACCTATTTCTTTATAAAATAGAAAAATAGAAAACGCTAATATCGAAAATAACCAAAAACAAATAACTAAAAATATTATTTTAAAACTTTGATTCGAATATTTATTAAAATAACTAAAATCAATTATTTTTTTAACTGCTTCTAATTTATTTTTAGCTATATTTATAAAATAAAAACCCCAAAAATATAAGAAGAGAGTAATAATACTAAAAATAACTATCAAAATAATCTTGAGTGCTAAATTTAGTTTAAATTTAGTAATCAATACTTTTTACTTTCTCGTATTCTTTAACGTTCTGTGCTTCAAATAAAGCATAAGCCAGCCGTTTAATTTTTTTAGTATCTTTTGAAGCAATGTTTTTTATTTTTTTATTTTCATAACGATAAAATGCATCAAGACTAGTTTTGTATTTTTCGCTCAAACTATTATTGCTATACTTTTTATCTTCTTTAAAAAATACAACTTGCTTTAAAATTTCATTTAATATTTTTCGTTCAAATTCTTTTTCTTCTTTTTTTAATTTATAAATAAAAACAGTTTTTAATGCTTTGTCCTTAATATCTAAATTCATATATTGCTCATAAGTTTTATAAAACTCTGTATAAACTTTTTTAAATTCTTTATTTTGTTCTAGTAATTTATCTCTAAGTTCTAAAACAACTTTTTTTGATTCGGTAGATAATCTTGAATATCAAATATTTTTAGATTCGTTATATTCCTTTTTCAAAATTTGAATTTTATCTTTTTCAAGACTTTCAATATCTAAAAATTCTTTTTTGAATTTAAGTTTTAAATTTCTAATTTCATTAAGTTCATCATAAATATTTTTATCATTTTTCGTTCTTCCGTATTCATTCAAAATGCTCGTTTTTAATTCACTAAATTTTCGTTCAAAAATATTTTTAGATATACCAAAATTTTTTCTCTCTAAATTTCTTTTATTTTCTATCTCAGTAAAAGCAAGGTGAATATGTGGATTATCTGTATTACCGTGAATAGCATAATAAACTTCTAAATTATTTCTATCAAAATTTAGACCATCAGATTCTAATCATTTAAACAACTGGTTTTCAACAAGATTTTTTCATTTTTCATTTCCAACAAAAATATTGTTTAACATAGCATCATTTGTTGAAATCACCATTTCATAAAAAACGTTATTTTTTGTTTGCATTTCTTTACTTAATTTATTAATATCTATATTCTCTTTATAAACTCCACCAATAAAACCGCATAAACCGCTTTTTGATGTATTTATGTTTTTCTTTAAATAAGATTTATATACTTTTAAAACATCTTCTTTGTTGTTTAAATTATTTATATTTTCAAATAAATTAAATTCACTCATTTCAACAGCTTTTTGCGCCTTTGTATAATACCTAATAAATTCTCCATCACCAACTCAACTTTTATAGTCGTGTTTATTACCTAATTTTGTAATATAACCAGACTTCTTACTAATAAAATTAAATTGTATAAAATGATCCATTTTCAACCTTTCATATTATTAATCTAAATTAATAATGAGTAATATTTTTTACCCCAAAATTTTTAAAAATCAAATATATCTAAAAAATTCAATAGCAAAACAGCAATTTTAAAATTGCAGAACTATGTAAAAACAATCTGAAGCACTCACAACCTAACCCCTAAAACCTTTTAAAATTTAGATTTAAATTCTCTAAAAATAAAAAACTTAAATCTAAATTCTAATTTTAAGGTTTCAAGGGTTAGGTTTTTTTAGTTTTACCTATAAATTCTGTTTGTTGAAAAACCAATATCAGGCTTTCAACATTTTTTAACAAAGAATAATTCAGAATAATTTTTATTATCAAAGAATTTTAAAAATAATTCAATAGTATTTTTTAAACACTTTCTACTTTTATTAAAAACTTTAAAAATAGCATTATTCAAAACCTTAACAGAACATAAATCTTTAAATTTACCAAAACTAATATAAAAATTATTTCTTAAATATTTTTTATATTTTGAAAATAAAATTCTATCAGAATCTATATTCATTTTTTTTGCGTTATTTCTAGCTCAGCTATATTTTTTATAAATTTAATATTTTTCAATTCCAAAAATAACAACAAAAATTAAATCAAAATGTTTTACAGAATAATTTCAACTTTTACTAAAATTTAAATTTTGTTTCTTCAAATAAAAGTTTTTATTTTTATAATCAATAACTTTTTCAAGTTTTAAATTTTTCAAACTTTTTTCTAAACTATTAAAATTAATTCCAAAATCATTAACTAAAATATTAATCATTTCTTTTTTTTAATTTTTTTAGTTTTAGTCGAATTAATCATTTTTTTAATTAACACAAAAACTAATAAATCTAAATTTTTAATTTTTGAATGAACTAAAATAAATAACTTTACATCTTTTGATAAAAAACTTACTATTTTATTTCAGTTATATTTTTTGTATTCGAAGTTTATAAAGTGTTCAACAATTAAATCTTTTATTCTATCTAACTCAAAATCATTAAATGTTTTTTCATTATCTTCAATTATTCTATTTGCTCAAACACTCACAAAAAAACTCCTTTCATTTTTAAATTAAAAAATACACTCGAGCTTGAGTGTATTTGCTACATATCTAATTTCAACGGGAACCAATTTATCCTCATATGAATAAAAAATAATATGATTTTTGTGTCAAATTTTATTGGCCTAACTTACTTTTATTTTCTAACTCTCTTTTTTAATTCATAATTTACATATTTTTGTTTTTTAATTACTTTAAAAAAACTTTTATCCAAATACCATAAAGTATTTAAAAGATCTATAATTTTGTTTAATATTTTTTTGAATATAGTAACTTTTATAGTTTATATACTTTTATAAGATATGATATAATTTATAATATGAAAAATAATGATAACATATGAATTAATGAATACGAAGTAGATGTAATTGAATCAGATAAAGACAATACATCTTATTGACTATATAACATAAATAGAGTAAGGTGATTTTGGAAACTGAGCTTAGCAAATATATTCTTTTGTGGGCTACTTGTTACCTTAGGTATTGTTTTATTCTTCACATGATTTATAAACGGAATATTAATAACACGTCAAATTTATGAAAAAATTTTTAATTATGCAGAACATTATGTAATATGAATAATACTATCTTTAATTATTATAACAACAATATTTCGAACATTATTAGTTAGAAAAATACCATTATTATTAGAAGATGTAGAATCATTAGTGTTTTGCACGATTATAATTATATTTTTGCCTTTATTTGAATTGTCTATTTGAGCGGCAGGAAAAGAAAGTGAATATAAAAGATTAAAACATTTAGAAAAAATAAGTAAAATCTAAAAAATAATATTCTGAGTAACTAAATTGAGTTGTAAAATTTAATACAAAATGTATATTAGTGCTAAATTGTAATTGCAAGTGTAGCACTTTTATGCTTGGTATTTAATTTTAGAAAACCATTTACATGTTAATTAATTCTGTTTTTGGTTTCTTTAGCGAGGTAAATTAGGCTAGAAAAATAACGCTCCAAAATAAAGGTGTGTTATTTTTCTAGCCTAACTTACAAAAATAAAAAGTTTAATTTTATTGATTTAAAAACTGAATATACAAATTTGGAAGAAATTTAATTTGAACCATTGATTTGAACTCAAACACTAAATTATCATTGAATTTAAAAAAAGCGTTTTTTAAGGTGTTCTAAATGGTTAAATGTAAAAATAAAACTTTTCAGTATAATACGATTTTAAAAGTGTTTTAAGGGATATTTTAAATTACATCAAATAATTATGGTTGGTTTTTTAGATTATTATCTATTTTTAACAACAAAGACTCTTAATTTTAACTTGTTAAAATCACGCGTATATACGCAGACGCGTCAAGATATAAAGATAAATTAAATTATAAATTTAATTGCTTCGTTCGCCCATAATAGGTATTTAACAATCTAGGAAATTCGAATGCTTCAAATAAAAAATAATATTTTAAAAGAAAGGGTTCAGTAGCGTTCAGAGAATAGGCTTTAATAGTATTTGAGGTTTCAACAAATATTGAAGACCGACTAATGATCCCCCTAATGATGGTAACCAATTAAAAAAGTTCAACGCTTAATTGAACTCGTAAAAAACTTTATACTATTTATTTAGATGAGGGTCATTCTAAGGAATGACCCAAATAATTTATTAAATTAAATATTTATTTGAGTGATTGAAAACAAAATAGGTTTAAACGTATTTTTTCACAATTACATATTTATTTTAACGAGATCAACTTACTTTGATTTCAGGGGCTCTATAAAAAACCAATTTTATTTAAATAGTTTTAAAACTTTTTATTTCATTTTAATAATTGATGATATAATATTAGAGCCATCTAAACAATAACCCACTAACTTGGTCAGGACAGAAATGTAGCAGCCATATGAGGAAGTGTTGTGTTAGTTGGTCTTTTTTTACGGAGAGGTTTTATGGATGTTATTTTTGAAATTGAAAAAAATAAGAAATTTAAATTAAGAGTAGGAGCTATTTTAATACACAAAAATAAGTTATTGATTGCTTACGATGCAGAAAATAATTATTATCAATATTTACCCGGTGGAAAAGTAGGTTTTGGCGAAAGCTTCGAAGAGTGTATTAAACGTGAATTAAAAGAGGAGTTAAATTTAAATGTTAATTCCTTACAAGAATTTTGCTTATACCAAGGTTTTTTCTTCAATAAATATGTAAAAAAAGATTTTCATGAGGTTTCTATGTATTATCTAGTTGAATCTAATATAGAACCTTGATTTGAACAAGATGATGTTGTGTTTTATGAGGGTGATAGAAAATTAACATTTAAGTGAGTAAAGATTGAAAACCTAAATCAATACAACGTTTTACCTAAAAAAATTGTTGATAAAATAAAAAAAGGTGATTTTCGGTTTGATTTAATTTTAGAAAATAATTATTAAAAAATATTTTACTTTTAATGATAAATATGGTAGAATATTATTACGTGGTCGCGTAGCTCAGCAGGACAGAGCACGAGCCTTCTAAGCTTGTGGTCAGAGGTTCGAATCCTCTCGTGATCGCCATTTTTTTATACCTTTTTTTGCGTTTTTTTCAATATTAATTTATAATTTTAATCATTATTAAGATTAAAAAGTACATTTACTTAAAAGGAGTTAAAATGGTTAAAATGTTTAAAATATTACCTAGAAAAATAAAAATTGAGATGTTATTTTCTTTTATATTGATATTTTTGAATGTTGTAACAATGATGTTTGTTCCTATTTTAATATCACAAATATTACCCTTACTAATAGGGCAATCTGAAATTTATAGTGTTATAGTTTTTAAACATCCGATCTATACCTCTACTGATTACAAGTCAACGTTAACTTTTCTAATTTCTACAATTATTTCGTTAATATTTGCGTCTACATTTATTACTTTAATGTCTACATATACTTTGGTTTGAGCGGGAGAAAAAGCTTCTAATTTTTACAGAGATTCATTGTATAAAAAATTTCAAACTTTAAGTTTAAAAGATATTTCCGATATTACAATAGCTAGTTTGATTACAAGAATAAATGATGATGTAGCGATGTTCTGAGATTTTTTAGTTGGTGCAATAAGCATTTTGATTAAAGCTCCAATGTTTGTTATTATTGGTTTGGTATTTGCATTTACAACAGATTTACAATTAACATGATCTATATTAGCAGTAGTGCCTATATTACTTTTCTTTACATTTTTTATTTTCTTTAAAGTTGTTCCGATTATTAGAACCGGAAGAAAAAGACTAGACAATATAACTAATGCTGTTAGTGAAAATATTTTAGGTGCAAAATTAATTCGTGATTATAATTTACAGGAACAACAGTTAAATAAGTTCAAAAAAACAAACAATGAATGATTAACTAATATTAGAAAAGTTATGAAGTTTTTTACCTTAGGGCAACCGTTTTTCTTCTTTGTTGTTAATTTTGTTATTTTCTTAATATTTCTTACTTCGTTTTTTATTTTACAAAATAATCCAAACACAGATATTAAACAATTAATTGCCAAAATTAATACTTTTATAGAATTTGAATTCATGATTGCGCTAGGTTTAACAATGTTTAGTCAATTTTTTGGCGCATTTTTTAGAGCTAAAGTATCTTCTGGAAGAGTCATGCAAATTTTAAACTATAAGAGCGAAAAAATAAACGTATTAGATGGTATAAAACTAGAAGATAAACCTAATTATTCTCTAGAATTTAAAAATGTATCTTTTAAGTATTTTGAAGAATCAAAAGGTTGAGATTTAAAAAATGTTAGTTTTAAAATTGAAGAAGGAAAAACTTTAGGAATAATTGGGCCCACCGGATCAGGCAAGAGTACAATTGCTAATTTAATTGTTAATAATATGGAGTACTCCAACGGAAATATATTAATCGATGAAAAAGAATTGAAAGAAATTAACACTAATGATCTAAAAAAGAATGTAGGTATTGTTTATCAAAATGCTTTATTGTTTTCTGGAACAATCGAATCTAATATTAGATTTTCTAAAGAAGATGCTACGGATGGTGAGATTGATTATGCTTTAGAATTTTCTTGCTCTAAAGACTTTGTAAATTCTTTTGAAAAGCAATTACAACATGAAGTTTCACAACAAGGTAAAAATTTATCTGGAGGTCAAAAACAGAGATTATCTATTGCAAGAACATTATTAATTAAACCTAAAATTTTAGTTTTAGATGATTCTACAAGCGCTTTAGATAATTTAACAACAAAAACATTAATTAATAATATTTCTAGAAAAAATAGTTCAACAAATGTAATTATTTCACAAAAAATAACATCTATAAAAAACGCCGATAAAATTATAGTGATGGATAAGGGTGAAATAGTTGCGGAAGGTACACACAAATATTTAGTACAAAATTGTGAATGATATAGAGAAATAAGTCAAAATCAATTAGAACAATAGAAAGAGTCATAATGAAAGATATTAAAAAACAAAAAAATTATTACAAAAATTTAAAAAGACTTTTATCTTTTGTTAATAAAGATAAAAAAAGTTTTTATTTAGCTATGTTCTTCTCTTTTATTAATGCAATTTTTTATATTGGTGGTAGTTATTTAATCGGTTATATAGTTTCTAGTTTTTTTGAGCCACTTGGAAACGGTAAAACTTTTAGTGACTTTGAAACAACTAAGTTTTTTCTAATTTTATCAGTTCTAGTTTTATCATATTTAGTTTATGGAATATTTAGATATTCGGAACAATACATATATGCAAAAATTAGTTATCAAGCTTCCGCGAGATTAAGAAATGAAATTGTAGATAAATTAATTCATTTAGATATAAGTTTCTATGATAAGAATAAAACAGGTGATTTAATTTCTAATTTAGTTATTGATGCTAATAATATTGCTAACTCATTATTTCAACTTCTCTCACAACTTATTAGTGCTTTCTTTAATATTACTATTACTATAGTCATGATGTTTTTAGTTTCAACTGCTTTATCATTAATTATAATACCTATAACTCTAATTAGTTTTGGTATGGTATTCTTATTGATCAAGAAATCTCAACCTTATTTTATTAAAATGCAAATGATTTTTGGAGAATTAAATGCTTTTGTTGAAGAATCTCTCCAAAATACAAAAATTACAAATGCATTCAATAAACAAGAACATTTATTTAATCAATTGACTGATATAACCAAAAGAATTCGTGATACGGCATTCAAAGGTGACTTTATATCGAAAAGTTTTGATTCAATATACACTTTTTTAAGTAATTTTCTTATTTTAATTATTACAGGTATATCAGCTTATTTTTATTTTAGAGGAACAAATGTATTGGGTCTTCAAGGGTTCGGAGCGGATATAAATGGTCACGCAACAGCAGGCCTAATATTTACTTTTATTTCTATAAATTGAAACTTTTTAGGTCCGTTTCAAGCTTTAATGGGTGCTGTATTTAATATTCAAGTTGGTATAGCCTCAACAAATAGAATTTCAAAATTATTAGATGAACCTTTACCAAAAACTGATCATGAAATAATTAGGATTGTTAAAATAAGTTACAACGAAAACGTTAATGATTTTTTAGAATGTTCTAACGAAGATCCTTTTGGTTTTTTTGCATGAAAAATATACGATCCTAATATCGAAAAATATGTTTACAAATCTGTTAAAGGGAATGTTGAATTTAAAAACGTTTACTTTAGTTATGATCCAACTAAAAATAATAAATATCAACTCAAAAATGCTTCATTCAAAGTAGAGCAAGGTCAAAATATAGCTATTGTAGGACCTACCGGAGCAGGAAAAACTACAATTATAAATTTAATTAGCAAATATTATAACTATCAAAAAGGAAGTATTACAATTGACGGTTTTGAGCTAAAAAATATTAATAGAAAAGATTTAAAAAGAATTATGACTATTGTTTCACAAGATTCATTTTTATTCAATGAAACTATTTTAGATAATTTGAATATGTCTAATGAAGGAATTAATGAAAACGACATTAAAAAAGCAATTGAGATGACACAATCACAACATTTTATTGATTCATTACCTAAAGGCGTTAACACTTTAATCGAAAATAATGGACAAAATATATCTCAAGGTCAAAAGCAATTACTTTCAATAACTAGATCAATACTCTCTAACAAAAATATATTAATATTAGACGAAGCAACATCTAATATTGATTCTAATACTGAAATAATAGTTCAAAAATCAATGCTTAAATTAATGAAATATAAAACTTCATTTGTTATTGCTCATCGTTTAAGCACTATTAAAAATGCCGATTTAATATTAGTAGTTAATAACGGAGAAATAATAGAAACAGGAACACATAAGAGTTTAATTAACTCTAGAGGATTCTATTATGATATGTATACTTCACAATTTATTAATGATTAAAAATATAGATTTTCCCAAATCTATATTTTTTTTACTCATTTTTCTATGCTAAAAACATCTTTATCAATTGTTTCTATAAGTTCGTACATGGATAAGTCAAAGTTTAAAAAAACATCTCCGCTAAATTCTCCGTGAATTCTACTTATAATCAATTCATCTGCAAAATTATAAAATGATTCGTAAATACTTTTACCACCGGCTATAAAAAGTATTTGTGAATTATTTTTATAGTATTCAAATACTTTAAATAATTCACTTGTGTTATTAATGGTTACATCAGCATTAGGTATATTTTCTTCACTCAAAACATAAATTTTTCTATCTTTTAATCTATGCGGTAAACCTAAAAAAGTATTTTTACCAAATAACAGAGAATGATTAAGTGTAGTTGTTTTAAAATGATTTAATTCTTCTTTAATCCTTCAAGGTAATTTGTCTTTATTGCCTATTAAATTATTTTTATCAAGTGCAACTATTAATTTAATCATTATACAGCAACCTTTGCTTTTATCGCAGGTAAGTATTCATAATCTTCTAGTTTAATATCTTCTAAAGTAAAATCAAATATATTATCAATAGACTTATTTAAAACTAATTTAGGTAATTTTAAAGGTCTTCTACTTAATTGTTCATTTACTTGCTCAATATGGTTTGAATAAATGTGTGCGTCACCAATTGTGTGTATGAATTCTCCTACTTTTAAATTCGCAACATGTGCTACCATACTTAATAGTAATGAATATGAGGCTATATTGAATGGTACACCTAAAAATAAATCACCACTTCGTTGGTAAAGTTGTAATGATAATTCATCATTCTTATTTACATAAAATTGAAATAAAGTATGACAAGGTGGTAATGCCATATCTTTTACTTCTAAAGGATTTCAGGCACTAACTATATGCCTTCTTGAATAAGGATTTTTCTTAATATCATTTATTAAATTTGAAATTTGATCTACACCAAGAAAATCTCTTCATTGCTTTCCGTACACCGGACCTAAATTTCCGTATTTTTTCGCAAATTTTTCATCTTCCTTTATTCTTTGGATAAATTCTTTTAAAGTTTCTCCCTTAAAATCATTAGATTTTTTAAAATCTTCATAAGGTCATTCGTTTCAAATGTTTACATTATTGTCTATTAAAAATTTAATGTTGGTATCACCTTTTAAAAATCATAATAGTTCGATAACTATTGCTTTTCAAGCCATTTTTTTAGTTGTTAAAAGAGGGAAACCTTCTTTAAGATTATATCTTGATTGGGTACCAAAATAACTTATAGTACCTGTATTAGTTCTATCGTCTTTATTTATTCCTTCTTTTTTAACTAGGTTTAAAAGTTCTAAATATTGTTTCATATTGCTCCTTGTAATAATTAATATGTATTCAATATTATAAATTAAAAAAATGATTTTATGTTAATTTCCATAAAATCATTTTTTAATAAAACATTAAAATTTAATGTGGCATACAACATTTGGATTTTTATCTGAGTAATCTTGATGATATTCTTCGGCTAGATAATAGTTATCTAACTTTTTAATTTCTGTTACAACTTCACCATCAATATCTTTTGAAAGTTTTTCAACAGTTTTTTTAATTATTTCTCCATCTTCTTGTGTTTCGAAATAAATGCCGTTTCTATATTGTGTTCCATGATCGGGACCTTGATAATTTAAAGCCGTTGGATCGATAACTTCAAATAATTTTTCTACTATTTGGGATAAACTTATATTTTCTTCATTGTAATATAATTCTAAAGTTTCGACTGCGTTAGTATCGCCTTGACACACTTGTTTATATGTTGGAGCTTCAATGTCTGAGTTAGCGTATCCTACAGTACTAAATTTTGTTCCTTTTATTGTTTTAAAATAACCTTGCACACCTCAAAAACATCCTCCAGCTAAATATATTCTTTTCATTTTTCCTCCTTTAATTTAGATAATATTTTACCATAAAAAAATAATGCAATATTTATATACTGCATTTCTTATTTTTTTAACTAATGTATACTTTTAGATTAAAATTATAAATCTATTATTTTTATTTTTGAAGAAAATGATTCGTTTGTTGTTTCTGAATTTATTTTTAATTCCTCTTTTTTGTTTTTGTCCAAAATTCTTAGTTGCAATCCGCTAAATGTTACTGCTGATAGTTTTTTGTTATTTGCATTACTATAATAACTAACTTGAGGTGTTCATTTTATACGAATATATTTTGCTTTTGTTGGATTAAAATCTATATTAAAAATAGTTGCGTTGGTTCCCTCGTACGCAAGAAATGAGTTTCCAATTAGCGAACGATATCCAATTGTTTCTTTATATCCTGACACAGGACCAAAATCTTGCAATTCAATTTTATTTTGATTTTGGACGTTGAAGAAATTTTTTTCGTCCATAGAATACTGAATATTTAGTTTACTAGGTAAAAATAATTCTGTTTGATTTTCTTGAGTTAATAAGAAATCAAATCATGAAAATTTTAAGGTATCAAACCATTCGCCTTCTTTGTTAACTGTTTTTAAAGTTATTTGGTTAATATCGTTTTCTTGGTTTGTATTGTTTCTGTCTAAATTACTTCAGAAGTTGTTCTGAGTTTTTCTTAATTTTTCAAATTGTCTTTGAAATATTTTATCTATTTTATCAGGGTTTGATTTGTTTGAGTTATCTTTATCGATAGTTACTTTTTGACTTCAATTATTTTCTTTTGTATTCAAATCATCACTTATTTTTGTACGATCATATTTTACAAAATTGAATTTAGCTTTATATTTTAAGTTTTTAAAATTTGAAGGATTTTCAACGTTTTCTAAAACACCATCCACAATAATTTCCGATTTTTTATTCTTTTTAATAACACCATTATTAATATTTTTACTAAATATAATTTTATATTTACCACTAGGTAAAACGTTGGATTTATCTTTCAAATCGATAAAATAATTGTTATTTTCAATATTAAATATTGAATTTAACCTAATAACGTCAGTATAAACATTAAAACTTTGTGTAATTAATTTGTTATCTTCGTATTTTCTAAAACTATCTTTTGAAATTAAAGCTATTTTTTCTTCTGAAGTTTCTGAGTTTAAAGTTAATGTATATTTAATTTCAATGTTTTCTTCTTTTTTAGACGCCGATATAAAGTTAATTTGGAAATTATCTTTTTCAATTAAACCTATAATATTGTCTTGATTTAATTCTTCTTCAGTAATTGAATTGTATGTTTTATTTTTTGAATTTTTAAATTTAAAAGTTGCAAAACTATTATCAAAATTAATTGGTTTTCTAAAACTATCTTTTGAAATTAAGGATATTTTTTCTTCTGAAACTTTATTATTGTAAGATATTCTATAAGTTACGATTATTCCGAGTTCGCTCTTTGTAGCACCAATAAATGTATATTTATATTTTGTGTCTATTTTTTTAATAATATGTTTTCTTTGACTAAATCCAAATTATTTATTGAATTAAATGTTTTTTCTTTTGAGTTTGCAAATAAAAAATTTAGATTCATACTAGATAAAATATTTTTTTCTTTAAAATTATTGCTCTTAGAAATATATATTCCTGAAATCACAATGGACAAAAATGTTGATAAACTTAATGCGGCTGTCCCGATCGCAAAAAGTTTAAAAATCGATGTTCTCTTCATAACACGAGCAATTATAGTCTTTTTTACCTAAAAACTAATTATTTTTTTAAGTAAAAATAAGTTTTAAAAAGTTAAATTAGTGTATTTGCGAATATAAATATGTAAATAAATGTACAATTATAATATATGATTAAAAAAGAAAATATAATTAATAAAATTTCTAAAGTTCCAAATACTTTTGGTGTTTATTTATGAAAAAAAGACAATGAAGTTATTTATGTCGGTAAGGCAAAAAAACTAAAAAATAGATTAATGCAATATTTCGGTGGCCATAATAATTCTTGATTAACTCCTAAAATGATTAATAGTATAACTGATTTTGATTATTTTTTAGCAAAAAACGAAAACGATGCATTTATTAAAGAACAGAAATTAATTAAAGAATATAATCCTAGATTTAATATAAAATTAGTAAATAAAAAAACTTATCCATATATTAATTTTAATGCCACAAAAAAGGATATTAAGATTAAAATCGGCGACAAAGACAATAACTCGTTGTATAGTTTTGGTCCTTTACCACCAAATACATACTTTAGTGACTTTGTTGATGTTTTAAAAGATATTTATTTATATAATCAAGGCCAAAAAATTTATTTTGATTCCGAAGAAAAAATAAAGCTGATTATTAATGATATAATCGATATTTTTAATAAAAAGTACTCTTACTTTAAAGCTTTAATTTCTCAAAGAGAAAAAGATTATAGTGAAAAACTTCAATTTGAAATAGCTAATAAATATTATAAGGCATCAAAATTTTTGGAAAAAATTAAAGAAAGACAAATTTCTGAAATTTCAAATGAGCACTCAATTGATTTTTTTGATTTTCAAAAAGTTAAATCGAAAGTTTTCATATCTATGTATTCATATAACTACGGATCATTAATTTATCACGAATATGAAAATAAAAATTGAGAAGGATTATTTGCAGAGTTTATTGAAAAATATTTATCTAATTTTTATAGTAAAAATAAGGTTCCGGTTCAAATAGTTTTAAACAAAGAAATGGAAAATTTAAATTTAGAATTAAATGATTTAATTTTGAAAAAAGTAAGATTTAGTAAGAAAGGAATCTTGTACCAAATTAGTGATCTATTAATGCTTAATAACAAAGAGAGTATAAATAAATATCTTGTTAAGCATCCTAATTTTCTAAATGATAACGAGATTGTTTGAGAAAAATTAAAAAATAATTTAGGATTATCAAATATAGAAAAAATCTTTATTTTTGACAATTCATTTCAAAATCATAATAAAAATGTAGTGGGTAGTGTTGTTGCTTTTGATATAAATGGGAAAATTACTAGAATGACAAAAACATATGATTTAACAAACATTGTAAAAAACATTAATAAACATTCTGATATTCAATATACCTACTATAATGCAATCTATTTTTTAGATAAAAATATATCCAAAATTAAAAATAATGATATTTTTATAGCAGATGGTTCAATGGCTCAAGTGAAAGAAATAAAAGAAGCTTTATTGAATTTTAATTTGCAAAATAATGTTTTTGGTCTCGTGAAAGATTCTAAACATAAAACTAAAAAAATAATTAATGATAAGAACATAATTTTAGATATAGATAACGAAATTTTTAATTTTTTGAGTAAAATACAAACTCAAGTAGATCAAAATGCTAAATATAGATATAATAAAGTAAAGAATAAAAATATGAAGTCTAGTGAAATTTTAAATATTAAAGGCATAGGTGAAAAAACACTTAAAAATATTTTGTCATATTTTAAAACTATTGAAAATTTAAAAAAATCTAACTATTCTGAATTAGAAAATCAATTTGGAAAGCGTATTGCAAAATTATTTGAAGAAGCAGATTTTTTTAAAAAATAAAACACTAATATTTTAATTAGGTTAACCTAAAATATTAGTGTTTTTTATTAATTATCTTCACTTAATCTCAATGAATCAATTTCAATGATTAATTCTGTGTTTTTACCAAACTTCTCGAAAACAACTGTTGCTTCTTTTCCTTTTTTATCAACTTTAATAACGGTTGCAATTTGTCCAATGTATGGTCCGCTTATTATCTCTACAATATCTCCGCTAATTAGACCAAAAACATCTTCTCCATCTTCGAATGATTTTATAGCTTCTTGTTCTCTTTTAAACATCCTTTTGATTTCAATATTGCTTACCGGTGTAGGCTTTGCCCCTTTTCCGGATGAACCTACTAAACCTGTTACATATTGAGTATTACGTACTAAGAACCATGCCGCATCAGTCATATGCATTCTTGCAAAAATATATCCAGGATATAAATTTATGTAGTTAATTTTATAATCTAATCCATTAAGTTTTTTTTGGTATTCTTTTTGAGATAAACTTGGTTTTTTAAAAATTCTAAATGCACCAGTTTCTCCAATTTCTTGATCAAAATATTCTTTAAGATCTTCTGCTATTATACGGTTATTTAGAGCTTCAACAACTTGTTCTTCTTTACCTCTCATTGTTGAAATCATATATCATTTCATTTCTTTCATAAATTCTCCTAGTTATTTATATCATTTCTAAAATTTTTGTAAATGCTAGTGTAACACCATAGACAAATAAAGCAAAAATAGCGGTAAAAATTATTATTCTAACAAAGTTTATTGTATTAGTTTTAGCGTCAGGTCATCTAACGCGTTTGACTTCTTTTATTGTTTTTCTTATTCAATATTTTTTATTTCTTAATTGTTTCAATGTTTTTTCTTCATTATTTTTTTTCATTTAGATTTCTTCCTTATGAAGTGTATGTTTTTTGCAATGAACACAATATTTTTTAACAATTAAACGTTCTAAATTCCCTAAACTTTTGTTAGTTATGTAGTTTTTTCTTCTGCATTCTTCGCACGCTAATGAAACTTTATTATTTTTCATATATGTATTTTACCATAAAACGTCTTTTTTAAGTCGGTTTAAAATTGA
Organism: Mycoplasma sp. CSL7491-lung; assembly: GCF_018913965.1. Taxonomy (GTDB): domain Bacteria; phylum Bacillota_I; class Bacilli_A; order Mycoplasmatales; family Metamycoplasmataceae; genus Mycoplasmopsis. The sequence goes on from NZ_JAHMHG010000001.1 coordinate 204,360, forward strand.
TTAAATACTTTGACAAATATTATTGTATTTAATTCTTATGTTATTTATTATTTCTAATTGTTTACTTCTTGAATATCATGATTTATTTTTAATAGGCATATCTATATTGTTTATATATTCTTTTTCAATTTTATTTAATTTAGAGTAAAGTAATACAAGCAACTCTTTATAATGTCTATTCTCATTTGAATTTATATTATCTAAATAATCTAAATAATTTATTTTATTAAATAATTTTTGATAATTTATTAAGTGATTTCCAATGTAGTTATCAAATATATTTTGTCTACTTTTTAACTTACCTAAAGAATTAAGTGAATTAAATTTCAAACTATTTCAAAATTTATTTTCAAAAGGTATTTTGTCGTCATATTCTTTGAGCATTAGTTCGAAAGATTCAAATAATAATGTATTATATATTTCTTCTCAGCTAATGTTATAAGGCCTTGTCATCCGAAAAATCTTAGCACAAAAAATTTCTATATTTGAATAGTATATCTTTTGAAATTTAAATAATATTTCGTTTTTTGTTATATATTTTTTGTTTTGGTTAATTTTTAAAAATAAAATTACATACTTTGAAAGTTTATTGATTTCAATTTTCTTATCCATTTTTCTTATTGATTAAATCAAAAAGTATAATTCCTGTTGCTACAGATACGTTCAAAGATTGTACTGTTCCAAATTGATTAATATAGATGAATTCATCACTAACGGAAGCTACACTTTTTGAAATTCCAACCCCTTCGTTACCAACTACAATTACTGTTGGCCCATTATAATTTACTTTTGTGTGTGGAAATGCCTTTTCATTTAAAGTTGTTGAATAGATTCAATATCCATGTTTTTTAATTTTTGTTAAAGAAGCAGAAATACTATTTACCCTATAAAAATTAATTCCAATATAACCACCGGATGAAACTTTCAAAGCGGTACTATCTAATTGAGCCGCATTTGTTTTAGGTAAAATTATATCTTTAATTCCTGCTGCATTAGCAGTTCTTATTATTGCTCCTAAATTATGTGGATCTTGGATTTTATCTAATACAAGTACATTTTCTGGTTTATTCTTAATTAAATTGGTTAAATCGAAATAATTAATTCCTGGTAGTACAGCAATAAAACCTTGGTGATTTTCTTGAGTTAAACTATTTAAAAAAATATGGTCAACAATTTTAATGTTAACTCTGTGCTTATTAAAATATTTTAAATTCTCTTTTTTTGATATATAAATTAATTTAATTTTTTGATTATTATTATAAGCATCTATAACTGAGTTTTTACCACACACTAATAATTGTTCCATATTTTATATCCTCTTTTTTAATAATTTTTGTAGTTTTTTATTACTAAATTAGTTCGTTTTTAATCAATGTTTCTCTTACCTTGTCGGCATCAACAAAATTTTTGTTTCTTAAGTGCAACTGTCATTGATTATATAAGTCAACATAGTCTTTATAATTAAATTTAGAAATATCAAATTCTAAACTATCAAATATTTTCATAATTGTAGCCATGTAAATTTTTGAATTATTTTTATTAATCTCCTTGAATAATTCATTAAGAAGCTTATTGAATTTTGAAAAGTTTTTCTCAAAAATATAACTCATTGCTTGTTTAAATAAATCTTCATCATAATTTCTATCGATTTTATTTATTGTTGCTTCAAAAAATATTTTTTTAATTTTTTTCAAAAATAAAGAAGCGTTATTTAATAAGTTTTCATCTATATTAATCTCGCTTGTTAGGTTTGAAAGTAAAAAAATAACTTTCAAATGATCTGCAGAGTATGCTTCGATAAAATCTTTAGGTAAAATTACATTTTGAAGTGATTTAGACATTTTAATTCCGTTTATATTAATTTGACCCGTGCGAAGTCAATTTTTACTTAAGTCCTTACCTGTTATACTAAAAAACTGAATATTTTCGTTTTCGTGATGTGGGAATGTTAAGTCCATCCCACCACCGTGGAAATCAACGCCATTTTCTTTAAAATGCTTGTAAATTAACGCGACACATTCTGTATGTCAACCAGGTCTCCCCAATCCAAAAGGAGAATTGTATTTTACACCTATATTTGTGTCTTTTCATAACGCGAAATCGGCAGGAAAACGTTTTTGATGGTCACTATCTTCAAATTTCATTTTATCAATTTGTTGATTTGATACTTTTCCGTAATTTTCAATATTTTTATTAACGTCAAATCAAACATTTGAACCTATTTTATAAGCGCTTCCTTTGTCTATCATTTTTTGAATTAAATCATAAATTGTATCTAAATTTTTAGTTACATATTCTAAGTGTGTAATTGTGTTTACGTTAAGACTTTTTAAAATTTCTAAATAGTGTTTTGAATATTTTGTAGATATTTCGTCTTCTGTAGTATTTTCTTCGATTGCACGATTGATTATTTTATCATCAATATCAGTTATATTATGAATAAAACTAAATTCAATACCTAAATTTCTAGCAGCTTTTAATATTAAATCGTATGTTAATATTGGTCTAATATTACCAATATGAACATCGTTATAGACCGTTGGTCCGCAAACATAAATTTTTAACATATTTTTATTATATAATGTTTTCATAAAATGTATAATTAAAATACAATGTAGGAGGAAAGTGATGCTTTTAAACGTAAAAATTAGAGATTTGATTATAGATTCGATAAAAAAAATGCAAAAAAATAATTTTTTTCAACAAGAATTTGATGCGAAAAAAATAGGTTTTTTGATTAGTTTACCAAATTTGCCCGAACATTTAGAAGATGAAGAAATCAAATATGATTTATCTACTAATGTAGCATTTTTGCTCAAAAAATTTGTTAAAACTTCACCATTAAATATCGCTACTGAATTAGCAAATACTTTAATGTTAAATTATGAAGTATTTGCTAAAGTTGATGTAGCAACCCCTGGTTTTATAAATATAATTTTAAAAGATGCAGTTTTCAATGAGGTATTATTAAACGCAAATGAACAAGGCTTTAATTATGGTGCAAACCAATTTGATCCAATTAAAATAAATGTCGAATATATTTCTGCTAATCCAACAGGATTTTTACATGTAGGTCATGTTAGAGGTGCTGTTTTTGGAGATTCCTTAATTAAAATTTATCGTCACGCCGGTTATAAAGTAGAGTCAGAATATTATGTTAATGACGCAGGAAATCAAATTAATGTATTGGCTAATTCTGCAAAAGTAAGATATTTTGGATTATTTGACAAAGAATTAGATATGCCTGAAGAATCATACAAAGGACAAGATATTACTTGAGCGGTAGAGCAAATTAAAAATAAAAAAGGAGATTATTACTTAGATAATTTTGATTCAAAATACAATGAATTTAAAACGGAAGTTAAAGATATTTTGTTAGACAAAATTAAGTTTGACTTATCGAAGTTAAACATTAGTAAATTTGATACCTTCTCAAGTGAACTTTCCATTTTAAAAAACGGAGCAGTAGAAGAAGCTCTAGATAAAATGAAAGAATTTACATATCATAAAGATGGTGCTTTATTTTTAAAAACAACAGAATTTAAAGATGATAAAGATCGTGTTTTAATTAAGTCCGATGGAGCTAACACATATTTACTTCCTGATATTGCATATCATTTAACAAAATTTAAGAAAGCGGATCGTTTAATTAATATTTGAGGTGCCGATCATTCAGGTTATGTCGAAAGAATGAAAGCAGCATTAAGTATTTTAGGATATGATGAAAAAAAATTAGATGTTTTAATAATTCAATTAGTTAGATTAATAAAAAACGGAGAAGAATTTAAAATGTCTAAAAGAGCAGGAACAAGTGTTACATTGTCAGACTTATTAGAGGTTAGTTCACCGGACGCAATTAGATTTATGATGTTAACTCGTGAAATTAATAATAAATTTGATTTTGATATTGATTTTTCAAATTCGTCAAATAATAGTAATCCAGTTTATATTGTTCAATATGCACACTCTAGAACAGTTTCATTACTTAATAATTTGATAGTTCCGAGCTTAAATGCCGAATTTAAATTAAGTTATAAAGCTAAAAAAATAGTTTTAGCAATTGATGAGTTTCCATCTTTAATTAAAACAATTGTTGAAACTTCAAAAGTTAATTTAATGAGTCAATACTTATTAAATTTAGCTAAATTATTTAATAGTTTTTATTCCGAAACAAAGCTTAAAGGACACGAAAACGAATCTGAATATGCTTATCTAGTTAAGGTTGTTCAACTTGTTTTACGTCTTGGTTTAAGTTTAATAGGTGTTACTGCACCAGAAAATATGTAATTTTTAAACAAATATTAAAAAAAACATTTTTTGGTTTATAATTAATACACAAAGTATCGAAAGGAAAATTAATGAAGAATAAAACAATGTTAGAAATAGCTATAGAAGTTATTTCTTCTGATACATCTAGATCTTTCACATTTGATGAAATTTTCCAAAGAATTGAAGAAGAACTTAGGGAAGTTTGAATTCAAAGCTATGAAGATGACGAAAATTTTACCCTTGATAAGATAAAAGAAAAGAAAATGGGTGAATTATATCGTTTGTTAACTGTTGATATGAGATTTACAAGAAATCTTGACGGTACTTGAATTAGTAGTACAACAGAAATTAATTAACAATGAATAAAATAGAAAGTAGGAAAAAAGATGCCATTAGTAAACGCAAAAGAAATGCTTAAAAAAGCAAAAGAAGGAAAATACGCAGTTCCTCACATTAATATTAATAATCTTGAATGAGCAAAAGCTGTTTTATTAACAGCTGAAGCCGAAAAATCACCAATTATTGTTGCAACATCAGAAGGTGCAGTGAAATATATGGGTGGTTTAAATACAGTTAGTGGAATGGTTTTAGGTTTAATAAAAGACTTAAAAATTACAATTCCTGTTGCATTACACTTAGATCATGGTTCATATGAAGGTGTTAAAGCTGCTATCGAAAATGAAGGATATACATCAGTTATGTTCGATGGTTCACATTATCCGTTTGATGAGAACTACGCTAAAACAAAAGAATTAGTAGAATTAGCTAGAAAAAGAAATATGTCATTTGAAGCTGAAGTAGGAACAATCGGTGGAGAAGAAGATGGAATTGTAGGAAATGGTGAATTCGCAAATCCTGAAGAAGCTAAAAAAATGGCTTCACTTGGAATTGATGTTTTAGCGGCTGGAATCGGAAATATTCATGGTCCATACCCAACAACATGAGAATCATTAAGTTTTGACACATTAACAGAAATTAGTTCAGCCGCTGGAATCGGTATCGTATTACACGGTGGAAGTGGAATTCCTTCAGAACAAATCAAAAAAGCTATTAGTTTAGGTGTTACAAAAATTAATGTTAATACAGAGTTACAACAATCAAACCATAAAGCATTAAGAGAATATATTTTGAGTGGAAAAGACTTAGAAGGCAAAAACTTTGACCCACGTAAATTATATAAACCAGGGTTTGAAGCTATGTGCGAAACAGTTAAGTTTAAAATACATGAATTCGGTTCAAATAATAAAGCTTAATTTGACAAAAAACACTAAAATAAAGCGAAATAAGTATCGTTTTATTTTTTTTAAAAATTTTTTACAAAAAACATAAAAAAAGTTATAAAATACTTTTAAGCAAACACAAACAAAGGAGTGCTATGAGCAATTTTAGAAAGAGTTTTGATGTTATATATATTACTCTTCTAATTATCTCGAGTGCGTTTTTTTTCATTATTAATTTATGAATAAGAGGATCTTTATTTGGTTTTGCTATAGGGTCTTTTACTTCGTTTTTACTTTTTAAAATTACCTGGATTTTGAATACAGTTAATCTTAAAAAAAGAAAAATATTAATTATTGCTCATATATTAAAAATGTTAATATTTTTTATTATTTTATCCTTAATTATGTATTTAATAGTAAGTATTAATAAAATCTCAAATCAAAGCACAAAGTCCTTATTAGAAGTTAATTTTACTGATGCTCAAATCAATTTAGGTATATTCTTTATTGGTTTATTAAGTAGCTTCATAAGTATTATTTTTACTTCAATATACTTAAAAAATAAAAAGGAGGTTTAATGAAGATAATCGAGAAATTATGAGTTTGAAATTTACCTCAACTATTGTCATTATTTATGACTGTGTTAATTATTGTGGTGCTATCAATTATTGCTTTTATAAAAGTTAAAAAAGTTAAAAATGATAAGTCGCCAACGGGCGTAGCTTTAATAGCAGAATCATATGTAAAGGCATTGGATGATAATTTCGATAATGTTGCTGACGGTTCAATTCCGAAAGCTAAATTTTATATTTTTACTTTAGGTACTTTTTTAGTTATAGGTAACTTGTTACCAATAATTGGATTAAAACCAATTGGTAGTTCAATCTCAGTGCCTTTTACACTTGCTTTAATGACATGAATGGGTGTTTTTGTGGCTGGTGCAATTCATCGAAAAAGAAAATATATTAAAGATGTTATGAATCCGATGGAATTGATTGGTAAATTTGGTAGTTTAATTTCGCTTTCAGCTCGTATGTATGGTAACTTAATGGGTGGTGCTGCGATCTTATTAATGGTATATGCTTTAGTAGGAAATATAACTATCGGAGGGTCACCATTTTATTACTTAGGATCTATCTTTACTCCTGTGCTACATTTTTATTTCGATATATTTGGGGCAGTGTTGCAAGCTATAGTTTTCACGCTGTTAACAATAGTATATTGAAAGATGGAATCGGAAGTTCCAGAAGAAAAACCGAAAAAGTTTACTTATAAAATTTTTAAAAATATGAAAAAAAATAAAGTAGAACATATATATTAATAAAATAAAAGTAGGAGAAAAAATGATTATAGAATCAATTCAAAAATTAGCAGAAGAAGCTTCAAACTCAACATCAAAGGCGGCCGAAGTTATGGCTAACAATGGTGGAGCAGACTTAAAAACTGGATTATTAGCAATCGGTGCTGGTTTAGCAGCTATCGGTGTTATAGGAACAGGGGTTGGACAAGGTTATGCAGCTGGTAAAGCAGCTGAAGCTGTTGGGAGAAACCCAGAAGCAGAGAAAAAAGTTAGAAACATGTTAATTGTTGGTGCTGGAATTGCTGAATCATCAGCTATTTATGCTTTCGTTATTGCTATATTAATTCTTTTCGTATTATAATAGTATTTTTCTTATGATATTAAATATCGATAAATTCCATAAATTTGCAGCAGAAGCGTCAAGTAGTACACCGAGTGCAGGAGAACAACTTAAAGAAGAATTTTTAGGTATTTTTCCAAGTATTCCATTAATGATTGCAACTATTCTTGCTTTCATAATAGTATTTGCTGCACTATGATATTTTCTATATAAACCTGTTAAAAAAATGATGAAAAATCGTCATGATTTTATTCAAAACAATATAGATGATTCGATCAGTAAAAAAGAAGAAAGTATTAAAACATTAAACGAAGCAAATGCGCAACTCAAAAATGCGCACGTGCAAGCTGACAATATCCTTACAAAAGCTAAATTAAAAGCAGAAAAAATAGCAGAGTTTTATACTAACCAAGCAACTATTAAATCAAAACGTTTATTAGATGAAACAAGATTAGACATTAGTGCGCAACAAAAAGAATTTGATCTAAATTCTAAAAAATATATTGTTGAAATTGCTACACAATTATCAGAAAAAATTCTAAAACGTGAAATTTCAAAAGATACACAAGATAAAATCATTGATCAATTCTTAAATTCAGATAAAGAGGTTGAAGAGTTATAATGTATGAAAAAAGACACATTTCAGCCTACGCAGTTGCTATATTTGATTTAGCTAAAGAGGAAGATAAATTTGAAATTCTACAAACAGAATTTGAAACACTTAAAGAATTTACGGATAACAAAGATTTTATAAATTATTTATCAAATTATGATATTAGTGAAATGCATAAATTCGAAACAATAGATATTGCCTTTAAAGGTTTTCACTGAATAACTACTAATTTTATCAAGGTCATTGTTTCCAGAAAAGTTGTTAGTTACCTTAAAAAAATAATTATTGAATATCTAAAACTATCAAATCACGAATTAAGAATTCGTTTTGTAGATGTTATTTCGGCATTTCCAATCGACGAAAAACAACTTTTAGATATTAAAAACAAACTTCAAGAAAATACTCGTAGAAAAGTTAGAATTACACATCATGTGGATCCTAATTTAATTAGCGGTTTTAAAATCGTTTCCCGTACCGAAGTTTTAGAAAATAACATTAAAAACGAATTAGATAAATTAAAAAATGATATTTTAATTAATAAAAAGGAGGTTTAGATGGCAGTCAAATTAGATGATATTTCAGCGATTATTAAAGATAGAATTAAAAATATTAATTCTAATGTAGATCGTTCAGAGATCGGGAAAGTTATCTCTATTGGTGATGGTATAGCTCTTGTTAACGGGCTTGAAAAAGTTATGAATAGTGAAATTGTTACTTTTGACAATGGTGTTTTTGGGCTTGCTCTTAACCTAGAAGAAGAAACAGTTGGTGTCGCTCTTTTTGGAGATGCTAATTCAGTTTCTGAAGGAGATTCTGTTAGAAGAACTGGTGAAGTTATTTCTATTAGTGTCGGAGATGAACTTTTAGGTAGAGTCGTAGACGCACTAGGGAATCCAATTGATGGTAAAGGTCCAATTATCACAACTAAAAAATCAGAAATATTTAAAACAGCTTCCGGTGTTATGAGCCGTAAAGAAGTTAATCAACCTATGGAAACAGGTATTTTAGCAATTGATACCATGATTCCGATTGGTAAAGGACAAAGAGAACTTATTATCGGTGACCGTCAAACCGGTAAAACAGCAATTGCAATTGATACAATTATTAATCAAAAAGATAAAAATGTTAAATGTGTTTATGTCGCAATTGGTCAAAAGAATTCAACAGTTGCTCAAATAGTTCAAAAATTATCAGATTCTGGAGCATTAGAATACACTACAATAGTTGTGGCTGGAGCTAGCGAGCTAGCGCCACAACAATATATTGCGCCTTACACTGGTGTTACAATTGCAGAAGAATGAATGTTTAAAGGTGAAGATGTTTTAATCGTTTATGATGATTTATCAAAACACGCTATCGCTTATAGAACATTATCATTACTTTTAAGAAGACCTCCTGGTCGTGAAGCTTATCCTGGTGATGTTTTCTATTTACACTCTCAATTATTAGAACGTGCCGCAAGATTGAATAAGAACTTCGGTGGTGGTTCAATTACAGCATTACCGATTATTGAAACTCAACAAGGTGATATTTCAGCTTATATACCTACTAACGTAATTTCTATTACTGATGGTCAAATTTTTACAAAAGAAAGTTTATTTAATTCTGGTCAAAGACCTGCGGTAGATATTGGATTTAGTGTTTCTAGGGTTGGTTCTTCAGCTCAAACAAAAGCTATGAAACAAGTTGTAGGTTCTCTGAAGTTAGAATTGGCTCAATATAATGAAATGTTAGCATTTGCTCAATTTGGATCAGATTTAGATGAATCTACAAAAACAATTCTTGATCATGGTGCAAAAGTTTATGAACTATTAAGACAAGAACAATATTCACCAATAAAACAAGAAATTCAATCAATTTTACTTGTAGGTGTTAAAGAAAGAATTATAAACCCTTTACCTAAAGAATACATTCACGAATATCGTGACAATATAATTAATTGAGCAACAACAGATAGTGTCGGTTTATCATTGGTAAGTAGAATCTCAGAACAAGGTAAAATTACAGAAGAAGATTATAAATTAATTGAAAATACAGTCGTTAAAATAGTAAATGATATTGTTGCTACAATACCGGAATATAATCCAAACTTACATAAACAAATGCCAGAAAAATATAGTTTAAAAGATGCCTAATTTAAATAGCTTAAAAAATAGAATTAATGTTGTTAGCAACACACAAAAAATTACTAATGCAATGGAACTTGTTTCTACTTCAAAATTAAGAAAAATGAGAAATGACTATATAAATATTATTTCTTATCAAGAATCATTGCAAGAAACTTTCGACCAATTAATTGCTAATATTGACGAAAATGACTTTTATGCTATTTTTCCAAAGAATTCAGATGTAAAAAGCAAATTATTTATTTTAGTAACTAGTGATTTAGGTTTATGTGGTTCGTATAATCACAATGCTTTTCAATTATTACGTGATAAAGTTTCTGAATACGATCAAATCATAGTTTTAGGAGGAAAAGGGATTAGTTTATTGGCATCTAGTTCCTTAAAATCACAAGTTATAAAACAATATTCAAATATTGGGGATAAAATGCCATATAAATTAGCTTCAGAAATTTCAAAATTAGCTATGGAGCTATACAAAAACAAAGAAATTAATTCAATTAATTTAGTTTATACAAAATTTATTAATAATATAAATCAAGATGCATTATGTCAACAAATTTTTCCGTTTGATTTTACTAAAAAAGAGAATGTTCAAACAAGTAGTTCTGTAATTGAGTTTGAGCCAAATGCAGAAACAGTGCTTTCTTCTTCAGTTCCATTGTTTTTAGCAAGTACTATTTATTGTTTAAGTTCAAATTCGAAAATTTCAGAAACAGCTTCAAGACGTAATGCGATGGAAAACGCAACAAACAATGCTACAGAATTAATTTCGGATTTAAAATTAGAATACAACAGAGAACGTCAAAGTAAAATAACACAAGAATTAACAGAAATAGTTGCTGGTGCAGACGCAACTTAATTAAGGAGAATTTATGATAAGAAACGAAGGTACAATAGTACAAATTCTTGGTCCGGTAGTTGACGTGCGTTTTCAAGAAGGTAAATTACCTAAATTATTAAACGCTTTAACTATCAAGCACGAAGATCAAGTTTATACTTTTGAAGTTGCACAACATATTGGTGATGATACAGCTCGTACAATTGCAATGGGCTCAACAAACGGGCTTCGTAGAGGAATGACAGTTTTAGATACAGGACGTGCTATTTCTGTGCCGGTTGGTAATGCAGTTTTAGGTAGAATGTTTGACGTTTTAGGTAATCCTATTGATGATAAACCAATGGATGAAGATGTTGAGCGAATGCCTATTCATGCCCCTTCTCCAAGTTATGAAGAACAAAAAACATCTTCAGAAATATTAGAAACAGGTATTAAGGTTATTGATTTATTAATACCATACGCAAAAGGTGGAAAAATTGGTCTTTTTGGTGGTGCAGGGGTTGGTAAAACAGTTCTTGTTCAAGAATTAATCAACAATATTGCAACACAACATAATGGGCTTTCTGTTTTTGCGGGAGTTGGTGAACGTACTCGTGAAGGTAATGATTTATACCATGAAATGAATGCCGCTGGTGTTTTAGATAAAACAGCATTAGTCTTTGGTCAAATGAACGAATCTCCAGGTGCTCGTATGAGAGTTGCGCTTAGCGGTCTTACAATGGCAGAATATTTTAGAGATAAACAAAATCAAGATGTTTTATTATTCATTGACAATATTTTTAGATTTACACAAGCTGGTTCGGAAGTGTCAGCCTTATTAGGTCGTATGCCATCAGCTGTTGGTTATCAACCAACATTAGCAACAGAAATGGGCGCCTTGCAAGAACGTATTACTTCAACTAGAAGAGGTTCAATAACATCTGTTCAAGCGGTTTATGTTCCTGCTGATGATTTAACTGATCCGGCGCCTGCAACAACATTTACTCACTTAGATGCTAAAACAGTTTTAGACCGTGGTATAGCTTCTTTAGGTATTTACCCGGCGATTGACCCTCTTAACTCATCATCTAGATTATTAGATCCACTTGTGGTTGGTGCTGAACATTATGATGTCGCACAAAAAGTAGTATCTATTTTACAAAGATTTAAAGAGTTACAAGATATTATTGCAATTTTAGGTATGGGTGAACTATCAGAAGAAGATAAAAAAATAGTGGCTCGTGCAAGAAGAATCAGAAACTTCTTATCTCAACCGTTTACAGTTGCAGAGAAGTTTTCAGGTATTAAAGGTGCATATGTGCCACTAAAAGATACAATACGAAGCTTTAAGGAAATTTTAGAAGGTAAATACGATTCATATCCTGAAGATTTATTCAGATATGCAGGAAGCATCGATGATGTTATCGCAAGATTTAATAAAAAATAATGTCTAAAATGTATTTAAAAATAACTGTTCCTTCAGGTATTTTTTATGAAAATGATGTTGAGATTATTACACTTAAAATGTCACGTGGTTATATAGGAATTCAACCGGGACACTCAACAATGTTTTCAAATATTGAAATAGGAACATTAACAATTGGTTGAGAAAATAAACCTGGTACCGAAAAATTTTTCATAGGTGGCGGGTTAATTTATGTGCTTAAGGATAAAATTAATATTATAACAGATGATATTATAAATGTTAAAGACATAGATATTGAACGTGCAATAAAAGAAAGAGATCAATTGGAAAATAAACTTCGTGAAAACAAATATAGTGCAGCAGATGCATATAGCATGGAATTAAAACTCAAAAAAACATTATTGAGAATTGATACATATAATAAAAAATAATATATGACACCTTAGTTTAAATCTAAGGTGTTTTTTATAAGTAATGATTCAAATTAAAAAAGAAAAATAAAATCAGTTAATTAATGATATAATAATTTAGATTTGTAAAAAAATTAATTTATAAAAAACCACAATTACATAAATTTATCTAAATAATTTTATTTACTAGTCCTTTTTGTTCTAATTTATAATTTAAAGATTTTTTAATAAAAATTCATAAGAAATAATTTTGTATACAACAAGTTACAAAATTATTTCATCATTTAATTCATATTATTGTTTAGAAAGGTTAAAATATGAAAACATCGGCATTTAAATATTCAAAATTTGCTTTTAATACTGTGTTTAAGAAGAAAAGTTCAATCATTATTCCATCTTTAACTTTAATCGTTTCTTTTATTATTGGTTTTGTATTTAAGTTTGTTATAAGCGAAAAATACTTGCCACTTTCATCACATTTATACATATTTGGAATTCTAATTACAACAGTTTTATTTTCATCGATTAAGTCTTTGAATATTTTTAAAGATTTTGAAGAAGAGGGTTTAGAATTAGTCGGTTTATCTAAACCTATTTCAAGGAATAATTTTGTATTAGGGAAATTATTAACTCTAATTTATTTTGGATTAATTTGGTCATCAATTTTATTCATATCAGCATTTATTTCTACATATGCATTATATTCTTCGGTAAATCTTTTTGTTTATTCATTATTATTTTTTGTTGTAGGGTTAGTAACCTATTTATTGATTGGTTTAATAACTTCTTTAATAAGTTATAAACTCAGTCAAAAAATATCAATTACATTACCGCTAGTATTTTTTATCCCTTTAGCATTAGGGGGTTCATTACTTTCTTCTAACGCTACTACAAATGTAAATAATGCTGCATACTATATAAATAAAAAATACCCTTATCATTTTTCGGGCAATGAGGTCAATGTGGAACCTTATTTCATGAATAACAATAAAGATGAGTTATTATTGATACCAAATGGTTATGAAAATAAAAAATTTACCCAAGAACAAGTTAATTATTTAAAAGAAGTTATGAATATTGCTAATAAATCATCAAATGAGTGACAAATCTATTCATGATTATCTACTCCTTACCAATTGTTAGATATTTTTAATTTTAATGATCAAAACGTATTTGAATCTATTAGTAAAAATAGTTTTTCAAATCAAGATAATTATGTTTATTATAATAATTTAGATAGCATTTTATTTAAATATAAATTAGATCAAAATGTAGATCAAAAGAAATTTAATGTAACAAACAAAAACCAAAACTCACAAAAATATATAGTTCCTGGACTATTAAAATCAAATTCTGTAATTCCAAATAGTATTAACACTGATATTATTTATGCAAGAGAAGACGCTTCAAGTGTAGATGTTTCTTTTCCTGAAGATAACTCGGAGTTCTCTGCTGAAAACAATTTGGTAGGTAAATTAAAATGAAGATATGTTTATGAAGTTTTACAAGATCCGTCATTTAATTTTATAGCTAGAGAATTTGTTAATAATTTTAAAAGTGAAGTAGATAATGGTGACGAAATAATTGATGTTGTTCAATTAAAATGAAAATTATTTGATACTATTTCGTCTTTTGTTAATAATAACGAAAGTCAAATTAATCAATACTCTAATTCTAATTTAGTATTGTTTGATGAACACGCGATTAAAGATAAAAAGTTACAGTCCGAAATAGAGAGAAAACTTTATTTTGCGGTAGCAATATTTAATTTTATTTATTTTAATTATCAAGATAGTGATATTTTTGAAGCGGTTATCGTTGATCAAGAAAAACCAGATTCTTTTGGCGATAATAGGATCGAATTAAACGTTGCAGGGTTTAAATACTTAATCGGAGGATATCAAAGTTTCGAAAAAAAACTATTTGTAAAAGAAAATAAAGTTTTAATTAGATATGATTTAATCGATAGTAATAGTAATTATTTATTTCAATCTGAAGATCAGTTATTTTCTATAAATAGAGAAAAACAAATAGTAAACAAAAATATCTACTTTATATTATGAATAATAATTATTTCAGGGCTATTTGCATCCGTATTTGTCCTATACAAAAGAAAGGAATTTAAATAGTTATGAAAAAAATTTTAGAAATTAAGAATTTAAAAAAAATATTTTTAAAATCTAATCGTGGAATTAATGAAATTAGTTTTTCTATAGATGCCGGAGCATTTCATGCTTTTATAGGTGAAAATGGTGCTGGTAAAACAACGACAATTAAGACAATAATTGGTGCATATACAAATTACCAAGGAAATGTTTTAATCAATAATATTGATGTTAAAAATGCAGAGGCGCGCGAAATATTAGGTTATGTTCCTGAAGTTGCCGTATTCCCGAAAGAATTAACAGTTTATAACTATTTATATAATTTATCTATTTTATCAAACATCAAAAAAGAAGTTGCTAAAGAAAGAATTTACCACTATTTGAAGTTCTTTAATATTGAAAATTTAATTAACGAAAAACCATATAATTTCTCTTCAGGCCAAAAGAAAAAAGTTTTATTAATTCAAGCTTTGTTACATAATCCTAAATTATTAATTTTGGATGAACCAGCCGCTAATTTAGATCCTAGTGCAAGATTTGAATTATTTTCATTACTAAAAAACATTAATGATAAAGAAAAAATTACAATTTTAATTAGTTCTCATGTTTTAGCAGAAATAGATAAATATGTTGATTCTGTAACGCTTATTCATAATGGTAAAATATTATATTCAGGTCATAAAAAAGAATCTTTAGAGGCGTTGTTTTATGAAAAAGTTATTTCTAGTTAGTGCTAGTTTATTTATTTTACCAATAAGTGTTATTAGTTGTATAAGTAGTAACGAGCAAAAAAATCAAATAAACTCATTCAATAAAAAAGAGAAAAATTATTTTTATAAAAACTCTTCTATTGAAACTATTTTAAATTTTTTCACAAATGATAATGAAAATGAAAAAAATATATATGTTTTTCAACAAGAAAATAAATCAGATGCTAAATATAACGAATTAAAATATGCATTTGTTTATGATCCTATTTTTATTACTAATAGTGTTCATAAAAATGGAGATTATAATTATTTAGCCAACAAATCTAAAGATGTAATTAAAAATGCATTGTCAAATGATTGATATTGAACACTAAATAATATTTCACATTTTAAGTATATATATAACCCATACGGAGATAAATATCGTGCTTTTGATAAGGAAAAAGAGTATTTCGATCAAGTTAAAAAAGATTTTGGTTCATTAACTATCAATATTAAAAATATTAACCCTACAAAATTAATTAAGATTAATTATCAAGATATTGATATGTTAAAAAATAGCAACGCTTATACCGATAAAGAATCTTGATATTTAATTTATGACAACAATAAGGCAGTTAAAATTTGAAAATTTAAAGAAAATGGAGTCCCTAAAATTCAAATTATGACAGATTTATTAATTTTAAATGATTCGAATAATATTGAAGAACAATTACAAAATTTAGAAAACTTAATTTATCAAAAACGTCTAGAAGAATTTAATAATGAGTATGAATATGCAAAAGGGGACGCCGAATCAGAAGGCGAGACATTTAACGATGAATCCTTCTTAAGCGATCATAACGACGAAAAATATATGGAATTTCAAGCTATATATCAATATAACGGACATTTTACATCAGCTCTAGATGAAATCAATAAAGACGGACTAAATATATATAGATTTAGTATGAGGTTTATAGATGAGTAAAATTAAAAAAAATTTTTTAAGAATTTCTTTATTGGGAACTTTACCAATTTTCTTTTCTCTTGCTTCATGCATAAATATTAGTGAAAGTTCAAAATTAAAGAGCAATATTCCAACTGGTTTTGAGTTTGTTCCTAACACTTTAAACCCACATGAAGTTTCAACAAACGAAATTATTGAAAATTTAGTTAATTTAAGGTTTAGAGATGATGAAATTGGAAAAGTTAATTTTTTAAATTCACAAAAAAAAGAAAATGAATTATTTAATCAGTTTGATGAATTAAGTAAAAGTTATTTAGAATTTAAAACCGAAGAAGGATTAAATAAATTAAGAAATTTTTACACAAATAATTGATTATTTATATTTAAAAATATAGATAAATTCAGTTGAACTTATTCAAGTTGATGAACATTTCCGGAAATAGAAACTGCTAAACACACAGAAGAATTTTTTAGTCGTTTAAAAAAACAATCAAGACCTGATGATTTAAAATTCTTTGATAATTATTGAGACCAATTAAAGGAAGGTGATGAATCTTTTGAATCTCCAAATGACGTTTATTACTTAAGGAAAGGTAGAATATTAATAAGAGTATTAATTTCTAAGAATAACGAGGAAAACAAAATTTTAACTTTTGATAAGATTGTTTATTTTTCAAGATCGAGAACACAAAATATATCTATTAAATTAGTATCTGATGCTTATCATAATGGTATTATTCATCGTCAACAACAAGGTTTCGACTCATTTGAAAAAGAAGTGATAGATAATTTTGGTTTTCCAGCACTTGGTGCGTTAGTTTATAAAGGTGGTAAATAATGAAAAAAATTAAAAAATGATTTATTTTCTCTCCAATTTTGGCTTTAGTTCCGACAATTGCTGTTTCATGCCAAAAAACACAAAATATATCTAACGAAACAAAAATGAGTCAAATTGTTACTAAAGAAATAAAAGAAGACAAATGGGACATTTTCTTAAAATATGAATATGTAAACTCTTTATTAAATTTGGCCTTTAAAACAGAAAAAAGTAAAAAAGCTTATATTAAAAAACAAAGAGAAATAAGTGATAATTATTTAACTGAAATAAAAGATTATTTACTTTATGGTAATAATGTTGTTGCAATGTATCGTTCAGATGATAGCTTTTTTTCAAGTAAAAAAGTAATTGGTCTAAAAGATTATCGTGCAAAATTATCTGAATTATTTTCAAGAAATTGACTTTGATTTTTATTTAATTTAGATAGATTTACATTTGCTCTATACGATGCTTTTGATCAATTTCAAGGTACATTAGAGGCATTAAGTCAAGACATACAAAAAAGCAGTTTAGAAACAAGCGCCTTTAATCGTCCAACAACAAATGAAGTTTTGCAATATGTTATCGAAGAAAATGTTATGGATGAAAATCTTGAATATGATGCTTACTTATTAACTAAACAAGGCATTATTTTAAAAATTTCTTTTTCAACACAAGTTAAAGATGGAGACCAAGAAATTCCAAAAAATAAACAAAAAACTGATGTTGCAATTTTTACATATTCATATATTTATCCGTCGTTATTTCAAAACCAAGTAGCATTGCAAAATTTTGATTTAGCTAGATATGCTAGATCAGAAAAATTAGCATCAACATTCGGTTCTAAAAGATGAGTAAAAATTTTGTTTGATGAGCAAAATGGCGGGACACCTTTACGTTTTACAATTGTATACGTAGATGATAAAAAATAATTGAATAAAAAGTTCCTTGTAATTATCAAGGAACTTTTTTAATACTATAAGTCAAATTCTTTTAATTTAGAATCAAATAATTCTTTGTTTTCTTCGTAGTATTTTTCAGGATTTGTGTCTTTAAATAATGCTGTTTTTGTGCCTGTAATTTCAATTGTATCAACTTTTTTTGCTCCTAAGAAGTTAAATGTACCAACTAATCAACTTATATGGCTTCCTCATTGATATCAATCACGTGGTGCACCTTGAGATGCAACCACTAAAACATTTAATTTGTCTAATAGACCAACAGCATCACCTTTTTTAGAATATTTATATGAAAATGTTTTGTTAGCAACAGCTATTGAATCGATAAAGTTTTTAACAACGGCTGCTGCCCCAAAGTTTGTCATTGATTCTGAAATAACTAATAAATCTATTTCTTTTAGTTTGTCAATTCAAAAATCACTTTTAATATCGTTAAAGTATGTTTTTCATGTTGAGTTTGTTAAAAATACTTTTGAGTGTGTTTCGTTTAAGTTAAATTTTTCAACTTGGTGACCTTCTGCAACTAATTTTTCATATAATTTATTCATAGCAACTGTTGAATATGAGTTGTTTGAATTATCTAATGATCCTTCCAAAAATAGTACTTTTTTCATTTTTTTCCCCCTAAAATTGTGTTTTTGTATTTTTAATGTAATTATTATATCATTTTTTATTTTTAAAATTTAAAAATCAAAACAAAATAAAATATATTTTTTTCAATTATAAGAGTAAAATTAAATGTATATTAAAAAATACAAAAAGGAGTTAATATATGGCAAAATTTAAACGTATATTTATGATTGTAACAGACGGTCTAGGTATTGGTCCTGATAGAGATCAAAAATTCTTTGGTGATGCTGGTGCAAATACAATAAGATCGGCTTCAATGGTTGAAGAATTTAAAATTGACACATGAAAAAAATTAGGAATAGGTAATATTACAAATTTAAATGGTAACTATCATGTGCCAAAAACTTTAGCATATATGGCTAAAGTTCAAGAAGTGTCTAATGCAAAAGATACTTTAGCAGGACATTGAGAAATGATGGGTATTAAAACAGTTACACCATTTCCAACATTTACGGAAACAGGGTTCCCTCAAGAATTGATTGATGAGTTATCTAAAGCATTTGACGGAAGACCAATTGTTGGTAATAAATCTTCATCAGGTACAGAAATAATTAATGAATTAGCACATGAAGAAAAGGAAAGAGGCGCTATAATAGTTTATACATCACTTGACTCCGTTTTACAAATATGTGCGCACGAGGAATGAACAGGATTAGATAATTTATATAGATATGCAAAAGCCGCTCGTGAAATTTGTTCATCGCGTCCTGAATGGAATGTAGGTCGTATTATTGCTAGACCATACATCGGTACATTCGGAAGTTTTGAGAGAACATTTAATAGACATGATTATGCAAACAAACCAAGCGAAATGATTTTGAACAGACTACAAGATAAAGGTGTCGAAGTTGTTTCGATAGGTAAAATCAACGATATTTTTGTTGGTCAAGGAATTAGTACTCACTACGCAAGTCAAGGTGATGAAGATGGCATGGATATTACGATAGAATTAGCACAACAAGAGACAGAAAACAAATTTATTTTTACTAATTTAGTACAATTTGATTCACACTATGGACATAGACGTAATGTTCACGGTTATGCCGAAAATATTGCTAAATTAGATGTTAAATTAGGCAAATTAATTAACGCAATGCGTGAAGATGATTTATTAATTGTAACTTCCGACCATGGAAATGATCCTTTATATCCAGGATTTAATCATACAAGAGAATTTTTACCTGCTACAATTTTTTCAAAAATGTTTACAAAACCAAAAGTATTACCTAACTTCCAAGGTTTAGGAACATTAGGTAATATTGTTGCTAAAAACTTTGGCGTTGATATTGTTGAAGAAACAGGTGACGACATTTTTGATCAATTAGTGTAATTAAAAAATGCAAATTTAAGTTTGCATTTTTTTATTATCTAATTACACAATTTAATATCTTCAGGATTAAGCGTTTCTGCTACTAAATAATATCTGAGACACTCTGTTTTTAATAGAATCAAATAAATCTAAAATAGTATTTATTTTTTGAGGGATTTGATTTTTATTTGCTATATTTTCTATAACACCTGCAAAGTAATTGGCTATTTCTCCTTTAAATTCATTTGATCCGATAAAATTATTGTTAATGACCAATAAATCTTTGAAATTATTAACTAATAATTGTTTATCATTTTGATTTAAACTATTAAATCTAAATGATGTTGTTCCGTTTGATTCTCTATTATAACTATATAATTTTCCTAAAATTCCTCTAATTACCATTATTTTTTGATTTATCTCTTCAGAATTTTTACCTGGTTTAGGAGTGAATAATGAACTTATGGAAGCTTCGATATCGGAATCTTTTATTTGCTCCTTAATGATGAGTTCTTTTATTTTTGGTTGTCTCTTAAACACGCTTAAATACATATTTTTTAATCTTTCAAGTGTTTCCGAAATTCCTAAAAAATCTTTTAGTTTATCAATTATAAACATTGGATTTTGCATTGATGTATTTATACCTAACTTAAAACTGTTATATAATTCTAGAAGATTATTAGCTTTTTGCAATGTTTTTTCAACATCAAGAATTTCTTTTAATATAGGTAAAATTTCATAAGAGATAATTTCTTTAGTTTCTTTTGCGCTAAAACCTAAACTAATTGTAAGATCAGAAAAAATACTTAGAACGTTTTCGATTATCAACTTCACATTTTCTTTGACTTGTGCGTCTTTTGCAACCGACACAAAACTATTTTTAAATGATTTTATATATTGCAAGATGTTTTCGTTAATTATATGTACTTCACTATTTCCGTTATTAGACTTTATTGCATAAAATTTTAGAAATTTGGAATTTTCAGATATTCTATAAGAGTGTTCATCTACTTTATCTTTTTCATTTAATTGTTGGATTTCGTTATCAATAATTTCGTTTAATTTTTCAATACCTTTTTGAATTTCTTCAATAAGAGTATTAGCTTGTAATGAATTTTGGTTTTTTAATTCATTAATAGATTGCACGTTATTTTCATTATTCAACTGAACTGTTGATTTATTATAGATAACTTCTGGGTCATCTGCTTTTTTATTATTTTGTTCATTGGCGTTGCATGATACCGCAAAAACTAGTGAACTAGTCATAGAAGGTATTAAAGTACCCAATATAAATTTTCATTTTTTCATATTTTATTTTAAAAACTCCCTAATATAAATTTAATTATCAAAATTATTATATTAAAATTTTATTCAATTTATTTTATTTGGCATAAAAAGATGCTAAATTAATATCTAATAAAAATATTTTGAAAGTATTTATTATCATCATTAAAAGATGCAAATAAAATTTAATATATTTTTAGTTCAAAAAATGGCTATTGAATAATTAAAAACGAAATTAAGAATTAACTCTTAATTTCATTTTTTCTTTAAATATCTTTTGCTAAATTTTATGGTTTGATTAGTATTAATGTTTTGTTTGATATTATTATTTACTTTGGTGTTTGTACTTCCACC
Source organism: Mycoplasma sp. CSL7491-lung (assembly GCF_018913965.1). Taxonomy (GTDB): domain Bacteria; phylum Bacillota_I; class Bacilli_A; order Mycoplasmatales; family Metamycoplasmataceae; genus Mycoplasmopsis. The sequence goes on from NZ_JAHMHG010000001.1 coordinate 225,998, forward strand.
ACCGGCGATAATAAATTTATTTGAAGTTGCAATAGATTTGTCTACTTTAATTAGTACCGAAGATACAATTTGAACTGGTGTTGTATACTTATTAATTTCATTATAATAACCTTGATATGAATCAATTATTTTGTCAGTTTTCAAATCATCATAATCATTATTAAAATATTTAATCTCAACATTAACTTGATGTTCGATTTTATTAGTTTTATAAACTAAAATAAAATCTGGAAATTGGCGCTTGATATTACTATCTTCATCATAATATTCATAAAATATACCACTGCTTACAGGGTTACGATATAGTGAGATATTTGAGTATTTATTTTCTTTAAGATCACTTTTAAACAAATGAATGATACCATTAATAAAACTTATTTCATTTTTAGAGTCATAATAATGAAGATGTTTTTTATTTTTGGATTCTAGTAAAGCAATTAATTCATATTGATATTTTAAGTCTTGTTCGATAAATTCAATTTTAAATTCTTCATCAGAAATTTCAAAATTAATATCTGAAGGAAGTTGTTTATCGTATATTAGCTTAAACTCACGAATATCACGTTTACCAATTTCTTTTTTTGTTGTTCTAAAATGTATTTTTTAACGCCTAGGACAAACTCTTTTGATAAAAGAATATCAAAGCAGTAAATTAATATAATCACTATATTCTTTATCAAAATATTCATTCAACATTCTAACTTGTTTTAGGTTTATAATGTTTGAAAGCTTGCTTTGAAATTCTTTAACAAATTTTGTTAGTTCAACAATATTATTGATCTTGTAATTAACAAGTTGATATTCTACGTTTTTCTCTTTTTCAACTATTTTTTCTTCTTTTATTGGTAAATAACCTTTTTCTTGATACTCTTTTAAATAGAATTGATAATTACTTAATAATTTATTAGTGTTTCTTTTAATAAATTCAATAATTTGTTGACTTAAATCAATATTTATTTTTTCAACTTCTTTATTAATTTCTCCGTAGTAAAACTTATCATTTAAACTCTCTTTATTAAGTTTGTATGAACTTAATTCCCTATCTTTATTGATTTTATCAATATTATCAATATTAGAATAAACTCAATATTGATAAGCAGTGAATCATCTTTAAAATTAAAACCTGGTCTTGGATTACGTTTGATGCGACCAAGAGTTGGAATACTTAAACTATCTAAAGATACATTACGTAGTTGAACTAACATACAAGCACGCGGAATATTTCAACCCGTTACTGGACCAACTTTAAAGATTATTACATCGATATCTGAACTCTTTTTAGAAATCTCTCTTAAAGAGATTTGACCACGCATATTTGAGTCAATTTTTTCCGAAGAAAAGTATTTAGCTCAAGTAAGATTATGTTCTTCTAATTTTTGAATTATTTTTTTTATTTTTTGATCAAAATTAGTATTGTCCGCTTTTTTGTCATTCACTTGAATCAACATAGCATGATTGATATTATCTATCAATCCTTTTTCGGTAATATATTTTTGTTTAATTTGATTAAATTTATTACATGCAATATCTAATAGTCGTAAATCATCAAGTTGTTCGTTATTAATTTCTGATAAACCTTGATTTAAATGACCTGTGGTTTTAAGCAGTTTAATATCATCTTCTTTGAGTTCGTTTTCACTGATTTTAACTTGTTCGTAGATACCTTTAGGTGTAGCAGTCATATTAATTTGAAAATTAGAAGCATTCATCATTTTTTCATAAAAGTATTCGGCTTCTTTTATGTTTTTGCCTTTGATTCATGATTCTTTTGTCCCGATATGGGCTTCATCACGGATAAAGATAACAAAGTAGTTATTTGAAATTTCCGAGATAAACTTATCTAAAATACCTTGTTCAGTATAAATTCTGTCTTTACCAAACGAAGATGCTCCTAGGATAAAAACTTTATTAGTTTCTACTCTAAAAGTATAATCAGCATCCTTAACTTTGTTTTTAGAACTTGACGGAGATTCTTTTCTTTCGAAAATAATGTCATATCTGTTTTCTAAATAGAATTTATATTCGTTAAAATTATCTTCCATTTGTTTAGGTAATTCAGCATTAGATAATGTCATAACTACAAAAACAATAGGTTTATTATACCTTTGTTTATTAATAGTTATTGCTTGATCAATAAAGTTAGCAATCATAAAAGTTTTACCAGAACCTGTCGGAGCTTTAAATTCAACTATTTTAGATTTATTTTCAGTGTATGAATTATTAAAATGTTTTAATAGTTGAGAAATTGCTTTATTTTGAGTATTAGTTAGTTTCATTAGAATCATCACCTTCTAAGGAATATAGGTTACTTAAATTATTAAGCAATTCTTCGTCTGTGATATTTTTAATTTCGAATTTAGACAATGAATTTCTGAGTGTATCAATTAAATATTATGTTTTAATTTGATTTTGGTCTACACTAATATTACTATGTTCTAGGTCAAAAACATTTAGATTTTGGTGATATGGATCATTCTTTTCGGTTCATTTAAAAGTTTCATTATTTGTGCCGACACCATTATTTACTCTAAATAAGCGTTCGTAAGTAACTTCATAACCAATATTATTTTCATTGTTAGTTACAAGTGTAAAAGTTCTGTTTCCACCATCTTCTTTATTTAGTTCCATAACTGCATGACCGGTTGTGCCTGAACCTGCGAAGAAATCTAGAACACGAGCGTTTTTGTTAATATGTAAATTAATTAAGTACTTAATGAATGATTCTGGTTTTGGTGTTGAAAATTCATTGTTAGGTAAAATTGAATTTAATTTATTTTTAACAATTGTAAATGAATCTATAATCGCAATATCATTTAACATGTTTTCTTTATATTCATCTGATATTCATTTGCTTTGTATGTTAAAATTCATGAGTAAATTTGTATATGGTTTTTTTGTAATTCATTCACTTTCGTAAATTTTAATTCTTGGAACGTTATTACCATTAAAAAATAAAGGAATTTTATTTTCTAAATATTCTTCTTTTGTGAAGCGTCATGTTCTTACTATGCTATTTCCATTTGGTAAAATAATTGGGAATGTTTTAGGATTATTTTCGTTAAATTTATATGTTGCGTTACTACTAAATCAATTACCTTTTGGGTCGTTATCAATATTATTAAATTCCATTGTTGTTGTATGTTGTTTATTAAACTCTTTTATTTTTGACAATTTTTTTACGTAGCAAACTATATATTCAAAATTATTTTTAACAAAATTGGTTGACTTCATACTTGAAGAATTTGTTTGCCATAAAAAGTTAGTCACAAAATTCTATTCACCAAAAATCTCATCAATCAATACCTTTAAATATGCTTGTTCGTTATCATCAATTGATACAAAAATAACTCCATCATCTTTGAGAAGTTTTTTAGCCAATTTAAGTCTTTCATTCATCATGTTAAGTCAACCGTTACGGTTAAACTTGTCACAATATATAAATTTATAAGCACCAACATTTTCTTTGTCGTTTGCAGAATTATTTTCATCTGCGCGTGCTGATTCGGTGTTATAAGGAGGGTCAATATAAATTACATCGTAGTTATAATCTAAGCCGCGACTCTCTCTCTCTCTCTCTCTTTATTACTAATAAATTCTTAAGTACATCATAGTTTTCTCCTATGATTAAGGTATTTTTGCTTTTAACTTCTTTGAAGCTAAAAGACTTTTCTTGGTTGTGTTTAAGAACTGAAATCATTTTACTATTGATTTCTGGTGCAGCATCAAAAGTAAAACCAATTTTCACTCTTTGCATTAAAAATTGTGGTATATATCCCTTAAAGGTATTTAAAACATAACCCTTTAATAATCAAAAGATAAAGAAAAAGCAGCTATTAAGGTTGCTTTTGAATTTTTCGCTTGTTTTTAGGATTGATTATTGCTTTGTTAAGTAAATTTTTGAACTTTTGTTCTCCTGAGTTTCGGAGTTAGAGTAGTTTTTAATGCGTTTTTTAGCGCTTATATACTTCGTATATAAAAAGTAATAAGTAATTTATAATTATATACAATTTATGATATCATAGAATATGAAAAAATATGTAATTATTATCGGAAGTAATGGCGTAAGAGATTATTGTCATGTTGTTAAACCGAAAGGATTTGGTAAAGCGTACGAAAGGGTTACAAGTTTAGGTAGTGTTGAAAAGTTAAAAAGCATAAACCCAAATTTTTAGATATTTTAAAAAAAACAAATTAGTTGATTTTGAAAATATTGAAGATCCAAAAGAGCTAAAAAGAGTTTTACTCGATTTTCTAAAATCTTATTTAGAAAAAAACAGTATTAACTAATGTTAGAGTTACTACGTTTTACTCGATAGTTAGTGATTTAAATATTTTCAACTCATTGAAAAAATCGAAGCACAAAGAATTAGAAGAGCTACTTAAATATCAAATCAGTTCACGTATACTACAAAACAATTCAATTATTAAAAGTTTTCAAAATAAAGAAAAATATGTTAATAATGTCACAACTATGAAAGATACTTTTTATAATCTTTTAGATGTTTTAGTTGATAACGAAACAAATATTATTAAAAATTTAAATGAAAAAATAGCAGAAAAAACAGATAGAAATATTAAATTAATTTTCTATGATACAACAACTATTTACTTTGAAATTTTTGTAAGAGAATGGTTAAGAATTCCTAGATATTCTAAAGATGGTAAGTTTAAAGAAGATCAGGTTGTTGTAGGTATGGCTACAGATAGTAATGGAATTCCTATGTTCTTAAAAGTGTTTAAAGGAAACATAGGTGATCCAACTACTTTTATCCCATTTATTGTTGATTTGAAGAAGACTTATAACATTCAAAAAGTAACAATTATAGCTGATAGGGGTGTGTCAACAAATAAGAATATAAGATTCTTAGAAAGTCATAATTTAGACTACATAATATCATATAGATTGAAGTTATCTAATAAGGGATTTAAGGATTTTTCATTAAATCCAGAGGGTTATATTAAAGGATCTGATAATTTTAAATATAAAGAATATTTTTATTATTCAAAACGAAAAAATAAAAGAACAAATAATAAACAAAGACGTATAATAATTACTTATAGTGAAAAACGTGCTAAAAAAGACTTAAACGATAGAACAATTTTAATGAAGAATTTTCTTAAAAAACAAAACAAAAATGGTGTCGTTAAAGCAGATGATGTAATCTTGATTAAAAAATATAAATTCTACAAAAAAGTCGGAAATATGAAGTTTGTTTTAGACGCTGAAAAAGTAAATGAAGATAAGAAATATGATGGTTATTATGTTTACGAAACTTCAAGACAAGATTTATCTCCGAAAGAAATTGTTGATTTTTACCAAAAACAATGACAAATTGAAGAAAACATCAGAACATTCAAAAGTGCATTAAGAGTTAGACCTGTTCATGTTAGAACAGACAAACATATTAAAGGTCATTTCATTTTAAACTTTATATCACTCATAGTTTTAAAATACACATTATATAAATTAAATAAATTCTATTTTGATAATGGAGTTATTCAAAAATACACAAACGATAGTCTAATTTCATTATTAAACACATGTAATCAAATCAATAAAATAAGAGACGGACAAGTTATTGAAAGAAGCTTTGTCGAACCAACAATAAATTCGAATTCAGAACAAGAATTTGATGAGATAAATAATATATAAAAAATTGTATATAAAAAATCAAAAAGAGCAAATTAGGTATAAAAATAGCCTAATTTTGCTCTTTTCTTTTACAACTCCGAAACTCAGGAAAAGCAACTATTAAGGTTGCTTTTGAATTTTTCGCTTGTTTTTAGGATTGATTATTGCTTTGTTAAGTAAATTTTTCAACTTTTGTTCTTCATAATGTTGTGGTTTTGTTTTTTTAATATTTATAATAATTCCTTTCATTATAAAGACAATAAGTGGTGAGATATTTTTGTTATAAAATCTTCATAATCATTGTAAATAAGGTTATCTCCATATTGGTTTTCTAAATCTAATTGAGAATATGAAATATTAAAATTAGGATTTTCTTCAAAATATTTTTTATATTCTCGTTTGTTTTCAACATTAGGTCTAGGTATAGGTATATTAATTAGTCCTAAAAATATTTTATTAGGTGTGTGATAAAAAAGTTGATTATTATCTCTTGACAAAATTAAATATTTTTGTAAATCATCTACTGAAACATTTTCTCATTTACTAATAAAACCATTCTTATCATAATATGGTAATACATCTGTTGTAATAAAAATTTGATAATAAGGGTAATTGTTTGTCCTAATATTTGCTGTTTCTCCAAGCATATTTTCAAAATAATTATTTTTATTTTGTTTAAAATTGGACATAACAAATTTAACAGCAACACCACCAATTATTTCATTATTTTTTTCAATAGTAATATCAACTGCTTTATCCATATATCTACCATTAATTTCTTTTTCTATTCCGTTTTCAAGGTTTAAACTAAAACATTTATAAGTATCATTATTAGTTTTTAATTCATTTAATTTATGTTCTAAATCAAAAGAAATTCTTCCGTGTAATGGTTTTAGTTTTTTATTGCTTCTTGGTCCATTAGTAATATATAAATTAAAACTTTCTCTCAACACTTCTAATAATTCATTATTCATACAGTTCTCCTTTATTATTTAATGAATAAATTATATATCTTTTAATATCACTACTTGAAAAAGTGTAATATCCACCACTTTTATATTTGTTAAGTAATGTGATATATTTAACAAAATCATCATTTAAAATTTTTTTTAAATCATTTATTTTTATATCTCCTAAAATATATAATCCCGAATATACACCAACACCTTTTTTAGCAATGTTTAATTTTATATCCTTTGATGTTTTTAATAATGAGTTGATTGTAATTTTATCTTTGTGAATATCTTTTATACCTTGACTTCTACCAAAAGCATATCAAGGTGAATTTTTATCTATACTTCTTTTTTCTAATTCTATTTTATTTTCTAAAAAATAATTTTGAATATTAGATTCTAATTGATTAAAATCTAATATATTTCCTTTTTCATCATAGGGATAAATTATTTCTTTTTCTTTATTTATGGAACCCTTAAATACAGGAATAATATGTTTTGATTTAAAACCAAATGAATCTTTAATAAAAATTTTATCTGATAATGTTGCTAATCCATTTTTTACCAAAATATCATAATTATCATTTTTTAAATCATAAGTTAATATTTTATTTAGTTTACCAATATCTTTTTTTGTTCCAAAATAGAAATTATCATTTATATAAAAGTTTTTAGAATCTAATGTAGATATTAGAATAATATCATTATTTATATATTCATAATAATCGACTTTATTTTGCTTATGATTTTTATTCAAAGTAAATATTCCTGTGTAAGTTGTTATGCTTTTAAATGGTTGATTATGTTTTAAATTAATAAAACTTTCAAACATTTGATTATTTACTATATATTTTCTAAATTCTGAACCAGCTTTACTATTAATTATTGATGAAGGAGTTATATAAGACAATATACCTTTATCATTTAACATATTCATACCTAGTTCATAGAAAACAATAAATAAATCAGTCATACCATTTTTTGAAAAATTCATTTTTTTAATTGCTTCATAATTATTTTTTAAATTATGTATTCTAACATAAGGTGGATTACCAATAACATAGTCCATTTTATTATTGTATTTTTCAACATTCAAAGTATTATCATTAATAATATCTCATTTAATATTTTCAATACCTAAATTATTAATAACTTTATTTAACCTACCTATACATTTATTTCTTTCGGATAAATCTATCTCAATTCCGTGAATATATGTTTCTAATTCTTGCTCAATTCCATTATAACTTTTGAATTTTTTGTAATATTCTAAACAATATCTTTTTACTATTTCTATTAAAAAAGCACCATCTCCACAAGAATTATCAATGATATGTTTTTTTAATATTTTAGAATTGTTATATTTTGCTTGGTTTAAAATTAAATCAACAATATGAGGAGGAGTATACACTTTACCAAGTTCTTTAACTTTACTCATAACTACCACCTCTCCATATATTCTTAATTATCTCTTTAAATATCACATCATCTTTATGATTTTGTCTACACTCAAACTCATTTAGATAATATGGTAAATGCTTTTTAGAAACCTCGATATAAGTTCCTTTGAGTCCTCTTTTTAAGCAACTTCACATTCCTTCTATTCCATTAGTTAATACTCTAATGTCTTCATATCTTACATACTCTTTATTAGAGTGATTTACTACTCTATGACTAAATCAATCATCAGCATTCTTTAGGACTCTTCGATAACCTTTTCATTCATCACTAATTATAGTGGAATCTTTAGAAATATTTGTTCCTAAAAATGCTGAAATGGTTTTATCATCAACTTTATTAACTAATTCAAACTTAACCTTATTTGTATCTCTATTCTTGAGTCCTATAATTGATGCTTTTTGTTTGAAGTGAGATAAATCTGTGTTTCTATTTCTTTGGTGTTTATTAGTTTCTCTACCACCAACATAAGTTTCATCAACTTCAGTGATTCCTTCAAACATAATATTTCCATCATCATCCATAACGCTTCTAATCTTTTTAGCCATTCTTCAAGCAGTTTTATAAGTTATTCCTAAACTTATTTCTAACTCTTTAGCACTAACTCTATTTTTACTAATACTAAATAAAAAGATAGCGCGGAATCATAAACTTAATGGTGTTGAACTATTTTCAAAGATTGTGTCTTTACAAGGAAATAAAGTGTGTCCACATTTAGCAACATATCTTTTAGTTCCTTCAACATTATAATGTTTAGATATAACACCACATTTAAGACAATGGTTTAAGTCTTTATATTTAAGATTATAGATATAATCTAAACACTTTTTATCAGTTCCAAATTCTTTTTTTAAGTTCTTAATATTGTATGTTTTAGACATAAAAAACCTCCTTATTTCCTATATTATAATTATACCATATTACTTACCATAAGGGTATAAAATAATTTAGTTAATTTTAGAAGATTTACATACCGTTAAGGAATATATACCAAAATTGTTTTACCTTTTGAAGTTGAGTTTTATCTTTTAAATTATCTAAAAGCATTTTACATAATGATTTTAGATCTTTATTAAGATCATTTACAGATAATTGATCAATTTTATTTTTGTAATCCTCAAGTAATTGAGAATAATATTTATTTTCCATATATTTAATCCATTCTTATAATTTAATATATTTTAATTATAAACAATTTTTGTAATTATCATTATTGAAGATTTAATAATAAAATCAAAGTGCTTACTTATATATAAAGTGTTTTAATTAAATTATATTTTAGAATATCCATTTAATTACATAGTATTCTCTATCTAAAATAATAATTCTAGATGTTAAATTATTTTTTTGATAAATAACTAGTACAAAAAACTTATTTTTTAAATTTATTAGTATAAAATTTTATTTCTTATTTTTCTGGCTATCTTACAAAAGGATAATTGTTTTTGACTTAATATTTAATCTTAAAAAATGATATTTTTATTTTTTATATTTTAGCAAGTTTGTGTTTTAGTGTTTGTAAAATTAAAATAGGGATTGTTCGTAAATGATTATATCTTAGTAAAGACAAAAAAATAGGGTTTAACCTATTTTGTTATTGCCTTCAATTAAAATTGTTTTTAACTCACTAATTATTTGGACTATCTCAATTTATTAATGAATTTATTAAAAAAGTTCGAAAATATGCTTAATGAGTATTCTGCCATATTTAGTTAAATCTATATCCATAAACTCTTCCTTTGAAACTTCAAAAGGGCATAATTTACTATTATTAGTGCATAAACTAATTTCTTTATGCGAATTTAATAAAAATTGATAAAAATATTCTTGATCCTGTTTATTAAAATTTTGTATTAAAATATCATTTCTATGTACAACTTCAAATTTAGTATGATCAACATTATTTTCTAAATATAATTTTAGGTATTTATGCATTGCAATTTCTCTATCATCAACATTTTCTATATATTCTTTATGTTTACGTGTTGACATGTTTTTACCTCAGATATATGTTTTAAATAAAATTATCGATTAATCTATTTTATGATTACTACTATTATAGTATAACATATTAATTTATTTTATTTTTTAACATAAAAAGTAGCTTTGCCTTTTCCGCGTCTTTGAATATAATCTTCTTCCACTAACTGTTTTAACATATTTTCAATTGTAGCTTTACCAACGCTAGGAACTAATTCCATCATATCATTCTTTGTAAATTTTCCTAATTTATTATCGATTGCATTTTTTACAAGTTCAATTGTCGGAATTTTTTGTTCTATATAACCTACTCTTTTTTCAAAATCAATATAAGCAGCTAATATAGTTCTAAGAATATATTTTATAAATGGTAAAGGGTTTTCTTTGTTGTCGTGTCAACCTATACCGCTCTTTTCTAAAGCTGTATAATAACTATCTTTATTTTTTTCGATCTTTCTTTCTAAACTGATATATTTTCCAATAACATAACCTTGTTTATATAATAAAAGGGTGGTTAGCAATCTACTCATTCTACCATTTCCATTATTAAATGGATGAATACAAAGAAAATCGTGGATAAAAATTGGAATTAAAAGTAGTGAATCTATTTCTTTTTTGTCAAATGCAATATTCAATTCATTGCAAATATTTTTAATTGCGTCTCGTGTTTCGTGCGCGGATAAAGGTTTAAATCTTTCTTTTGTATCACCGTACTTATCTTTTTCAATAATAGAGTTTTGTGTACTTTTATATCTACCACCAACCCCTTTTTCGCTATATTTAAACAAATCTCTGTGAAGTTGTAAAATATAGTTACTATTAATTGGAATATACTCATAGCTTTCATGAATTGTATTGAGTACATCTCTGTATCCGATAATTTCTTCTTCATCTCTATTTTTGGGTGTAGTTTTTTGGTTCATTAACTCTTTTATTCTAACTGTAGTTGTTACAATTCCTTCTATTTTATTAGAATCTTCTACACTTTGAATTTTAGCAATTTCAACTAATTTATCTAAAACAGCAGGTTTTCTTTTTAAAAAAAGTTCTTGTTTTCCTTTGTGTTCATGAATTTGTGTTAAAAGATTTACTATTTCGCTATCTCATTTAAGTTTTTTTAAGTTTTTATAATCGAATATTTTCATTCGCCTACTCTCCTTTTGTTTCGCCTAATTATAGCATATTATTAGGCGATTATTAATAATTTAGTCGATTAATTAATACCATTGTTTAGCAGATAAATTAAAAAGCATTTTTGTTTTTTTATTAAAATACTATGAATTTTAAGAATGATCAGAATAAATTAATGAAGTAGACCTAATATTTAAGAAATATTTTATTATTTTTATATTAAACTTGGTTCCTATTTTTAAAGTTTGGCTACGAATAGAAGATATTTCGTTTAAAAATAATATTGAATAATTAAAAATGAAATTAAGGGCTAACTCTTAATTTCATTTTTTCTTTAAATATCTTTTGCTAAATTGTATATTCAACTTATAGTTTGATTAGTATCATTTTTTTATATTGTATTATCACCATTCTCTTCTATATCTTTTAAAGTTATACCATTTTCATTTTTTCAATCGGTTCTACCATTTGTGTTCATCCCTAACACAAATGCTGCTGCGTATGATGGACTATTGAAAAGATAGTTTTTTGTAAGTCTTCCATTTACTATTTCATTATTATTTTTACATTTTTTTCTAATTTCTTTTATTGTTTTAGGTATAGAATTTGAATCTTCTAATTCAATAATACTATCTTTTAGTACTACAAATCCTTCATTAGTTCTCATACATTTCGATTAAATTATCTTGTTTGATTTTTTGTTTTTACGAGAAAGATACAACATTAATTCTTTTGTTTCTTTAGGGGTATTTTTACTTGTATGATCAATTAGTGGGACAAATAATTTATATCCTAAAACACCAAGCACCATTTTTGAATATTCAATTAAGTCTTCTAGTTCTGATTCTTTTTCTTCAGTAACGTTACCAGGATTGGGATCGTTTTCATTTCTAACTTTAAATCTATCTGTGGAAACGGTCATATTAGTAAATTTATTTTCGAGATAACTTATTTCTGTTGGTCCAAACGAGTTATTTTGGGTTGTTATCATTACTACGTCGCTAAAGTATGTATTATCCCTTAAGTGTTTCGTCACTCTAAAAAGTATACCTTCACCATTTTTACGAATTCCTGCTTGTCCTATATAAACTTCATCTTCATCGTTGTCGTTTTTATCGAATAGAAAATAAACTCCACTTTGTTTCAAGTCTTGTCTATCTTTGCATTTATCAATATGTGATCTTGGCACTTCTTGGCACTTTATATACAATGCCAGTTCAATTTGCTAATGTACACTTTATTCTTCCAGTAACATCACCATCCATCAAATAGAGATTAAAATTTTTGCTATTATTCATTTTTTGTGTCTCCGAAATTTTGCTTCTAATATTTATTACTATTAAATTATAAAATAGTTCTTATTTATAATAAGAAGAAATAGAATTATAATGTATATTTTAAATTTATTTTTTTAAAAGGTTTATAATTAGTATAGGTTGATTTTTATAAGTCAGCCAAAAATAAAAAAATAAATTGAAGTCATTAGGCTTAAATGTTTTCGAAATAGTTTAATTAAGATTTAATGATACTTTATTATTTCTAAATTAGTGAAGACACTAATCGTTCTATAATTTTATTTGCGCAGCTCTAATTCGATCTAAAATAAAAAAGAGCTGTGTTTTTAATAAATAATAATTTTTAATTTTTATGAAATAATGTAAAATAATATTAAGCCCGAGTGGTGAAATTGGCAGACACGCTAGACTAAGGATCTAGTGGAGCAATCCGTGCAGGTTCAAGTCCTGTCTTGGGCACCAACATAATAAAACAATTATATTTTTTATTTATTATAAGTGATAAATAGTAAATATAATTGTTTTTTTCTTTTATAATTAAGTGAATTTAATAACAATTATAGTAAAATATAAATATGTTATTTATTAAAAATAAATTAAAAAAAATGTTAATTAAAATTAGCTTTTCTTCTTTAATTATTTCATTTCCGATTATGGTTGTTTCTTGTTCGATTCCAAGCGAGGCAAAGTTTGCAAGCAATATAAACTATTTAGAAAAAAAATATATAAACATTCAGTCTAAAAATGATCCGAAATATCGTTTTTTATTGCCAGTAATCAAAAAAAATATTGATCTAATGAAAAAGACAATTAATGAAGATGTTAAAGGTTATGATATTAATACAAACGGTTGAAATCATTATATACCAAATCAAGAAGCTAAAATTAAGTTAATTGAAGATGTTATTTTGGAAATTGAAAAAATACCAAATGAAAGTATTGAATCTGAAATAAGATCTGAAAAAATGACTTTACTTTACGCTTTAATAGATGGTTTCGGAGGCATAGATTCTTATTATTTTGATGAATCAAATAGAGAATTATATCAGTTAAAATTAGATTATTATGAGCAAAAATTGTACTTTCTTGAAAAAATGACTTATTCAATAGTTAGTGAAGAAGGTAAAATTAAAAATTTATCTTGATCTATAAAAACTTTAGTCGATAAAATAAACACTAATAAAAGATTTGAGTTTGAAGATTTGGAACAAATTAACAAAATTCAGAATGATTTTAAAAATTTATACTATGATGATTTGAAATTTTCTTTATCATTCGATTTTATGGAACAATTTGATAAATTATTTGATTTATACTATAAGAGATCTGAAAGTATTTTTGTTAAAGTTTTAAACAATTATTATAATGCTTTAGAGTTTAAATTAATTATTCCTTCTGGAGATTACCAGAAACTAAGAAATAACTGGAATTATATGAGCCAAATCGTTGATGATTATTTTACAAATTTATATGCTTTTGATTTTTCAGACAATAAATTTGATGCATTAGAAATGATTTATAAAAAAATCATAAGCTATGATGCGATTAAAAATGATAAAATAGAAGAAATAGAAGAAAAGTTTAATGTTCTAAAAAATGATAAATCAAGTGAAAAATTAGATGATTTTAGAAGTTATCTAATTTCATATTTAAATAATATTTTTGATTTAGAATTAATAGATAAATATTTAGATAAAATTAATAAAAATATTTAGGAGAAATAATGAAAATAGGAAATTCCCAAGTTGCAATTGATGCAATAAAAAAATATAAAAATATAGTGATTTTTCACCATATTAGACCAGATGGTGATTGCTTAGGATCACAACATGGGCTCGCTGAACTAATTAAAACAAACTTTCCAGATAAAAATGTTTATACAATTGGTAATAATTATGGTATTTTTGAATTTATGGACTATAAATTCACACCAATTGATCAAATTGATTTTAATGATTCTTTATCAATTGTTGTAGATGCTTCTAGTGGTGATAGAATTGAATGTTCTGAATTGCTTTACGAGAAAAAAACAACCGCTAGACTAAGAATTGATCATCACCCAAATGATGCTGATATTGAATATGAGTATCAATGAATAGATGAACATTATGTAGCAGCCGCTGAAATGATAGCAAAAATTGCTTATGATGGAAGTTGAGAAGTTACTCAAAAGGCTTCTGCACATATTTATTTAGGAATCAACACTGATTCAGGTAGATTTTTATATCCAGATACATCACAAAGAACTTACGAATTAGTTTCGTTTTTAATGAAAAACGGATTCCATCCAAAAGAAATTTTAAGAGAACTTTCAAAAAGAAGTCTTTTAGATATTAAAATTTCTGGACGTATCTTGTCTGAATTTAAGCAAGAAGGACGTGTTTTATATTATGTCATAAAAGAAGACTTCTTAAAAGAATTTAACATTGATTCATTTAAAGCTGCACAATATGTTAATGATTTAGCTAATATTGACAATAATTCTTGTTGAGCCTTATTTGTTCAATTAGAAGATGGTAAGGTTAGAGGAAGACTTAGATCTAACGGACCACTTGTAAATAAAATCGCAAAACAATATAATGGTGGTGGTCACGACAACGCTGCAGGATTAACTTTAGAAAGTTTTGAACAAATTCCTGAAGTTATTTCAAAACTTAATGATTTAATAGTTGAATGAGAGGCAAAATAATGAAAGTTGGTAATTTAGAACTAGTAACTAAAGAAATTTATAAATATGATTCGATAGTTATATTTCATCATATTAGACCAGACGGTGATTGTTTAGGTTCACAATTCGGTTTAAAAGAACTAATTAAAACAAATTTTCCTGATAAAAAAGTTTACGCAATAGGAGATAGTAAAAATACTTATAATTTTTTAGATTTTACAATGGATCAAATTCCTGATGATGAAATTTTATCAAAATCACTAGGTGTAGTAGTTGATGCAAATGGTAAAGAAAGAATCGAATCTAGAGAAGTTTTAGATAAAAATTTATTCCCTACAATTATAAGAATTGATCACCATCCTAACGGTGATGATTTAGGTGATAATACAATTAGGTGAGTCGATAGTTCATATTCTGCGGCTGACGAAATGGTTACAGAAATTGCGGTAGTGAACGGTTGAAAAATTACACCTAAAGCAGCAAATTATCTTTATTTAGGAATAAATACAGATTCAGGTAGATTTTTATTTAGTACCGTAAAGGCAAGAACCTTATATTTGGCTTCAAAATTATATGAGGCTGGTTTGGATGCTGATTATATACATAAAAGTTTAGCAACAACTAGTTTAGAAGATTTAAAATATAATTCATGATTATTATCGACTTTGAAAACTAGAGATGGGGTTGCTTATATTCAAAATTCTCTTGAAGATACACTCAAATTAGGTAAAAACCCTCAATCATCAGTTAAAGTCAATACAATCGCTAATATCAAAGGATTCCCGATATGAGTTCAATTTACAGAGGAAGAAGATAGAAGAATTAGAGTTGAATTACGTTCAAATGGTCCGATCGTTAGAAATGTAGCCGTTAAATGAGGTGGCGGAGGTCATGAACGTGCATCAGGATGCATCATAAACTCATTCGACCAGGTCGAAGAGGTTGTTGATGATTGTGCGGCTGAAGTAATGAGATATTTATCAGAAAAATAATTTTATTGCACATTTAAATCGCATTTTGTGCGATTTTTTATTTATTTTTAACATTATAATTTGTTTAAAAAAGTTTAAAAATATAGCATTTTTACATATCATTTTTAACTTTCTGAGATAAAAAAGAGATGATTTTTTTACTTACTTTCTTTCAAAAAATAAAAATAGTAGTGTAATTTGAAAAAGAAAATATTTTTTTATGTTTTTTAAAAATTACTTAAAAAATAATTTTATGTTATACTTTTATGCGCTATGGAAAAACTAAAAAATAAGTTAAAGTATTTTTTATCAATTAACATAGGAGTTGTTATGTCTATTTCAACTCTTTCCTGTTCTAGCGATAAAAAAGAAATAGAAAAAAATATTATTACAAACAATAAACAGAAAGGAGGTAACGGAAAAGAAAAAAATAATATTAACACAAACGTTGCCTTAAATAAAGAGAGAGATATTTTTGGCAAAGAAAATAAAACTATGGAAAATATAAATTATAAATCATATGAGCAACACGTAAAAGAGGCTGAAAAATTTTTAAACTTAAATCAAATTCAAATAAAAAAATTTCAAATTGATGTAAATAATTTATATACGATTATCCAAAAACATAAAAAAAGTATCTTAAATAAAAATACAAACATTCAACTTTTAGAAAATGACAAAAATGAATTAGACAAATCAATTAATAATATTAAACAATTAATGCGAGAAGGAGTTGAAAAAAGCAAATTAATTGACTCTATAAACGAATGTATCGTTGACATTAATAGTTTAATAAAAGAAGTTGAAGGTTCTGGGTACGCTAAAGAAACTTTAGTAAAATTAAATGAGCTTATTAATAAAATGAAAATAAAAGAAAAAAACTTTAAAAATACTTTTAAAGAATTAAAAGACTTAAAAGAAAAGTTAATTACACAAAAAGAAAAAATAAAATTTGAGTATAGATCTAATTTACTTAACGTACAAAAAGAATTATTTCTGAAATATAATCTTCTAAAAGATAAATTAAATATATCAACAATTAAAAATGACAATAAAATAACAATAAATGATGAACTTAAAAAACAATTATTTGATTTAAGTGAATCAAACTTAGAACATTCTAATATTTTAAGTAATATTGAAAAAGTTAAACGAAATATAAATGAAATTTCTGAAATATTAAGTTTATTAGAATTAAATAATAGCATAAAAAATATTAATTTAACCACATTGCAATCGTTAATCGAAAGAGCTAAATATGCTAAAATACATTCTGAAACTTACAATATTTATCATCCTTTAAAATCTCGTGCGAAAGAAATTATTGAAAGAGCCGAAAAAATAAAAGAATGTGAATTAGATTCTTCATTATGAACTGTGGATTCGAATAATAAAAACGAATTATTCTCCAAAATAAAAAACATTATAAATGCCCATTCTTCTTTAAATGAATTTTTAGAAGATTATAGTTTAAATGCATATTACCCTGAACCTTAATAGAATAAAAAACGCAAATAATCTTTTATAGATTACTATGCGTTTTTTATTCTATTACAATTTCTTTGTTCTTTATTATTACCTTTTTATCGAATTCTAATTTTTTATATTCGCCATTATTAATATTATAATAAAAAAAGAATCTTAAATTTTCTGAATCAGTCCTATTTAAATAATCACTTAAATCAAATGTTATTCATATTGTATTATTAGGTGTTTTACTACTTTTTTTGTTACTTTTTTGAAGTCTATGTGAAAATTCCTCTTTTGTAGGAAATGTTCAAAAATCATATTTTGAATAATCATCTTCTAGTCTTAAATTCAAGATTACACTTGATTTAGTTTTTAAGATTGTAATTATTCCATATTTTAATGGTTCTTTATCAATTTCTTGTTTATTATTTTCTTCATTATTTGGTTTTAAACTATTATCTAATATATCAGATGTTTTATCTATTTTTTCAACTGCTCCTCATGGTAACGTGAACATACCTAAGAAAAAATTATCGTATATTTTTCTTTTTTCTTCGCTTAAATTTAAATATTTTTTAAAAGTACTAATTTTTTTATTTTGTTTTTGTTCTATTGTAATTTTATCATTAGATTCTTTATTTAATGAATGATTATCCTTTTTATCATCAGATATCTCGTTTTTATTGTTTTCTTTGTCAGTATTAATATTTTTGTCTAGTTTATCATCCGTTTTATTTTTGTCATAATTGTTATTTGCGCATGCTGTAGAAGTCACAAAAACAGGGATGATACTAACTGCTAATAATGAGTAATATTTTTTTAAAAAAATCTTTTTCATATTTTCCTTTCTCTTTTCTTTAGTTTAAAGTTTTCTAATATATTATATACGTAAAATTCTTTTTGAGAATTTATAAACTAGTACATAAATCATTCTGTTTTATCTTCAAACAAAAAGAACGAATTCTTTGAAATGCGTTCTTTTTGTTTAATAATTATTATTTTTTCAGGAATCTAATTCCTCTTCAGTTGCTAAAATGAAATGATCATCATTAATTTTAAGTCATTGCGGCTGATTATCATCGGTGTATTTATGCATATTAATGTCATATTTATAACCAATCAAACTTCCTTTTTTTCCATTAATAGATGGCACAGCATCCAATAAACTCTTTGTGTAAGGATGTAAAGATTTATTCATTATTTCATCAGTTGTACCAATCTCTAATAATCTTCCTTTATTCATGACGGCAATACGATCTGAGATGTATTCTACCATACGTAAATCGTGAGCGATAAATAGAATAGTTAAATTATATTTTTCTTTAAGTTCGTTAAAGATATTAACAACTTGTGCTTGAATTGAAACATCTAATGCTGAAATAGGTTCATCGGCGACTAAAAGTTGTGGTCGTAAAACAACTGCTCTTGATATACCAATTCTTTGTTGCTGACCACCCGAAAATTCAAGTGGATATCTTCTTAAAACAGAATCATCTAATCCAACCGAACTTAAAATATCGCGAACTAATAATCTTTTACAATCGTTTTCGGTTAGTTTGTTCAATTTATTTCTTTGTTCAATATATTTATCCATAAATTTATTTAGATATTCATTTTTAATATTTCTAACTTTATTATTAGTTTCTACATAAAATGCCTCATAGGCAATTTGATTATTTTTAGAAATTTGTTCATCTAATCAAGTTTCATATTCTCCAAAAAATTCTTTATGGTGTATGTCACATAATTGAGAATAAAATTCTTTTTTATTTTCTTGATCTATATTGTATAAATATATTTCTTTAGCATTTTTTGTATTGGTTAAACCTTCTGAAACTATCGTTTCAACGTTTGCATGTGGATTTAACGAGTTTGCAGGATCTTGAAAAATCATTTGAACTTTATTAACTAAGAAATTTTCAATTTCTTTATACTCTTTTAGTGATTTACCCATTTTAAAACCTCTGCCCATTTTCTTAGGTAAGGTTTTATCTAAAAGCTTTATTTCTCCAAAGTTATAAGGAACTAAACCGACAAGAGCTTTACCGATAGTACTTTTGCCAGAACCTGATTCACCTACCAATCCTAAAACTTCGCCTTTATATATATTTAAGTTTAAGTCTGCAACTGCTCTAAATTCTTTTGTTCCGGTCCCGTAATTTATATCAACGTTTCTAAGTGATGCTAAAATTTCTTGATTTTCATTAGGTTCTAGCATTTGCTCAGTGCCTTTTGTTTGTTTTCTAATAAATCTTTTTTCACCAAAAAGGAATTTTTTAGTTTTATAAATTTTCTCAGTCATTATTTTTTATATTCCTCTCATAGTTTTTGGATTAATGTGGGCGGTTGATATTTTGGTGCTCGCGGATCTTGTAATGCAGATTTTACTTTATGAGTTTCGCTTACTTGGTAAAAATCTGGATCGATACTAAAATCTCTACCAAGAGCATATGAATTTCTAACTGCGAAAGCGTCACCAATAATGTTATTTAAACTTGAAGGAACGCTCCCCGGAATTATAGAAAGTCTTTTTCCTTTATTTAAGTCAGGCATGCTTAAAATTAAACCTCATGTATAAGGGTGTTGTGGATTATGTAAAATTTCATCTGATGTACCTTCTTCAATGATTTGTCCGGCGTACATAATTGAAATATAATCAGCAATTGAAGCTACTACTCCTAAATCGTGAGTTATGAATACAATTGATAATTTAAGTTTTTCTTGCAATTCTTTAATTATATCTAAAACAAGTGCTTGAACTGTTGGGTCTAGCGCTGTTGTAGGTTCGTCCATAACTAATATTTTTGGTTCAAGAGCGACTATTGCAGCAATAACAACACGTTGAATCATACCTCCCGACATTTCATGTGGGTATAATTTCATGACCGCCTCTGGGTCATTAATTTTTGTTAATTTTAGAAATTCTACCGCTCTTTTATATGCTTCTTTACGATTTGGCACAACTTTGTTTTCGAGCATACCTTCTATTATTTGTTCTCCAACTTTCATGGTTGGATTTAAAGTTGACATTGGATTTTGGAAAACGGCCGATACAACTCTACCGCGATAATGTGATTTTTCTCAATCTTTAAAAGAAAATTTTTCTACATTATTATTGTAAAGTTTTACTTCTCCCGAATCAATTACAGCATTATCGCCTGTTAACCCATATAAAAGAGATGTTATAACGGATTTACCTGAACCTGATTCTCCAATAATTGCATGCACTTTACCTTCATATATTTTTAACGAAGGGTTTCTTAAAACCTTATTTTTTTCTCCGGGACGAGCAGGATTTGTAAATGATAAATTAATATTCTTAATTTCAGCTGCAATTTTTAATTTAGTACCATCACTAAATTCTTGATATTCAACATTTTTATAGAATGTTTCCCAATCAAAATCTTTTTTTCGAAGTAATTTATTCTTAAATCAATTACAAAAATTTATTTTTTGTTTATTCCTTTTTTCTTTATTTTTTATTTCTTCTTCAAGTTTATTGTTTGCTTCAGTTTTTTGTTCAGCATATTTAATTTTTTCATCGTGTTTTTGAGATATGTGTTCATGTGTTTCAGTTATTAATTCTTCAATTTCTTCATATTCTCTAATATAAATATATTCAACTTCTTTTTTAACTTTTTTTGATTTAAATTTTGGTTTTTTATATCTTTTTGATTTTATTTTCATATTTTCCTATCTTTGTCTTCTTAAGGCGTCTTGAACACTTGCGCCAATCAATTGAACACTTGTTGTCAATAAAATTAAAATTGAAGAAGGAACGAATACATATCTTAAATAAGTCGGGAATACCTTTTGTCCTTCAGAAATTAAGTTACCTAATGTAGGAACATCATCAATTGCTAAACCAATAAATGCTAATGATGTTTCTGATAATATAACTCCTGGTATTGTAAATACTAGCTGAGTAATTAAGATTGGTAAAATAACAGGTATGTAATTTTTTAATATTTTTCAAATGGGAGTTCCTAAAACTTTTGATGCTGAAACTCATTCAAAATGTTTGGCTCTTTTTACTTGTGCTCTAATTTGGTTTGCCATTCCTGTTCAAGAAGTAAATGAGAGTGAAAATACAATAACTCAAAAACTTGGTCTAATAACAATTGTCATTAATATTAAAATTATTATTGTCGGAACAACAGATAAAATTTTAATTATAAAAGTCATTATTTTATCAAATTTTTCAAATTGACCCATCATAATACCTATTGTTAAACCAATTACTACTTCTATTAAAGTAACAACTAACGCTAATGAAAGAGAATATCTTAATCCATGTCATAACCTTGCTCAATAATCACGTCCAATATCATCGGTACCAAAAAAGTGATATACATTGTTTGAATCATACTGATCAAAAGTTAAATTTCGATTATTAACATCAGTTAAATTAGGATCAAATGTTGTAAAGGGCATAATTAATGCTAAAACGATTATTGTAATTAATAAAATAAAACCAAATACACCTGAGAAGTTTTTTGAATATCTAAAAACAAACTCTTTAAATATTTTTGTTTCTTCTTTAAGTTCCTTATCCGCATGATAATCAAATGTTTTACCAACTATTTTTCATGCTTGATATTGAAAAGGTTGTAAAAATGGATTGGGAGCAATATTGCCTTTTCAATTATTAGATTCGCCAACATCATTTCTTGAACGAATTTTATCGGCATATTTTTTAATAAATGTATTAAGTTTACTTGTCATTTTTATGCTCCTTTTCTTCTTACACGTGGGTCAATTACTTCGTATAGCATATCTCTTGTCGCATATGATAATATTGTTAAAAGTGTAAACATAACTATTAAAAATAGTATAACATTGTAATCTTTTGTTTGAATAGCTTGCAATAAGGTTGCTCCAGAACCTGGTATAAAAAATATTTGCTCAATGAAAATAGAACCAATAAAACTACCGAAAATAACGGCCGGAAAGAATGTGGCTATCGGGAATAAAGAAGGTTTAAGAGCATGTTTTCAAACAAATTTGGTTTTACTTAATCCTTTTAAATATGCAAATTTAGCATGAACAGAATTAAGTTCACGATTCAATTCTGTTCTAATATACTTAATATATACAATAATACTTCCTAACGATAATGCCAAACCAGGCAATATATAACTTGCAAAATTATCTACATCAAATATATAAGGAATATTCATTAACCTTCCTAAAAATACCAAGATTAAAGCGAAAATAATAGACGGAACTGACGAAAATATACTTACTAAAATTGTTGAAATATTATCAACTAATCCACCAGGATTTTTACCTACTCAAATACCTAAACTAATTCCAATAACTACTGTTAGTAATACTGAAAAAATTCCAACTAAAAATGATTTATAAAAACGTTCTCATATAAAACTATTGATTTCTCTTTCCGGAAAAAGAGAAAGTGAAATTCCAAATTCTCCTCTAAATAATCCTTTTAAGTATAATCCGTACCTTTGTATAAGTGGTAAATTTAATCCGTACTGAGCTTCTTTAACTTTTCTAGCAGTTTCATCACTTAGACCACTAGTAATTGAATTTGAACCAGGGACAAGATTTATTAAGAAGAATGTAATTGTTATAACTATCAATCCTATTACGAAAAATTCTAACATTATTTTAATAAATCTAATGATTGAATTTAGAAATGGTGAGTTTATAGTAAATATTTTTTCTTTTAAAGTTGAGTCATTAATTCTTTTATTGGTAAAAAATATTTTATTTGAATCAACAAAATAAGTTTTTTTATCTCTTATCTCTTTTTTGAATTTCATTATTGTCCTCTCTTTCTTGGTAATCCTGGTCTAGGTGGTCTTGTAAAATCGTAGGCATATTGCAAACTAAATCTAAAAAGTGAATCAATTCCACCAATTCTTGTTATTTCTCAATTAGTATCAACTTCCATAAGAGGTATAACAGGTGCTGAGTCTCTAACTATTTTTTCAAGTTCTCCAATGAAAACGTAAACATATTCTTGGGTTCATTTTTGTTTTATTTCTTCGTTTGTGAAATTAGCCGAAAAGAATGCATTTAAACGATCTGTATATTGCGCAAATGTTTCATCCTTTTTAAGGAAAGATAATTCGATAAATTTAGATCAAAAATCAATTGATGATGTATCAGATTTATCTTTTAACGACTGTTGTATGTTTAGTCTTTTTTTAGTGTCTAATGTTAATTTTTCAATTCCATTTACTCCGTATTTTTCAAAAATAAATAATTCTGCAAGATGGTTTAATCTATTATTTTTAATTTTTGGATTGTTGATTAATAAAAACTCAAAAGCGTATTTTAATAATTGATTGCTAAAAGATGAATCTTTAAAATCATTACTTAATTTTGTTGCTAAAGAAGATACATCTACAAACTTTTGGGATTTTTTAATTTTATTAAATTCATTTTTAAATTGAGATTGTTTTGTGGCAAAATTAAAAAGTTCATTTAATAAATTTTTTAATAATTCTCCTTTATTAATATTAAGTTTATCTAAAACTAATTGGCTAATATATGTTGAGTAAGTAAATGAACCTACAGGATTATCTTTGAAAGCTATTCTTTTTTGTATTGAAGAATCTACTTCATCAGGTTTAAAGAAAACTGATACGTAGTCTTGCGCACCGTTTCCACCTAATTTATCGTAATTTTGATAAATTACGTCATATTTACCTTCTTCAATTCAAGAAGCAAATGCATTTTCTGGTAAGCTCTTGTTTTCAATCTTAATAAAACCATCGAAAACTCTATTTAGTTCGGTTGATAAAAAAGTACCAGCTTTTTTTTGCTCATCAGTTGAGTTATTTAAAAATCTTAATGTTACATCTTTTAAGTTAGGATATTTTTTCTTAAATCTTTCAAGATAAATTTTTGCAACTGTTTCATTGTGGGCAATATCGCTTCTTCTTGTTTTTTCAAATGTAAAACCTTTAGCTAGGTGTACTACAAAATCATAGTTTTGCAATGACATTTCCTTAGATCCTTCGCCATTAGCATCTGGTTTAGTATTCATACTTAAGTCACTAAAGTAGTTTTCGATGTTTTTACCGTCAAAAGTTTTATATTGTCCATAAGCAGTCCATGTGCTTACAGGGAATGAAAAGTCCCAACCAACCATTTTTAATATTTTTTCTCTATCGATTGCGTAATAAATTGCATTTCTTAAATCTTGATCATTCAAATAACTTTCACCGTTAGTTTCGCTATCTAAATTGAAACCAAAACCAATTGTACCGTAGCCTTGATTTTTGTTTAAATAATCTTTATATTCTGGATTTGTTCAATATTCATTAATTTTATTGGCAGGTATATATGTTTGTGAAACGAAACCGTCCTCAAATAATGTTGAATTAGTATTTTTATCAGTAGATAAATAAATTTTAATTTTATTAGAAATTGTATTATCAGCATCAAAATAATCATTATTTTTCACTAAATTAATATATCCTTGTGGGCCGAGCAAAATGTTGTTTCTATCCATTAAGAACGGTCCTGATGTTAAAAAAATATTTGTATCAGAGCCGTATTTATCAATTCCGCCTGCAATTGTTTCGATATATTTTCTATTAACCGGGAATAATCCGTTTAAAATATTTGATAATAAAAAGTTTAAACTTGGTGTTTTATTTTCATCAAATATCATTGAAAACGAGTTTTCGTCCGAACTAATACTTTTTATTTTAGCTAAAATAGATTCTCCTTCAAGGTTAAAAATTTGGTCAGGATTAACAAATGGATTTTTAATAATTTTCTTTGTTATTAAAGTATTTGTGTTTTTATCCATAAATTTAAAATCTTGAATTTCTTTATTTAAATCAAAATTATTTTTTTGATTTTCTTGATGGATGTTATATATTAAATTTTCTGAAATTTCTTCATTTGTATAATCTAAAAATAATTGACCTGTATAAAACCCAAAATCTAATGATGCATTTTTAATTTCTTCAACTTCTTTTAAATCTAAAGGTTCATTTTTGTCATTAAAAACTTGTGGTTGTCATATATTTTGGTTTGGATCTTGGATGTATGTATTTGAAGATTTATCCAAAATATATTTTCTTCTTCCTCATGGATTTAAATATGATTTATTAAACTTTTGGATGTAATTTTTTTGTGCTTCAATAAATCTATCTGTTCCTCTAATTCCGTATTTTTTTATTTCATCAAGCTTTTGTGAGCCTGTATTTAAGTCTAAAATGTATTCTAAATAATCTCTAATGTCATTTGCTGTAACAAAATCATTATTGCTTCAACGATTTCTTTTTGCATTTACTCTTCCTGTAATTGCCATAAAATTATTAGAGTTTTTAGGATTTCTAAAACCATATAATGTTGCATTTGTACGTGGGTCACCTACAGTTGCAGAACCTAACCCTCCGACTATTTGAAATTCATCAATGCTATATCAAGTACCTTGAACTCTACCAAAACCACTTTCTTCTTCCAAAGAGTTTTTATTGTTTTTTATGAAATCAGAGTATTTAGAAGATATGTTTCCGTCTACGTCGATTGTGTTAGAAGAGTCCACCATAACAAAATTAAATTTATTTGTAGTGATAACGCTTTTTAAGGTTGTGTTAGGACCTGTTTTTAAATAAGAATCAACTAATGAAGGAAGTATTTTGTCAATTGACTTGTATTTAATGTAATTTAAATTATTAATTGGTTCTGCTGTAAGTCCAAAATCATAATTTATTAAATTATTTTTATTTATTTGTTCATTATCATTATTTTGCATTGAGCAAGAAACAATGGCAGTTATCGAACCGAAAGAAATTATGCTTCCTAAATAAAAAATTGATTTTTTAATTTTTTTATTTTTCATTTTTCTCCTTCTTATTTATTATCCTGTGATATTAAATTGGTAATCTACAGATATTAATGTTTCGTTTGTATTTTCTTCTTTAATTAACTTGATCGATGCTTGATCGAATGTTTTACCATTTTCTGCTATATATTCAAGATCTCCTAGGTTTATGTTCGAAACTTTTTTACCTTCAGAATCTATAAAGTAAGCATAATATTGATGTTTTGGTTTTAGTAAAGTATCACGATATTTACCCATAAGAGCATAATCCGAAATTCAAGTCGAATATCCTTCATCATTTAAAGTGTGTTTTGAATTTGAATCACCTTGTTTTGTTAGGTAAAAAATGTTATTAGTATCTTTTATATTAACTTTTAAAGTTCTAGCTTCACCAGTTTCTTTGTCTATAAATTGTATTCTATCAATTTTTGAAGCAGTTTGATTATCTAAATAACCATACAAGGCCAATGCGTCTTTTCTTTTGTTTCTAAAAATACCAGATACATTTCTTTTTCCTATACCATAATTTAATAATTGTGATATGAAAAACGCTCTTGCTCTTGAGTTAATTTTTTGTCCATTAAAATCTTTTAATCTTATTGTGTTATCGGTTATTTCTTCACCATTATCATCATACAATTCCATTCCAATTTTTGTTTTTTGTCATCTATCTTTAAAGAAACCATTACTTTTGACGGAAAATTGACCAAAATATGAAGAATTTCTTTGTTCGTTACTTGAAATAATATTCTCATTTGAGAAGTCGCCTAATGCAGTTTTTTTAATATTTGATATTTCGTTGTTAAGTTTGTTCAAAATATCTGAAAATTCTTTTCTAAGTACGCTTAATTTGTTCTCGTTTGAATCGTTTTGCTCACTTAATTCTTTTATTTTTTGAACTTGTACGTCTGTTAAATCATCATTTTGTTTAATTTGTTCGATTTCATTTTGAATTTGTTTAATTTGATTTTGAATTTTTAATATATTTAAATGTTTTTGATTTAAATCATCTTGATATTTAGAATTTATTTGTGCAGTTTTTTTGTTAATTTCTCTATATTTTAGGGCTCTTACTGCCTCTAATACACCGTTATTAATGTTTTCTTGATTATTTTTTTTATCATTTCAAACAGATAATTCTATTGAGTCAACAATATAATCCAATCCTGAAGTAGCTTCATTTAAACCTTTTAGATATTTAGGTAGGTTCTCAAAATCCTTATAGTTTGGCACATAAGTAGTTTGAACATAATCTCTAGTTAGTGTTTCTGCTAAATTGTAGACATAGTCGGTAAATTTATCGCTTAATAAAGCTTCAACTCTAGAAAGATTATAATTTATAACATCGCTAGTTGGCTCTCCGTTTAAGAAATTAACGAAAAGAACTTGATTAAGCGCATAACTTTGATATGAACCATTCCCTTCTCAAATAATTAAATTACCAATAAATTTATATAAGTCTTGAGAATTTATCGAATTATATATATTTTGATCATCTTCATTTGTGTTAAGAATTTTTTTAACATATTTTTTTAGTGCGTCTTGAATATCATTAATGCTAAATTTAGATTCATTATCAATAAAATGAGGATCTTGCTTATTGAAAGTTAAACCTTCTCTAAAGTTATTGTTTGAAATTACAATTCCATATTCTTTTGAGAAAATAGCTTGATTTTCAATTAAATTATTAATCGGATTAAAATCTTTAACAGCCATAAA
Source organism: Mycoplasma sp. CSL7491-lung (assembly GCF_018913965.1). Taxonomy (GTDB): domain Bacteria; phylum Bacillota_I; class Bacilli_A; order Mycoplasmatales; family Metamycoplasmataceae; genus Mycoplasmopsis. The sequence continues at coordinate 254,087 of NZ_JAHMHG010000001.1, forward strand.
ATAATTTGAATGTCTAAATCTAAACATTGCTATATTAGCAAGTTGTTGTTCGCTATATGTTGAAATAATATTTTTAAGAGGGTCGTTTTCGGAACTAGAAATTTTATTTTTAAATGTATTTAAATCAAATTTAGTTTTAACATAATCAATATTTCAATTAAAATGACTTTCTTCGATACCTTTATCGTTTATTGTCACACTTTCTAATTGTGCTTTTGAATAATCGATGGAACTAAATTCTCATAGTTTTTCAAAAGAATCAAACGAAATTGTTTCTACATCGTTGATTGTAACTTTATTTTGATTAGTCGAGAACGAATTATATAACAATTGTGTAGAATCTTTTTTTTGAGTGTTAAAAATTAATTTATTAGTTAATTCATATAATTTTTCATTATTTTGATTTCTTAATGCGTCTAATATTTCTTGGCTAGTTGCTACTTTATTTTGTGAGTTAGTAAAAAGTATAACAGGATTTGTTTGATTATTTCCTGTTGTTAAAAGGCCTGTGCCTGTTCTTAAAAGTGTAAAAATAGGATTTGTTTGAATAAAACCTGATATTTGTGATATACCAAATTGATCTTTGTAAGTATTTAATGCATTTATATAACCGAATTGACTAGATAAAAAGTTTGAATCATTAACGTAAGGGAATGAATATGATTTAGTAATTTTGTTATCTTTAACATACGCCAAAATATTCCCTACTAGTCCTTGTGAGACTCTAGCGTTACTTAAATTATTTGAAGTTATAATGTATTGAATTAAAGTTTTTGCATTGTTTTGCCCTTCATTTATTGAAGTATATTCAAAGGATTTTCTTCCTGAATCTGGTCTATACCCGTTTGTTTGTGGATTTATTTCGATTAAGTTATTTCTATATTTAATTGAATTATATAAGCCGCTATCATCTTTATAACCGAATAATGTTTTAAAATAAGATTTAATTTCTCCACCCAAAAATGTTTCCTCGTTATTTCAACCAGTTTCACTGTAATTTGAGATAATAGAATTTAATATACTTCTTTGAATAATTCTAGTTTTTTCGTTAATAAATCTAATGCTTTCTTGATCTAGAGGTTCGTTTAATTTAACATTTATTAAAGGAGTGCCGTCTTCGTTGAATAAATTAATTTTTGTTGCAATTATTTGGTTGTTTTTTTGGGTTAATTCGACTATTCTCAAGTTTATGGAATCATCATTATTGATTGTCATAAAATCTAAGTAATTATTACCTAACCCATCTTTCAAATCTTTTGCTATTTTTAAAATACTAATTTCTTCATAAGTATTATTTGGTTGTTGATCATTTTTGCTTTTAAAAGCTTTTGCTTTTCCTGTAATATACGGATTTAATGTACCGGAATTTTCATCGAATGAATTGGCTATAAATAAATCACCTAAGTCATTTTTTCTTATTTTAGAAGCATTTTGTAATCCTTCAAAATCTTGTAAAAATCTTCTTTCAGGGTTCTCAAGAGTTTTATATATGTTTTCACCATTATTTTTATTTCCTCATATTTGATTTTCTGTCTCTTTTTCTTCGTATTTATATGTTCCATCATCTTGTTTTTTTCCGAAAATAAATTTAAAGAAAGCTCCTTTTTCGGCATTTGTACCAAGTGCATTCACTCTTGAAACATCTAAATGAGTTCTAGCATAAAGATAATTTTTTAAAGCTTCTATTGAGTAGTATGATGATTCGTTTAAACCGCCTCTAGTTGATAAACCACCAACAATAACAGCGTTACCTTTTTCGTTTAATGCTTGAGATTGGTCTAAAGTAAAATGATGTCCATATTCGTGAGTTGCAACATATTTTAAAAAGTCAGTTGAAATACCTTGAAAATCATCAAATGATGCCCCTAAAATAAGAGGAATACCAATTCTGTCGCTTTCTGAAAATCCTTGATATTCACCATCCTCTAATTGATATTCATAATATCCTTTATCATTTAGTTTTTTAACTATATGCGGACCATTTTGTGTTTTTAATAATTGAGGATATTTTTCAATGACTTTGTCGATTAAGTCTGAATATACATCATTATATACTTGGTACCTTCTGCTTTCTAAACCACCTATAGGCTTTCCGTTTTTATCTAATAATGAGACATCTTCAGGACCTGCAGTTAGAGATCTAGGTGTAATTGCTCCATTGTATTTAAGCGCAAATTTTAAGTTATTAAATTCGTTTTTTAACTTAAAGTAATTATTTTTTAATTTTTCATAATTTATTTTATTTATATTTTTGTTCTTGTATTGTTTGTTCAAGTTTTGAAGATATTCATCACTTATTGATTTTGAATTAAACGTTATTTTTTCGATGTTATTATTCGAATCATTTAATGAAAAGGTAATTATCCCATTTTTGACATCAATTTTATTTACGATAAATTCTTTTAAAGAATTTCTATCTTCTTCTTTAATATTATTTAAATCTTTAAATTCTTTTAGTTTATTATATGCTTCAATTTTTGAAGAGAAAAAATAAATATTTTTTTGTGAATCAATAAATTTGATAATTTTTTTATTTTCATACATCTTAACATCATAGAAATCTAAAAAGTGAATTAACGAGTTTGAAATAGCGCTTTCAAATGTTTGATATGTTACTTCGAAGTTTTTATTATTCATATCTTCATTTAAATTGATTGTTTCTTTTCTATTGCCGAAATTAAAAGTAATATTTAGAAAAAGTTTATTATTTTGGTTTCTATCTTTTGAAGTAACAATATCTTCTATCGTAGCTTCTTGAAAATCATTAAAATGCAACTCAGAATCAAAGGAGTTAGAGTTAAAATCGTTATTAAATTGTTTTTCGGTATATTCAAATGGTAAAACAACAAATTTACTTGAATTATTTGAACCTAAATTCTTAGGATTATAAACTAGAAATCTTTTACCTATTAATCTTTTTGGTCCTATTAAGGATAAAAATGTATCATTTCCATTTTGCAATTTTGAATTTTTAATTGCCGAAGCTTCGGGAATAGACTTTAAATATTCGTCAACATTTTGTTTAGTTGTCAACTCTTTAAATAATGAATATGTTAAAGAATCTGACGCATTACCTGGACCAGATTTAATTGAATATATAGGCATAGAACCAAAAAAAGCATCTGGAAAGAATTTGATTTCACTAACTTCTTTATGTATGGTTGAATGAGATCCTAAAGTTATTGCATTACCATTTTCTTCTACTCCGGGAACTATTCTAAAACTCTCGAGTGTAAGTAAGTCTGGACCTCATGAGACGTTGTTGATAAATCATTTTGTAAATTGAACGAACTTTCGTGGTTTTACTGCTAATACATATTCATCATAAAAACTAAATGAACCGTATTTAACTTCCAATATAAATGATTCTTTATATTTTTCAAAATATTCGTTATAAAAGTCATCAAAACCATATTTTGTGTTAGCTTCGTTTGTGAATCAAAACAATGTTTGATTTTCATTTGATTTAGCCACTATATTTTTCTTTAGCGGATCCAAAATTACTATTTCGGGTTTTAAATTTTTATTTTCATCATATATTGCTGAATAGTCATTTTTTAACTCTTTTGAGCTTATGTATGAGTATGAACCATTTACTTCGTCAGAATTATTAGCGTACGAAAACATTGACGCAATGCTAATTGCTGAACCAATTCCAATTATTCCAAATGACAGTAGTATTTTAGATTTTAAATTTAGTCTTCTTTTTTTCATTTTCACCTCTTTTGAGAATGCTATTTTGCTGTTTATTTTATTGCATAAATGCAATATTAGTGAATAATTTAATATGTTTTTTATTATATCATTTAATGTATAAATTATAAAAAAATAAGCATATTATAATAGGTATTTTTGTAAAAAGTTTATAATTTAAAATATGGAAAATAAGTACCCAAAAATAAAGATTGGAAAAGTTCAAAAAGTATTCAATGACTATGCGATAATTCAGACAAAAGAATTAGAAAAATTTGTGATTTTCAAAAATGAAATTACAGATTTTAATAGAAATATTAATAATATTTTAAGACAAAATGACTTGATTAATTTTGTTGTTTTGTCGTTTAATAGTGAAAAAAATGAAGGAAAAGGAAGTTTTAAGAGAAATCATACTAACGAATTAAATAATCGTATTATTTATAAGTTAAAGGAAACTCCTGGTGGATTTAAAAATTTATTATCATTCACATTAGCTAATATTTCAAAGAAGACAATGGACAAAAACACAAAAAATGGTATCGAAAATGTCAAAAATTAAAATAATAGCCAATAATAACTTAATTATTAATAATAAAATTGAAAATGAAGATTATCGTGACTTGTTAAATCAAATTAAATCATTAAATTTTAAAGGATCAGAAAATCTAGAATTCGATGATATTGCTATAAATTATTCTATTAATGGAATTGATAAAATTATTGAATATTGTAATTTAATTTATTCTAATAATGTTGAGTACCTTATCGTTTGGTCGAGTAAAAACACTGAATTAGCATTAAAAAGTGTTTTAAATTATATTTTTGGATTATATGACTATAATATAGATAAAAAAGTAAAATTATTATTTTTAAATAGCTCAGATTCTAAAGAGGTTTTTAAAGAAAAAGTTAATTATTATTTTAATTTTTCAAAAGGAAATAATCTTGCAATAATGTTTTTAGATGGTTTTAATTCAAAAGATGATAAGGATAATTTATTTTATTCTAATTATTTATTAGATAAATTTAGTCGTCAAGCCAGTAATTTTTTAATAAAAAAATTAATTTATTTCGTTGGAAAAAGTACCTGGTTAAAATATATTGATAATTTCAATATACCAAATCAAAATATTTTTATTGTATCAGAGCAAATTAATAAAACTTATAATATATTAACTGAAATTTGTTTAATTGTTTTAGCAACACAGGGAGTAAATATAATTAAATTAATCAATGGTTACAAAAATGCATCTAAATATATTTTGACCAATAATTTATATTTCAATAATTCATTAAAATTAGCGTTATATTTAAATAAATTTAGTAAGCAAGAGCAAAAAATGAAAATTAGAAAAAGTAGTTTAAATTTGTTTATTGCATATGACGATTTTTTGACAAATTTAATGAACTTGTTTGCTAATAACTTTAATCAAAAAACATTAAATAAAAACACTTTTAATGATTATGCTGAATTTCCTGGAGATATTTCTGTTTTGGGGCAATCTATTCTTTCTAATAACATTAATAAATTAGTAGTTTACTTTAAAATAAAACAGAAATATTTTGATTTTCAATTATCTTCTAATGCAGATTATAATGATTTATTAACAAATTTTAGTAATTTAACTATGCAACAATTTAACGAAATTAGCTATAAGTCTTTCGATAATTATTTAACTTCTTTTAATGATGATGTAACTTCGCTATGTGTCGAAATTGAAAAAAACGATGAAGAAAGTTTAGGGGAGTTAATTTCTTTACTTTATTGAAGTAAAATATTTTATTGTGTGCTAAATGATATAAATCCTTTTTAAAAAAATCTAAATAAGATATTTTTTTCTTATTTAGATTTTTTATAATTAACTATTTTTTAATAGCTCATTTCCTTCTTCGTGTCCATCGTAAATACATTCACATTCTAGATTGTTTGAATCGTCCATTTTGTACATCATTTGTAAAAACTCTGAGTATTTTTCTTTAAAATCAGGCATTAATTGATAATATAAATTATGTCCTTCTTTTTTTGCGTACACTATTTCCATAGTTCTTAAATTCATTAAATGTTTAGAAATGTTAGCTTGCTTAGAATTAAATTTATTAGCTAGCGTTAGAACATCACATTCATTTTCATGACATGAATATAAATGCAAAATAATTTTTCTTTTGATATCCTTAGAGAATAATCCTAAAAGTGATGATAAATCATTATTATTTGTCTTTTTGTTCATAATCTCCTAAATCTATTTTAAGTTTTTTTGTAATATTTTTTATTTCGTTTTCGAATTCTTCGTTATTATCTAAAAGATCTTCGTCTTCTTCCGTTCCTGGTATTCCTTCAAAATTAATTCACTCGTCGTCTTTGTTAATGTTTTCAACTATTTGATCAATATGATTGAAGTTTTTATTTTCTTCTTCATTTGAGTTCGCGATAAAAGACATAGCAGAATTTATTTTTTGTTCTAGATTTAACTCTTTTTTAGTTATTTCATCATCTTTTTTTTCGAATGAGTGTTCTTCGTTGAAAAAGTAATTTTTATTATTTTGCAAATCTTCTATATCTTTAGATTCTTCATCGTCCAAACTTCACTCATCTTCCGGAATTTTATAAATATCGGAATATTTAATTTTATTTTCAATGTAATTTAATTCATTATTATTTAAAGTTTCGTTTTTTTCTAAATTATCAAAATTTTGATGAGGTTCAAATTTTATTTCGTTATCATTGTTATTGTTCAAGCTTATTTCTCTAGTTTTTTGCGTAATAAAATCATTATAATTATTTTCGAATATTTCTTGGGTGTATTCTTTTTGTGATTGATTTTTAACATTTAACAATATATCGTTGCTTATGTTTTTATCTTTTTCTTCTTCAACAAAATTTATAAATTTTGTTTGAGAAATTGTATTTGAATTTTTGTTGTTTATTTTAATTTCTTCTTGTTTTTCAATTTCCACATTAGATTCTTTTTTATTTAAAATTTCTTTTGAATTTGAACTATCATTATTTTGATCAAAAATAAATTTAGTATTTCTTTCGTCTATCTTAATTTCTTTATTATCTATAGATTCATCTGATGTATTAATATTTTTATTTAGTAAATATGAGTTTGTTAATATTTGAGTTTGTTGTTCTGTATTATTTTCATCGGTTTCAAATCAAATATTAATTAATTTTTGTTGTTCAATTCAAGAGATTGGGCTAATAATAGTTACGTCATATTTTTTGCTTTTTAAGAATCAATATTTATCTCTTATTAAAGCATATCTTTTAATGCTTTTATCATAATTTAATGTATCAAAAATAAAACCTTTAAAAACCCTCTTGTTTTTAAGAATTACAAAATCAAAAGTTATTGAGCCTACTGAATAATTTTTCAATAGTTCATAATTTTGATCATTTTTGATAGTTTGTTCAAATCTATCTATTACATATTTTTTAAATCATTCTTCATAAGAATTTGAATTGTTTTGTTGAGTGTCTTTTTGTGAGTTATCTATATTTTTTAAGAAAGTACGTCTACCACTTGAACCTGATTCTAAAAACTCTAATCAATTTTTAAATAGTATAAGGTCTGAAGTTGAATTTTGAGTTAATTGTATATCTCTTGAATTGATAGTTTTTACTACTATCATTTTTGTTTTTGCTCTTGAAACAGCAACGTTTAATGCGTTTTTACCGTTTTCACGACAAATATATGTAGAACTTAATTTTGTGTTTTGATCGTATGCTACTGTAGCAATAATTAAATCAGCTTCATCACCTTGTATGTTTTCTACGTTTCTTATTAATAATTCTTTATTATTTAGTTTTTCAGCAAATAATTCATAATTATTCATATCTTCAAAAATTAAATTAGTTATATAATCGCTTTGTTTAGCGTTAAAACCTAAAATTATTATTTTTTTAAAATCGTTAATATTTTCTTTTAATATTTCAATTACCTTATTTGCTTCTGCAATATTTTTATTATCAGATCATATACCATTTACATCATATACTTCTATAGGTTCTTCGATATTTTCGAGGTTAGAATCAACTACATCAAGATTAGATTCGTAAAAATATTTTGAAGAGAAAGACATTAAGGAAGCATAATTCGATCTGTAATTTTTATTTAAAATAGTTTGGTAAACACCTAAGGAAATTACATAATCTAATAATGATTCTACTTTACCAAAAATAGTATCATCGGTATTTCTAGATCCAAATCAATTGCTTGGACGCATTTGTTTTATATCTCCAGCAAGAATTTTAGTTTTTGATAAATAAAGAATGGGTAGTCCGTTTTCAATAAACATTTGGCTTGATTCATCTAAAATGGAATAATCAAACTCTTCTTTTGATCAACCGGATAAATCCGAATCGGGAGTGGCCACAATGATTGGGAATAATACTTTTATTATGTCTATGTACTCTTTTACGAATTTATATGGTTGGTAATTTTCTACTTTAACGGACTGCGCAAATTCTTTGTAACGCTTCATTTTTTCTTCGCTAAAATTATTTACTTTATTAAAAATTACGCCGGCAACATGTTTTTTTATATCTTCTTTTTTGTAAAATGTTTGTTTAGCTCTTAGGTTCTTACTTAATTGAATTAAGTTGTTAAGTTGCTTAAATGGACTATTATTATTAAAAATTAATCCATCATAATTAATTGCGTTAAAGAATTTTGTCAAATCTTGTAAATTACCGTTAAAATCTGGTAGTTTTAAATTTATATCTTTAGCAATATTTTTTACATTTCAATATTTTTTTAAGAAAAACATATATTTAAGTTTGTTTTCTAAGATTAATTTTTTAACATTATTCTCTGAGTTAAATTCTTCTGAAGGATAATAAATATCCTTTGGTAGATTCATTATATATTCGATATCGGTATCTAAATTAACTTTAACTTTTTTTCTATAAAGATAATAATAAGCTTTTAAAATATAGTGTATTTGAGAATTTTTAAACAATTCAGAAGCTTGAAGAACGAATTGTGTTTCAGCTTCATTAAAATTTGGCTTATCGCCTAATTCAATTTTAGAATTATAATTTTCTAAATAATCAATATATTCTCTAATGGGTTTATAAAATTCTTCTTTTTTTAATATTTTAGAATCACTTAAAAATAAACAAAAACTACTTAGTACACCCAATCTTTCCTTAATAACATCTAATGCTGCTTTTTTTTGTGAAGCAACAACTGCTGTTAATTCATTGAATAATATATTTGAAATAAGATTAATTATTGTTTCGGATTTTCCAGTACCAGGAGGACCTCATATAACTGTATTTTGCAATAGTGATGAAAAAATAGCAGTATCTTGAGAATTGTTTGTTTTAGTTATGTTTCTAAGGCTGTAATTATTGGTGTAGAAACGATTGTTTATAGTATTTTTATATCTATTTTTATTAAAGTCAACATTTATAATAGAATCAATTTCATTATTTTCAATAATTTCTTTCATTCTATTTCTAGAATATCCACCAGAAGGCATAAAAATACCTAAAACAGTACCTGTGTAAAATATAATATTTTCATTTGTTATTTTTTCTGGATCAATATTTGTGAATTTGTCAAAATCATGGATTGGAAGTTGATATAAATCTTGTCAATCATATTTTATTTTATTTCTTAAGTCGTAAATTGTAAATTCTTCGAAATTTTCATCTAGTTTAATTTGGAATCCTTGAGCATTTAATCAAAAAATTAATTTTTCATTAATTTTAATTCCGCCTTTACTTCTTAAGAAAGGTTTGTTGTTTCTATTAATTATCTCTACTTCTTTAAGAAATAAAGGTGCATAAATTGCCTTTTCATCTTTTCTCAACCTAACAAATAAGAAACCAATATGTAAAGATCAAACATTACTTTCATCAAGTATTTCATTTACCTTTAATTTAAGTTCGTTTCAACTTCTTAATGATTTTTGATACCTTTTACTTAATTCATTAATAATTTTTTGCTGAGCGACTTTAAGTTCAACATCTTTTCCGATTTCGTTAAAAGCAAAATTTGTTTTATTTTGGTTTACCAATATATGATTAATTTCTTCAATGCTATTTGCGTAAGAAATTTTTGTTATTAAATTATTGATTTTATCATTAATTAAACTGATTTCAAAATCTTTGTTTTTGATCAATTTGTTAAAATCATCGTTTTTTAATATTTTAAAAATATCAAAATATTTTTTATTGTCAACACTAGTAAAAATGGATGCATCGTTTTGTAATACATCTAACATATTATCTAATATGACTTGATATTTATTTTGCATCACGAACCTCCTTTAGAACAATTTCGTAGAAAATTTTTGAAAATTCTCCGAGTATTAATGAAATAGAGTTGCTTTTTAAAAATACACCTGTTATTCCTTTTGTGTTTTTCAATTCTTCAGTATTTACAATTTTAGAATTTTTTATATGCAAATTTACTCTTGAAGGTTTTAAATCTAAATCTATAATATTTTTTTTACCACCCAAACTTTTTATAACATCATCGAGTTTGAACGGTAAGTAATCTAGTTGAAAAAAAGTGTTAGCAGGTTTTTTAGCTTGTTTTTTTCATTTAATTCATATTAAACCGAAAGATATTACGGTATAAAAAATTAATTTAATTTTGTTTTTAATCATGCTTTTAATTATACTTTAATATATTAAATATATTAATATAAATTAATATTAGTGTTTTTTAAGGCTTTTTGTAATTTTTTTATTAAAAATAACAAAGTACTTTTTTAATATTAATTTTTTTATTATTTGCTATACTTATCATATGAAAAAATTAGGAATTATTTTAGATTCATTTTCTTGTATGTCAATTACCGAGGCAAATGAAAAGGGGTATGGTTTTTTACCTTTGGAAATTCAATTTAATAATAAAATATACTATGATACAGGAGAAAATAGTGAAAAAATACTTAAAGAATATGACAATAAAGAACTTGTTATAAAAACATCATCACCTAGTTTAGGTTTTATGACAGAAGTTTTCGAAAAGTTTTCTAAAGAGTTTGATGAAGTTGTTTATTTAGGTATTTCATCACATATGTCAAGCACCATTCAACATGCTAGAAATATTGCACAAAAATTAAAAAATGTTTTTATAATGGAAACTCATTTATTTAATACTCAGTTAGTTAGAGTTGCCGAGCATATAAAATGACTTTATGAACAAAGAGATTTTCAAATAAATGATTTATTTGAAAAAGTTAATGAAATTAACGAAACTTCAAAAACATATTTTGTTCCAAAAGCCCTAGAAAATCTTATAAAAAGCGGTAGGTTAAGTTCGATTAAAAAGTTTATTTTAAGTAAAGTTAAAATTTTCCCCATTTTTGAATATAAGGAAGATGGCACAATTAGTCCTCATTCTATTAAATTAACTTTTAAAAACGCTCTTAATAAAGCTTATGGATTAACAAATAGTTTCATTGACAAAATGAGAGAATTAGATCCTAAAACTAAATTTTATTTAGATATTGTCCACGGTTTAGATAAAGAAGCTAATGATTTTGTTGGTTCTCAAGAGCAATTACAACCTTCGACAAAAAACTACTTACCATTAAGTATTGCAGCGCATACTGGTAATGAGGCTATTGGTATTTCTATAATGCCTGAATTAAAGTAATTTATGAAAAAAAGTAAAAATAAAATTGAAAAGAAATTTACTAAAGTTATTGAAGAAGTAATCAACGAAAACCATTTACCCGTTGAAGAAATAAAAAAATATAATAAAAACAAAATTATTTATATAATTGCATTATTGTCGTTTATAGCTGTTTTAGCTCTAATAGGCGTTGTTGTATATTTGATTTTTTTAACACAAAAATAAAAAAGATTAGATTGTATGTTTCTAATCTTTTTTTAAATAAGTAATTGACTCGATATGTTCTGTATTTGGAAACATATCAAAACCTTGTATATAATTAATTTTATAATTTAATTTTTGAAATAATTTTAAGTCTCTAATTAGACTTTTAGGATCGCAAGACATATAAATTATTTCTTTATTTTTTTTAATTTCAAATCACTGTATTATAGATTCGTTTAATCCACTTCTTGGAGGGTCGACCACTACTAATGAATCTTCAAGATTTATTTTTTTAGCCTTAGATTCAATTATTTTAAAAGCATCTCCAGAATAATATGTACCATTAACTTTATTAATTTCTTTATTTTGGTTCGCCAAATCTATAGAGTTTCTATCTATATCTACACCTATTATTCGTTGATTATTAGTTGCAATAAGTTGAGAAATTACTCCAACACCGCAAAATAAGTCTATTAGTATTTTTTTATTTGAATTTAGATTAATTTCTTTTATTTTGTTAAACATTAAAGATGAAACAAAACTATTTACTTGAAAAAAATTAGTTGGATTTACAAGAAATTGTTTATCATTAATTCTCATATTTAAAGGACTAATATTGATTAATTTTATGTATTTGTTTTCCAGTTTTAAAAATAATTGATTAATATTATTTGTATTTTTTAGTTCTTCAATTAAGTTGCTATCTAAATTAAAAAAATTAGTAATTTCAATTATTATTTGTAACTTATTATTTTCTCCAATTCTAACCGTTAATTCTTTGAAAAATGATTTATTCTCGTTGTTTGAATAATATTTTTTAATTAGTGTAATTATTTGTTTAATTTTTAATTCTAATTTTTTATCAACTAAAATTAAATCTTGATCTAATTTTATGATTTTATTACTTCTTCTTTGATATTGACCTATGTCAATGTTATCTGAAGTTATCAAGAAAGGGAATCTTGCTTTATTTCTGTAATTTTTAGTAACTGGAGAACTTACAAAATCATATATTAGTTTATCTTCAATACCTAAATTTCATTTAATTAATTTATGAAAATATTCGCTTTTAAATTCAATTTGTTTTTTATATTCTAAATTTACTAATGAAGCATTATTGTATTGAAGATATTGTTTATCTTTCAATCTAAAACTTGATTTTTTTATAAATTCAACAACTTCTCCGAATGCATATTTTGAATAAACTTGATTTAATTTAATTTTAGCAATTTCTCCTGGTAAAAAGTTCGGGACAAAAATACTATATTTTTCAAATCTAGCAGCTCCATATCCTTCGTATGTTATTTCGTTACATTCAATTTTTAAAATATCATCCTTAAAAAAGTTATTCATTTTCATAACAAATATATAAAATATCTATCCTTCCGTATCTTTTTTGTTTAAAAATTCTAAATTTATCCGGAATAATTATTTCGTTTATTTTATTTGTTTCTAGTATTATTTCACCATTCGAGTTTAATAAAGACTTTTCACCGATTTTTTCTAAAACACTATTTACAAGTTGATATTCATTGTACGGAGCATCTAAAAAAATAAAATCAAAAGAGTCGCTGTTTTTATTTAAAAAATCATTTGCATCAATATTTAAAGTTCTTATATTCTTAATTTTTAATGAGTTAATATTAGAAGTTAATGTTTTATAAACTTCTCTATTTTTCTCAATTGCGATTGCTTTTGATGCACCTCTACTTACGGCTTCAATAGATAAAGCCCCCGAACCTGAAAATAAATCAAGTATATTTTTATCAATAATTTTGAATTGTATAGATGAAAAAATAGCCTCTCTAACTTTATTTGTTGTGGGTCTAGTTATTTTTAAGTCCGGCTCTTGTATTAGTCTATTTTTATAGATTCCACTTATTATTCTTAACATATAAAACTCCTTTATAAGTATTATAATATATATACTTATTTTAGTATATTTTATTTTATTATATAATAGTATTAGTACTTAAAATTAAAGTATTATTCATTTTTTCAAATTTAATAATTTAGGAGATTTCATGCTATCAAAAAAAGAAAAAACACCTACAAAATTGATAGCTTTAGGTGGTTTTCAGGAAATTGGAAAATCAACTTTAGTTATTGATCATGAAGATCATATTTTTGTAATTGATGCTGGTATAAAGTTTGCTGACACTTTTAACACTGGTGTTAAAGGTATCATACCTAACTATGAATACCTAAACGAAGAAAATAAAGTAATTGAAGGTTTGTTTATAACACACGGTCACGAAGATCATATTGGTGGAGTAATTTATTTAGTTAAACAAACAAATTTAAACAAAATATTTGCGCCAAGAATTGCAATTCAATATTTAAAACTTAAATTCGAAGAGCAACGTATTAATAAAAAAATAGAATTTATAGAAATAGAAAAAAGTGCTGTATATAAGTTTGAAAATAATTGTAAAGTAGATTTTTGAACAGCGCAACACTCTATTCCCGATGCTTTCGGAGTTAGAATAACTACACCAAATGGTAGTGTAATGTGCACCGGTGATTTTAGGTTTGATTATACACCAATAGGTAACTATACAGATTTTGCTCGTCTAGATCAAATTGGTAAGGAAGGACTTACAGCGCTACTTTCCGATTCGACAAATGCCATGAGACCAAATCACTCACCTTCCGAAAGCGATATTCTGAACGATATTGAAAACATCATGGTTAATGCAAAAAGAAAATTAATCATTACAACTTTTGCGTCTAACTTAACTAGAGTAAAGGTAATTATTGAACTTGCTGAAAAATTAGGTAAAAAAGTTATAACATTTGGTCGTTCAATGATTCAAGGTGTTAAAATCGGTAGAAAATTAGGCTACATTAATGTTGGTGATGATGTTTTAATTGAAAAAAGACAATTAGCAACAGTGAAAGACCAAGATTTGGTTATTTTAACAACGGGTTCTCAAGGGGAACAACTTGCAGCTTTATCTAGAATGAGCTACGGTAAACATGCAAGTATTAAAATAACAAAAAATGATACAATTATTTTTTCATCTAGCCCAATTCCAGGAAACAGGATGGTTGTTGAATTATTAATTAATAGATTATACAAATTAGGCGCAATTATAAAAGAAAACGGAGTAGATGGTTACTTACATACTTCAGGTCATGCTTACAAATGAGAACATGATAAAATATTCCAATTAACTAAACCTAAATACTTTTTACCATATCATGGTGAGTATCGTATGAGTGTTACTCATGGTAATACTGCTAAAGAAAATGGTGTTAAAGATTCTAATGTAATTATTTTTGATAAAGGTGTTGTTTACGAAATGTTAGATCAAGAAATTTACAAAACAAATAAAAAGGTAAATTACGGTCCGGTTTATATTGATGGTCATACAGTTTTAACCACTAGTTCAGAGACATTAAAAGAACGCGAGATATTAAAAAAATCCGGTTTTGTAAATATTATTTTCTATATTGATAAAGAAAATAATAATATTATTTCTAGACCTCAAATAATAACTCGTGGTAGTTTCTTTGTTAAAACTTCTAAGAACTTAGTTGAGGAAGCTAAAAGGGTAAGTAATGGTGCTGTTTTACACCAAATTAAGAATGTAAAAGATTGAACTAAAGAAGACTTAGAAAAAATAATTATCGATCGTTTAAGTTCTTTATTCTACAAAGAAAAAAGAAGAAATCCGATTATTATACCTACAATTATTTTCACTGATGAACAACCTGATTCAGATTTAATTACTAAAAAAATTAAGTTTACAAATAATAGAAACACTCAACCGCAAGAAGAGCAAAAACCAGTTAAAAATAATAAGAGAATTTCTAATAAACAAAAAGAAATGTTATTAGAAATTAAGAACGAAATATTTGGAAATGTCGATGTTGAAGATGATTTAATTGACGAAGACGATGAAGTTTAATTATAATTAAATAGCAAATGATACTTTGCTATTTTTTATACTTTTTGACTATTATCAACGTTTTAAAATTTAGAATTAATTTTAGGCCCATGACCAAGAATTTATAGCAATAAAAAAATGATATAATTCAAATATTAAAATATAGTATTAAAATAGAGCAAAAATGAAAATAAGTTTTAAAGATTTTTTCAATATAAGCGATTTAGATATTAAAAAAAAGAATATAAAAGTAGAAACCTCTAAAAGTATAGAAAAAAATGGTTCTCTATTTAATGATGAATGGTTAACAAAAAGTGAGTGAGAAAAAGAAAATGGGAAATTTGAACATTTATTTCGTGCTTTTCAACCTAAAGGAAATCATAATTTTAATGAGTTAGGACTATTAGTATTCGCATTTCTTCATCTACCAAAAGAAGATGAATGATTATTTGTGTCTGCCGGCGTGGTTAAAGGTTGACCTGAAAGTAAAATTTTTAATGAAATAAACCTCGAAGAGAATCAAGCAAAAATAGAAATTTCGGAAAAATATAAACCATATTTTGGTAGGTTAATAGTTAATTATAAAAAGAAAAGCCAAAACCGTTTAATTTTTATAGATACATTTCTTGAGCAAAATCCAACAATTAAAGAGTTGTTGCCAACTATATATAGCGGTGAAAAATTTGAAGGTTATGATAATGTACATTTAAGCTACAAAAAATTAAAAGCTATTTTTAATGGAGATATATTACCAACATACAAAGAAGCGCTAGAGAATGTTAAAGGCGTATATTGTCTTACAGATAAAGAAACCGGAAAATTATATATTGGTTCAGCGACCGGAGTAGAAGGCGTAGCCCAAAGATGAGGTAATTATCTTGATTCTAAACACGGTGGTAATAAAAAATTAATTGCACTCTATAAAGAAGAAGGTGAAAAATATTTTGAAGAAAACTTCTATTTTTCTATAGTAGAATATTTCAGTTTATCATATGATGATGATAAAATACTAAAACGTGAAAATTATTGAAAAAAAGTTTTTTCAACAGTAAAGAACGGGTATAATAACAATTAAAAATAGTTTAAAATTTTAAAATTTAAAATATCAAGCATAAGGTAAAATTGTTTGATATTTTTTACTAATTTTAACCTATATTCATATAGTTTAATTAAACACTAAATCTACATTAAAATATAAAAATAAAAGTGGTAAATGTGGTACAAAAATATATCTCATTATGCATACGGAAAATTTATGAAAATAATAAGCTATATTATTAAAATGCCTACGGTATAGGCATAAAATAATTATTTTACTTTAGTTTAACAAAATAAGTTAATCTAAAATCATACCAAAATTTAAGGATAAAAAACAAAAATTTTTAACTATTTTTTATTTTAATTTTTTTCTAAAAAACAGCATTGAAATATTGTATTATATATTAACCCGTAGTAGTGGTTTACGGGCTAATAACTAAATTAAAATTGAGGAGCAACAAAAAATGGAAAATAAAAAAATAAAGATAAAAAATCAATATTATTATGATTCGGTTTCGCCAATTGAATATTATCAAAATGGTTTCAAAGGTAGATTAAGAAGTGTTAACTGAAATTGAATAAATGATGACAAAGATTTAGAAGTATGAAATAGAGTTACACAAAACTTTTGACTACCAGAAAAAATTCCTGTATCAAATGATTTAAAATCATGAAATACTTTAGATGAAAAATGACAACAATTAGTGACAAGAACTTTTACAGGTTTAACATTGTTAGATACTGTTCAAGCAACAGTTTCTGACACAGCGCAAATTCCGCATTCTACAACAGATCACGAACAAGTAATTTATGCTAACTTTGCATTTATGGTTGGTGTACATGCTAGAAGTTATGGAACAATTTTTAGTACACTATGTTCAAGTGAACAAATTGAAGAAGCTCATGAATGAGTTGTGGCAAATGACGCTTTACAAGCGAGAGCTAAGGCTCTTATACCATATTATGTAGGAGATGATCCGCTTAAATCTAAAGTGGCATCAGCGCTTATGCCGGGATTTTTATTGTATGGTGGATTTTACTTGCCGTTTTATTTATCTGCACGTTCAAAATTACCAAACACAAGTGACATTATTCGTTTAATTTTACGTGATAAAGTAATTCATAATTACTATAGCGGTTATAAATATCAACGTAAGATCGAAAAAGAATCGGTTGAAAAACAAGCAGAAATGAAAGAGTTTGTTTTTAAATTAATGTATGAACTTATCGATTTAGAGAAAAAGTTCTTATACGAACTTTATGATGGTTTCCATCTAAGTGATGGTGAAAATTTAGCTGAGGATGCAATAAAATTTAGTTTATATAATGCAGGTAAATTTTTACAAAATTTAGGTTATGATTCACCGTTTACAGATGAAGAAACAAAAATTAAACCAGAAGTATTTGCGCAGTTATCTGCTCGAGCAGATGAAAATCATGATTTCTTCTCAGGAAATGGAAGTAGTTATGTTATGGGTGTAAGCGAAGAAACAGAAGATGAGGATTGAGATTTTTAATATGAAATTAGATACAATTAAATTAGATAACGTTGTGAAACCTACCGGTAATATTCATTGCGTTTACTTTAGTACAAATACAAAAAATACAGAAACATTTGTTAAAAAATTAGGTTTTAATAGTACAGCTATTCCTTATGAAATAGAAGAAAGTATTGAACTTAATTTTGATTATGTTTTATTTTGTCCAACATATTCTGGTGGCGGAGAATTTACAAGTGGTGCTGTGCCAAAACAAGTCATTAAGTTTTTAAATAACGAAAAGAATAGATCTCATTGTAGAGGTGTTGTTGCATCAGGGAATACAAATTTTAATAACACTTTTGCCTTAGCAGGAAGTGTGTTAACATCAAAATTAAAAGTTCCTCTTTTATATCAATATGAACTTAGAGGTACCCCATCAGATGTAGAGAGACTACAAAAGATCTTAAAAAATTTTTGAGGTATAAATGAATAAAACCTATAACAAATTAAATAAAGAAGATGATAAATATATTGCATTAAATGCTTTAGCTGGTCTTCAAATGAATGGGAAATATGATTTTGAAGCAGATAAAGAAGCAGCTAAGCAATATATGATTTCACATGTTTTACCTAGATTAAAACATTTTGATTCAGAGTTAGAAAGATTACAATTTTTAGTAAAAAACGACTACTACGAAGAAGAATTAGTAAGTAAATATGGTTATGAATATGTTATCGAATTAACAGAATATGGTTTAAGTTTTAAACATAAATTCCCCGGATTTATGGGTGCGTTTAAATTCTTTTCAACATATTGTTTGAAAAGCTTTGATGAAAAAGAGTATCTTGAAACTTATACGCATAGAGTTGTAATGAATTCATTATTACTTGGCGGAGGTGATAAAGAATTAGCCAAAAAAATATTAAAGGATATGATTTTAGGGTATTTTCAACCTGCTACACCAACATTTTTAAATGCTGGTAAGAAACAACGTGGAGAGTTTGTTTCATGTTATTTATTACGTGTTGAAGATAACATGGAATCAATAGCCCGTGGGATTTCAACTTCATTACAATTATCTAAACGTGCTGGAGGTGTTGCACTATGTTTAACTAACTTACGAGAATTTGGTGCTCCTATTAAGAAATTAGAAAATCAATCATCTGGTATTATCCCAGTAATGAAAATTCTAGAAGATAGTTTTAGTTATGCAAATCAACTTGGTCAAAGGCCAGGTGCTGGTGCTGTTTATTTAAATGTTCACCACCCTGAAGTTATGTCATTTTTAGACACTAAACGTGAAAATGCAGATGAAAAAATAAGAATTAAGTCGCTTTCTTTAGGTCTAATTGTTCCTGATATTACTTTTGAATTAGCTAAACAAAACCAACAAATGGCGTTATTTTCTCCAAAAGATATCAAAGATGTTTACGGTGTGCCAATGAGTGATATTTCAATCACTAAAGAATATGATAATTTAGTTAAAAACCCAAAAATTAAAAAAACTTATATTAGTGCTCGTAAGTTATTTCAAACTATAGCTGAATTACATTTTGAGTCAGGATATCCATACATACTTTTCGATGATACTGTCAATCAAAACAATCCACATAAAAATCGTGGAAGAATTGTTATGTCAAACCTATGTTCAGAAATTGCTCAGGTTTCAACAGAAACAGAATTTGATACTGATTTATCTGTTAAAAAAATAGGTGAAGATATTTCATGTAATTTAGGTAGTTTGAATATAGCTAAAATTATGGATTCAGGAAGTGAATTTGGTTCTGTAGTTGAACGTTCAATTCGTGCTCTTGATAAAGTATCAAGAATTGCTGATTTAAGTTCTGCTCCTTCAGTTAATAACGGAAATAGTAATAATCACGCTTTAGGTCTTGGAGCGATGAATATGCATGGATTTTTGGCAAGAAATGAAATTTATTATAGTAGTGAAGAAGCTTTAGATTTTACTAATATTTTCTTTTATACAGTGGCATATCATGCATTCAAAACTTCAAACAAAATTGCTAGAGAAGTTGGTAAATTTAAATCATTTGATATTTCAGAATTTGCAAATGGCGAATATTTATCAAAATATACAAAATGTGAACCTGATAAGTTTACTCCTAAAACACAAAAAATTATTGATATTTTCGATAAATATCATGTTCAAATCCCAACACAGCAAGATTGAGTTGAATTAGATTTAAAAATTAGAAAATACGGCTTAGCAAATTCGCATCTGATGGCAATTGCCCCAACAGGAAGTATTTCTTATTTATCTTCATGTACACCAAGTTTACAACCTGTAGTTTCTCCTGTTGAAGTTCGTAAAGAAGGTAAAGTTGGCCGTGTTTATGTACCTGCTTATCAAGTAAGTAATGAAAATTTAAAATACTATTTAGATGGTGCTTATGAATTAGGTCCAAATCCAATTATTGATCTTGTTGCCATTGCTCAGCAACATGTTGACCAGGCCATTTCGTTGACATTATTTATGACAGATCAAGCTACTACACGTGATTTGAATAAAGCTTATATAAGAGCATTTACTAAAAAATGTAGTTCTATTTATTATGTTCGTGTTCGTCAAGATGTTCTTGAAGGAAGCGAAAATTTAGAATGTCAAGCTTGCAAAATATAATAATTAAAAAATCAGATTTTAGTCTGATTTTTTAATTATTAAATGAGGAGAATTTATATATTATATTGCGTTTATAAATAACTTTAAACACTTAAAAAAGCAGTATTATATACTTTTTAAATTAAAAAACAATTTTTATTTTATTTTTTAGTTTTTTAATATATAATAAAAATATGAAAAAAGCAAATCAACATTACTCTAATATGTTTATGATTATTAGAAATAGATTTACCCGGATTAAATCTATTTAATTTAGTCATAAAATTCACTTTGTATTGTTGAACTATACATAATGGATTTTAATGATTGTATTGAAATCTATTGTGTCTATAGAGGTGCTGTTAATATTAGTAATTAATTGAGTTGGTAAACGAAGAAATTAATGAAAGGATTCAATAGCCGAAGCTTAAGTAATGACAATTACTTTTGCTGGTAGAAAAGCATAAAAGATTTCTACTCTTTGGTTTAACCATTGGCGCTATAGATATACATTTCTTTTGGTATTATTCAATATATTATAATATTTAAAAAGTCTTTGTATGTTATATAGCATATAAAGCTTTTTTTATTTGTTTATAAAAGGAGATAAAAATGAAAAGAAAATTTTGATTAAAAACAATAAGTTTAACACTAACATCAGCTGGATTAGTATCTTTAGCTTCTTGTTCTAATACTAACTCAAATACAAAAAATAGTGATGATTATAAAAAGTTACAATTAGAATATAAAAAGTATAGAGAACAAAATGAAAATAATTCAAGAGCAAAAGATAATGAAATCACAAGATTAAAAAATGAATTGAGTGAATCAGTGACAGAAAAAGATTCTAAAAACAACGAGTTAATAGAATTATCTGGAAAAATAGATGAATTGACTAGAAAAATTCAAGTTATGAGTGGAACTGCTATCGAGAGAAACGGTTTATCAGTAAGAAATTTATATAATCAAATTAGCAATTTTATAGTTTCTGATTTTACCACTGCACTTAAAGAACAAAAACCAGAAACTTATAGTAAAGAAAAAAGTCTATTAGATCAAATAGTAGCAAGTATAATTAGTACAAATGCAGATGTTGCTACAACTGAAGAAGATTTTGCTAATTTATGAACTTGAGAAAGTACAGTATTCCACCTTCTAAGTAGAAGTAAATTAATTTATGAGTACATCGATGACACAATTAATCCTATAACTGTATATACACCTAAATCAGAAGAAATGGACCTACTATTTCAATGAAGAATTAGGGATTTAAATAAAATCATTAGTATTGTTAATTCGAAACCGCAAGGTACTTATGAAAATAAACAAGACTTATTAGATAGACTTCAATCTTATGTAGAAAAATATCAACAAGCAATTGATGAATCATCATTACTTCAACATCAAATTTCATTTTGATATAATCTTGAACAAGATGGTGACGATGGTGTAGCAAACAAATTTATTGATTTTTCATCACCAAATATGCGTAGTTTATTGCCTTCATTAAAAATTGATGATAGCGAATTTAGAGTTTCATTATTCCCTGTTTATAAACAAATAATTGATCCTAAATTC
Source organism: Mycoplasma sp. CSL7491-lung (assembly GCF_018913965.1). Classification (GTDB taxonomy): domain Bacteria; phylum Bacillota_I; class Bacilli_A; order Mycoplasmatales; family Metamycoplasmataceae; genus Mycoplasmopsis. The sequence continues at coordinate 276,196 of NZ_JAHMHG010000001.1, forward strand.
ATTTCAGAAGCCAAAGCTAAAGTACTTGAATTACAAAGTATTTATAAACAATGAATCGATTCTAATGTTAGAACATATATCAACTCAGTTAGATATGATAAATTATATAACTCAGTTAAATCAATAATTGATAGAATAAATGTTCTTTTATTACCAAATAATTTAACTTACTTTAACGAATTTAATGTTTGAGAAGATTTAAATAAATTTGTTAATGACGCAAAAGCGGTATTATTAGATGGATACTTAGTAGATAATACAAAAGAGAAGCAAGATTATGATGCTGAAGTTAACCAAGAGTTTGATAAAAATCGTGATGGTAGTTTTTATAAAGTTTTTGATACTGAATTTAAACCTTTATCAATAGGAAACGAAAAGAAAGCAGTTTATTTATACAAAGATTTTTATACTAAATATTCAAGAACAATGGATCAAATAAAATCAATGAGCACAAACACTTTTCAAGAGTCATTTTTAAGATATGTTAAATATCAAGTTACAAAAAAAGAAATAGAAATTTCTAAAAAAATTATTGATTTTTACAAAAAAACGGGTGATGATCTTGAAAATGAAGAATTAAACAATTTGTTGAGATTGAATAATTCTGCTAAATATGATAAATCTATAAGACAAGCTACTTTAAATAAAGAAAGAGATACAAATAATTTCAACGAACAAAAGGAATTATTAAGAAACTTTAATATTGAATATAATTCAAATTCCGATAAAGAAAATGTTCAAGATAAACTTAATGATGTTAATGAAAAATTAGTTCCAGTAATTGATACTTTTATTGAAAAACTTCAATCAACTAAGAATGAAAATAATGACATTATAAGCGAATGAGGTTATATGTATGGGGAGTCAAATTCTAATAAGTTGATAATTTCTTTAACAAATATTAAAGAGTTAATAGGCGTTGCTATTCGTTTAATAAATGATGATAATGAATCTACAAATAATGATATTTTAGATCAAAAAATGATTGAAATAAAAAATCAGTCAAATAAATTTATAAAATTATTTATTGGTAATTTAGAAGGAACAAGTAACGAAAATGAAACAGAAGAAAAATCTTTAGTCGGACAGTTTAATGAAAAATTATCATCCGAAGCGTATGATTTAGATGGTTCAACATATGATTCACAAATAAAAATATTTTTAGATATAAAATCTTTATTTAGTTTCTTTAAAAATATTGATTTAGAATCAGTTGATAAAGAAAGAATTCAAAAAGATTTAGAGTCAAAAGTTTCTCTAATTGATATATATATCAACGAATTAGAACATATTTTTGAAAGTGAAAAACCTTGAAATGAACTTTATGAATCCTTGGTGGGAGAAATAAGAAATACATTAAAAAATACTTTAGATGAATTTAAACAAAAAATAGAATCGGCCAAAGAAGGAATTAATAATGATAATTTCGAGAGTGAACTATTAAAAGAACTAAAAGAGTATTCTAAAGAGAAATATGATAAAGTTGGTGATTTATCAGATGGAGTTCCTCCAATAGTAGAGGTTTTAAAAGAAACACTTGAAAGTTACGATAGAACAATAGAAAGAAGTCAAAGAAAAAAAGAATCAATTCCTTCATTGTCTAAAATTTTAGCTACTCAAGAAGTTGTGGTTCTGCTTCGTTATTGAAAAAATAATGTTAAGCCAGAATATGACAAAATTCAGTTACATGTTGATCCTCAAGGAAATGACACATATCATGATAAAGAAATGGCAAATTATTTAAATAAAGAAATTTCAAATGTTTCGAAGGGCGAAGGATACAATTTAATATTAAATGTGGATGGAACATTAGAAAGTTTTGATGTTAATGTTGAAGATAATAATAAAAACAATGATCATCAAAATGATTTTTTTGAAGGTGTAGATCAAATAACACCAAAAGTTATTTATGATAAGTTTAAAGAAATCGAAACAAATTATGCAAAAAGTTTATACGAATTTTTATTTAATAACGAAAATAATAGTGTTGATCTAAAAAATGATTTATTTGAAAAGAGACAAACATATTATTCATTTTTAAATAAATTATCAGAAATGGATGTTTTCTTATCTAATTCTTACATTAGATTTGGTGTTGATTTATTAATTTATGATCAATATGATACTTCAAGTAACTTCTTATTAAGTGATTTATTAAGTTACTACGCAAAAACCGCTGCTGTTAGCGAAATAATGACAGAAATACATGAAAAATATATTAAATAATATTTACGAAAGGAAATATGAAAAACAAAAAAAGAAAAAAGTTCAATTGAAGAGCTTCTGTTTGACCTAAATATGTAATTTCAGTTGCTCTTATTTTTGCCGCAACAGCGACAACAATTTCTTTGCTTAAATATAATTCAGTTAATCAACAAGCCGAAAAAGGTGTTGAAAAAAATGAATTAAAAAATGAATTTGTTGAAGTTAGCAAAGCAAAAGTGTCTTTTGTTACCACAGACAAAGCAACATTAATTGCTGAATTTGATCCATTAAAAGGAGCAAATGGTGAAGTTTTAGTCAATGGTAATTGAGTTGATTATGATAAATTCTTGAATGATTATTTCGAAGAGAATCATTCATTACCGTTTTTAAATATAAGATATGGTAATTTTGACTTTTATAATGAATATTTAGAAGCTGTTAATGCTGTTGATTTTTATAATTTTACACAATGATTCATGAAAAACGTTTCATGAGGTCCTGAAATAATAACACTTAAAGAGTTTTCAATTGTTAAAGGGGTTGAACAACATGGTAATAGTATTACTTTAGGGGCTCACTCAAACGAAAATAAAGAATATACACAAATTAAATTTTACCCTGATGCTTTCTTTGGTTCAATACCATTACACAGTACCCTCAGTGGTGCCGGAAATGCTTCAGATTCTTTATTGTATAAAATTAATAAAAAATTATGAAGTTATGAAGAAGTTCAAAAATTCTTATCGAATGTTACAAAATATAATTCATTTTCAAATACATCATTAGAAACACTTCGTCGTTTTTCATTTAGAAAAATTAGCGATGTTCGTTCTTTAAAGAATAAAAAAGTTTTTGTTGTTTCAGGTTCTTTACCTGAATCAATAAAAGAAAATTCATTTAGTTCAATTGAAAAATCAAGAATTAATATACCTTCAGATTATTTATCAATTGTCTACGCTAAAAACATCGAAGAAGCTAAAGTCAAATTTAATGAATATGCCAAACAGTATTCAAATTTAGATAAATTTAATACTCTAAATGATTTAGATAAATTTACTTTTGAAGAAAAAACAATTATTAATATTAAATACGATTTCTATAACGAAGGTATTGAGCACGGTTATTCAGATAAATATTTAAGAATTTTCTTTGATGATGGTAAATCAATTGCTTTATTTAATGCTATTAATGATGCTGAATACAGATATATAGACGATAAAGGTGATGAACAATATGCAGTTCCTGAAACAGTAGAAAGTATTGAACAAGGTATAGACCATAACCGTATTAATTTTAGTAATTTATCATCTGATATTAGAGCATTATATGATCAATTTATTTTAAAAAATGAATCATTAGATCAACAAGTCTTTGACAACATTGATAAATATATAGAATCTCAACAATCATTAAAAGAGATCGACGAGGAAATTGTTAAAAATAATGATGTCGTTCAAAAAAGTAAAAAAGAATTTAAAGATATTTTAGTTGCGTATGAAGAAAACAAAAAAACTAATCAAGCTAAAGTAGATGAATTAAGTGCACAGGTAGAAGCTAAGAATTCCGAAATTTTAAAACTTCAGGAAGAATTAAAAGAAACAGAAGATGAAGAAGATTTAAAAGAATTACATTTTAAAATTTATAAATTAAATAAAGAAATTGAAGATTTAGAATTACAAATTTCAGATTATTTAGATGCAGTAAATAGATCTCAAGCTAAAATTGATGAATACACTCAATTAATTCCTACTGACGAGCAATTAAAACAAGCTCATAAAAATATTTCTGATTTAGTTGCAAGAAAAAGAGAAATTAATTTAGAAGAACAAAAAAGATTGCTAGAAGAAACTTTAGTTAAAGCCGGATTAGGTTCAGAAAAGTTTGAAACTGTAATTAATTTGAAAAAATTATTAGACAAATTAAATGAGATTGAACAAAATGAGATAGATTACAATAATTCTACTATTCAACAAAAATTTGACTATGTTAAATTAGTTCATGATTTTATTATTCAAAATAGACCATCATTCAACTTATATAGCGAAGTTTTAAATGGTAATGTTTTTGCTGAGTTAAAACCAGAATCAGATCGTTATGTTTTATATTCTATTGATTTAGGTTATATACCAACACAATTAATAGCAGTTGATGAACTTAATAAGTTGTCTGACGACACCCAAATTAATTGGAGAGAGTACTACAATATTGATGGATTTTTAAGAACCAAAGCAGATAAAGAGGCTACTGGTCGTTCTGAAAGAAGTGATTTTTATGTATATGCACCAAAAATGAATTCTATTTCAGATCCTTATGCTACAACAGAAGAACAAAATGATTTTAAACAAAAAGCTATTACAGAAATAAATAAAAAATTGAGTGATACTTTGAAAGTTAAAGATGAATTTTTAAATGATGAAGAGTTAAAAAATCAATCAACTAAAATTGATAATAGTTTAAATAGTTCAAATTATTCTAATTTATTAGAAGAGTTTGAAAATACAAAAAAAGAATTAGATGACCTTTCTAAAGAATATAAACAAAATATTCGTAATTATGTTGTAGTTATGACTTTAAAAAGTTTATCAGAAGCAGAAGAAAATGGATCTAGAGTATTCTATAAAGAAATTGAAAAATCATTGCTGGAAAATGATGATTTGGCAGAATATAAAGATGATTTTATGTCTATTTTAGACAAATCAGATTCATTAAGACAAGAGATACAAGAAAAATTAGTTTTCTTTAAAGCGAAAGTTAGTGAAAAATTAAAAGATTTTGTAAGAATTTATACTGAAGCCGCAGAAATTACCGCTAGTTTAAAACCGGAATTCGATTCTTACCATAAAATGGTTTCAGAAAAATTTAAAGTATCATTAAACAATATAATTAATAAAATAGCTGATGCTGATTTATTAGACCCAACCGCCAATCAATACATGAATGATTTAATTTCAGAAAGCATTGATGCTATAGATAGCTTTAATATTAGTTTAGCTAATTCAAATAAAAATCTTCAAACAATATTGAATGATTTCAAAGATTCGTTAAATTATTTAAGAAGATTAGAACAAGAATTTGGATTAAATAATTTTGACGATTTAATTAAAAGATACTTTTCTATCATTTCCAATCCAGTTTTTATGAGTTTTGGTTTTCGCGGAGAAAATGATACCAAAGAAGAGCGCATTAAATGAATTGCCGCAATTTTTAAACCAATAATCGAATATAGATACAATTTATATGAAACTAATAATAAATTAGTTGAAGATTACACAGAAAAAATTGAAGAACTTGAAAACGAGATAGACAAATTGAATTCTAGCGAAGAAAAAAAACCTGAAAAAATTGCGGAATTAAAGGAAATAAAGAGAAAATATGAAGTTTTAGCTGAGTATTATAAAGGATTGGTGGCTAAAACTGAAATGGATGAAGATTCAAGCTTTGGAAAAATCGCAAATGGAGCATACGATATCTTAAGTGAACATTGGGATAATGAAGATTTTGAAGAGGGTGGTGAAATGGAATATGACTTCGAAGAAGAAAATCCTGCCGCTTGAGAACAATTTAAAACTCAAATAGATAGATTTAATACAGATGTAACAGAATATACAAAACTTAGAGATAAAACTTATGATTTAGCAGAAGCATTTACACGTAAAAGTTCCGATTATGCAGATCAATTAAAATTAAGCTTTAATACATTTAAGGAAATTGAATCAAAATATAAAACGGTAATGGATCAAACTTTTGAAAATGCAAAGAAAATTATCAATAGAGATATTGCTTCAAAAGTGTGATTAGAAGCTATGAATAGTTCTGAAGGATTAACAATTTCAAAGAAAAACCCTTTATATGTTTCAAATTCTAAAATCGATTTAATTCAAAAATTAACTAAAGCTGGAATTATAACACCAGAGACAAATTTAGTAGAGTTTAGTGAAAATAATATTTTCAATGTAAAACTAAATAAAGTTGAGAAAAAAGGAACAAAACTTTATCTAACACTTAAAGAATATGTTAATAATGAAGGAAATGATTTTGAAAGTTATTTAAATACTAGATTTGTTAAGTTTAATGTAGATGCAAATATTGATGAAAAAGAAAATGGTGATGCCCTTGATCAAGTAAAAGATTTATTTAATGTCATTGAATATAAATCAGTTGTGCAACCATTTGCAATTAAAGAAGAAGGAAGCAAAAATATTAGTACACCAGAAGGTGTTAAAAATGTTTCTACATATAGCGTTTATGTAGAAGCTTATGATGGTTTTGCTAGTTCGCTTGTTAAAAAAGTTCCTTGAGCAACTGAAACTCTTGAAGGAGAGCACCTAGTAAGAAAATTAAATTCTAAAGGTGAATTCGAATATGTTTTAGAAAATGGTAAATATTTTGGATTGAACCCAGATTCACGTGTTGGTATTTGATCATTAATCGCAATGAACAATAAAAATTACAAAGGACTTGCGGCTGATTTTCTTAAATTTGTTGCTGCTCACGAATATGGTCACCACATGACATTAAATTCAGCACAAGATTTAGGTGATAAAGGCAACAAACCAATTTTTGGTTCTGCATTAACACCTGGTTCAACACCTAATATACAAAATTACTACAAAAGAGATGTTATTGATTTATACTTAAAAGCTAGAACACATTTAAGTTTAAATTCTTCACCACTTCTAAACCAACCTAATATTGTTTCTGAAGAAAATGATGGAGAATATTTATTATTTAATTTACCTAAAAAAGAAAATAACGAAATTATCAACAATGAAAGAACAGTTGAAAAACCTGAAAATGTTTGAGGAAATAAAGTTGGTAACGAAAACTTGAAAGATGCATTATTAAATAATAATCGTAGATTTTTACAAACATACGAAGGACTTCTTAAAGCAACCGAATCACGTAGAAAACAAAACGGACTAACTTCGACAGAAGATAAGAAATGATTAAATGTTTCTGACTTATGATTGATGAATACATTAGATCAAAACTCAGGTACACTTAACCCATCAAAAAATTCAGATGAACAATATCCAGTAAAATATATGGTTCAAGATGCAGACGGAGTTTGAAGATTTAAAAAAGCGTCTTTAGATATGCTTAAAGGTAAAGCTAAAGATGGTATGGGTAATTTGATAGATTTTTATGAATATAACGGAGAAATATTACCTAAAATTGTTGAAGGTGAAAGAAATGATAAGGGTGAATTTATTAAGATAGATAAAGTTTTAATCTTTAATAAAGATAAAACCCCTATTATTAATGTTCCTTTAGGAATTGATTTTACATCCGCTGAAAATAACCCTTTTTATCAAATTGGTAAACAAGGAACAAATACAAATGTTAATATAACACTACAATATGTAAACAAACAAATTAAAGATGCCGAAGATACAATTAAATCACTTATTGTAGATAATTACTCAATTAATGGGTGAGATTCAAATACATCTAATACTTCATTAGAACCAAAAACTAGTGTTGAATTCCCGCTTTTAGGAACTTTATTCTCAGAACTTAGTCCAAATTATAATAAAACATTATTATTACCATATTTAGATAATGTAAAATCAAGAAAACGTAGTGATGGCGGAATAAATGCATCTTACTTTATTGCTAAATATTATGGAGAAGATGGAGAAGTTCTTTATGATAGATTTGCAAAAATTAATAAAAACAATATCATCAAAAATCCATTAGTTCAAGAAGAATTTTATTTAAATCCATATTCTGAAAAATCAAAAGCAGATTCATCATTTGTTGATGTAATACTTGAATTATATTTAGGTACAGGTGGTACTTACGAAACTCTTTCTGCTGGTGGTAAACATGTATTATGATTAAGCGAAAATGAACAGTATTTACCAAATGTTAATTTAAAACAAATTTTTACAACAGGTTTTCTAGATGGACAATTAAGTGCTGATATTTTAAAACAATTAGAACAAAAACAATTCATGGATTGAATGAGTCCTTTTGTTGCTAAATTTATCGGACGTGATGTCGCAAATAATAGTTTCTTAATGATTAACGGAAGCGGTGATGTTGTTTCGAAAAATACTATAAATCCAACTCTTCCTAATTTTGCGGAATTTCGTACATTAAAAATTAATCAAGGAATTGTTGCTAAAGATATTGAAAACAATCTATTTAATAGTTACTATGTAACAGGTACTAATGGAATCAAAAATTATGGTTTTGATATTCAATTTAATGATTTTGATACATTCCTTGCTTTTACAAGTGTCGATACAACAAAAGCAATTTTAGATGTCGCAAATAACGTAGTAAATTGAGATTTAGACTATGTTAAAGCTAGATTTGATATCCCTAAATTTGCAAGAGAATTAAAGATTGCCTTAGCCAAAGAAGAAAAATTAACTTCTGAAGAAAAATCTTACTATAATAAATTGATAGAAAGTAATAACGAACAACAATATGCAAATGAAATAATGAAAAGATTCACTAATTCATCATTGAACTTATTTACAAGAGATCATACTTTTAAACAAATAAGAGATAAAATCAATGAAAGTAAGGAAAATGAATTAAGATACGGTTGAATTTTTGATAAAGATTTAGGATACGGTTTATTTAAATCAGATGGTGTTGTTGTAAGTGATAAAGCGAGAGAAAATGATCAATGATCAATTTCCGTTAAAAAATTCTTTGATACATATCAAAGTTTTGCTGATGAAAATCAAGTTGACTTAGACCAATTTTCATTATTTGATGACTTAATTTTGGACGATAAAATTCAAATGTATACAACTCAACTTTTATACAATTTAAGACTTTCAAAATTCCAATTTAAAGATATATTATTATCATTCGCAAGAGGAAAAACCAAAAAAATTAAACCAACTTCAGATGTTGAAGCTTACTTTAAGACAAAAACAGAACGTAAATTTAATGAATTATTCTCAGATTATACATATTCATTTGCTGAAACAATTAACCGTGATAACTTACAAATAACATATTCACCTTCTCAAGATGAATATAGAAACTTACCAAGCTTTTTATCAGGGTTAAATGAATCAAATACAGGTTTAGAATATGTTTTAGACGGTTCATATACAGCTAAATGAAGAGATTTAATGTTTAAGTTTAAGGGTGAAGAAAAAGAAACTGTTCAAAATACAATTGTTGAATTTGAACAAAAAAATGATAACGAAGATAAATATAGATCAGAAAAAATAGGAACATCATATTCACCTAGTGATTTAGCATCAAACGATAATTTCTCTGATGACCAAAATAAATCTCCTTTATATTTAGGACGTTTCCAATCAATTAATAATGGTTGATTTAAAGATCGTTGATATAGAGATTTTATTAATTTTAGACTTTATGATGATGAAGGTAACTCAATCCAAGATGATACAATACGTATCACTGATTTAGAAGGTAATGTTGTATCAGATAGAGCAAAAGCTTATTGAGAATACTATATTCAATCTCAAGGTGTCGGAAAACGTAATGTTTCTAACATTTGAAGAAATACAGATAAAGACGCAATAGCTATGTTTGGTTATCTAAATAATGAGGATATAAACAAAGTTGATTATTTAGTATTTGAAGATTTAGAAACACAAGAGGTTAAAACAATTAAAATTAACAAAAAGAATAGTAGTAATATGTTCTATTATAAAACTCAAAATGTTAATAACGAAAACAACCCAACTTCACGTCATTGGTTAGGTGATGAAAGATATAATTATACTGATTCAAATGGTCATCATCAAGGACAAGGGTTTACCGCATGAGTAAGTGATTATGCGATCATGTCTAATTATTCAAATAAATTATTAACACCAAACCATGAATATAAAATTTACTTTTCAGATAATTCTAAAGGAACAAAAACATTAGAAATAGATTTAGGTACAGCAGAAAGTATTTCAGAAAACGGAAAAACATTTTCACAGGCACCAACATCAATTTATTTAAAAGAAATTGATGGCAAAAAAGTACCTGTATTTAAAGTTGGTGTTCAATTTAACGGAACTAAATAAAAAGGAGAAAGATGAAATCAAGAAAAAAAATAAAAACATTTTTATTAGCAATTAGTTCTTTTTCAATTCCTCTTGTTGGTGTTGCTTGTTCGCAAGCTCCAACTAAAGAAGGAAACAAAGAAGTTAGTGGACTTAAGAATGAAAATGAAAAAGTTAGAGTTAATGCTAGTTTATTAAATTCTGTGAAAGATTATAATTTAGGTCTTGCAGCCAACCCAATCAACTCTTTAAATTACATTAAGTACCCTTCTGTTAATAAAATATTACCTTCATTAGTTGAATCGCCAATTAAATCCGGACCTAACGAAGCTATTAAAAGAATTGCTAATATACCAAGGATGAATTGGGGTTTATACCAATCCGAAGATGGGACAGTTGATTCGTTTTTAAAAGAAAATCCAAATCCGGAAAATTCGGGAATGTTTTACTCTTTAGATAATTTTGGATCTGCTCCCGGGACTATAAATACCGACCAAACAGAATATTATTCAGTAAATTCAATTATTACTACAAATAATAAGTTTTTAACATCAAACATATTTTTAAATGATGGACAAAGTAAATGAAGTAACGGCGACTCCGTTACTGCAGATGACTATATTGACGGAATTCATTATATTTTAGATTTAGAAACAGGTTCTCAAAGAATAACATCTACATTGCAACGTAAATTTCAAAATGCAAATGAATTAATGCAAGCTCAACAAGAGTATATTCAAAAACATAGTGTTGCATTTAAGAATCCGTTTGCTTATCCTCCAGTTATAGAAGTTAATGGGAAATGAGAATATGATGTATTTAATCCTGATTATCAACCTTGAGCATCACAAAATATAGGTGATGATGATGAAGTTTTAAAAATTAAAAATAATGCTTTAGCGTTAGGATTATATTCTGGTAGAATGTACTGAAATTATGATAATAAAACAATTTTAAGTGCTATTCCTTATTCTCCTGATTTTGATTTTGAAGCAGAAGATACATTGATTATGTTACCTAATCCTGAATATTCTTTAAAACTTCATACTGAAAAAGAATTAGAAACTATACCTCAAAGATTACCAAAAAGAATTAGAAAGTATTTATATTTTGATCCTAAACAAACAGTTTCTGACGATTTTAAGTCATTATTAAAAGAATCAAGAAGTTTAAAACATAAAATGGGTGATTTAAAATATTCTGAAGATACTAAAAATGAATATATTGAAAAAATTAATAAATTATATAAAAATTTAGTTTCTAACGGACAAACAACACTTGATAATGATTTTGTTAAACAACTTAATCCTAAAAAATATTTCAAAAATCGACTTCTAGGTCTTGATGAATATACTTTAAGAATCGGTTATGACGAATATGAACCTTCAAGCATTAACAGTGCATATCGTGATTTAGAAGGTGAATTAATTCCGGTTAATAGGTTATTTATAGAATCAATAGGTGGAATTAAGGAGTTTGGACTTAAAAAAGAAAACTTTTTAACTAATGGACCATTTAACATTGATGACTTAGTTTTAGGGCCACAAGGTTATGTGTTACTTACTAAAAATAATCAATACTATTCCGCATCTAAAACAATAAGTGATAGAATTAAAATATTCTTTTCAAATGAACCGAACATTAATTCTGCTATGTTTGAAGATGGGTATATTTCTGCAACAAGAATTCCATCGGTTTTACAGTGAGATTATTGATCAAATTTAGCTACAAGAAAATACATGAATAAATCAAATGGTTTTGGAACTATTGCTCTTGGATTTAATTTAGATAAGGAAACCAATAAAGATTCTTTTGTTAATGATCAAGATTTAAGAAACGCAATTTATTATGCCATTGATAGAAATGAAATGTTAAATATAGTCGGATGAAATACTTCGTTCCCTGTTATAACATGAACTGCATTTGGTCAAGCTTCTTCAAGTTTTGGAGACGCTGTTGAGGCTGGTTTTGAACATGATTATATGTATGCAAAATATGGAACATACCCTAAAGATCAAAGTGATTCATCAAATTACTTAAATCAAACAGTGTTTAAAAAATCTAAAGAACAAGCAGATAAAAATAATTGAGGAATTCCAATCCCTGTTCAAAACTATACACATATTGATCATATTTCAAAAGCTATGAAATTTGAGACAGTTGATAGAACTGACAAAGGTTATCATTTAGATGTTGCTAGAGCATATATAAATAAATTCAAAGAAAGACATCCGGGTATAAACCATGTTACTTTAAGATTTATTTCAAATTCTACAGATGAACAAAAAAATGCCGGTTTAGCGCTTAAAGATTTTATGCAAAAAGCATTTGGTGACTTTATTGAAATTGATATTAAAAACTTACCAGAAAATGTTTATGAAGATTGAAGAACTACAGGTAAATTTGATTTAATTTATCGTAATTTCGATACATTTGGAAGTGATATTTATTCTTATATAAGAGTTTTCTTAAAACCGGATGAAATAAATTCAAATCAGCAAAAGACAACTGGTTTTAGAAATAATCCTGTTGGAAGTTGAATTTATAATGATTATTTTAAAAATTTAGGTTATTCAAGAGACGAAAATAATAATTTAGTCATAAAAAACGACGAAGATAAAATTAAGATAGAAGATCTTAAACAAAGATTGAGAATTTTAGGTGGTGAAGAAGCACCTAATAAACCAAAAGGTCCGAATGTTTGAGAAAAAATAGTGGATCTTTCTGTTATGTACAATGACGAAAGTTTAAACGACTATACTCAACGTTATTTAAGATTCTTTACAAGTCAATTTACAGAAAAAGAAAAAGAAGAAGGTTGAACTGAGGTTATTGCTTTTGCTGTAATAGCAGGTTTTGAAAAAATAGTGCGTGAAACAGCACCTGTAATCCCACTTATGGAAGTAGATACATATTGAGAAGTTACAAGAGTAAATGGTGTTAGTGGATTATATTCATATTCATTGCAATACGCTTATGATGTTCTTAATCCGCCTGTTGCTAATTTACCAACAATAATTAAATAAGGAGAAAAATAGATGAAAATAAAAAATACAAATAATTTTGTAACAGAAAATGAACTGAATTTTAAAGATAAAAAATTATCCAATAATAATTCGTTTGTTGACTTTGCAAATAAAATTAAGCCAAAAACCACACTTGTAAATGAAGTTTTTAACACTCAATCAAGTTTAGTGAGAGCATTAAGAAGACTTTTTATTATGGCTTTTGAGTTCTTTACTATAGCTTGAATAGTTGTGACAATTACATTCTTCTTAATAAACTCAATACCTGGGTCTACAACCTTAACATCAGGATTAGATGAAGCATCAAAAAAAGCAATTGAAGCACAATATGGTCTAGATAAACCGTTATTTCAAAGGTATTTAATTTATTTACAAAACTTATTCCATGGTAATTTCGGAATTTCGTATTCTGTATTTCCTGGGCAAAATATTAATGATTTTGTTTGAGTAAGATTTTATAAATCTTTCTTGATCGGAATATTTTCAGTTATGCTAACTTTAGTTATCGGTATACCAATTGGAGTTTATGTTGGTATGAATCCTGATAAATTACCCGATCATATTGCTACAGTAGTTGTCTCAATTTTCTCATCAATTCCATCACTAGTTTTTGCTTTATGATTATTATTATTGGGTCGTATCATTAATATACCTTATTTATATGTTGAAACTGATATTACAACTTATATATTACCTGGTTTAGCATTATCATTAGGTTCAATTATTGTTTATATTAAATATATTAGAACAGAATTAAATCGTGAGTTAAACTCACAACACGCTAAGTTTTGTTATTTAAAAGGACTATCAAAATCAAGATTTGTCTGAACACACGCTCTTAAGCCGTCATTATTCCCAATCGCAACTTTCTTCCCTGTAGTTATTTTTGGTAGTTTTATTGGTAGTTTGTTTGTTGAACAAATATTCTTTATTACAGGTTCTGGTGGTTTATTACTTAATGCAATTACTTCAAAAGATTACAATATAATCTTATTCATGGTTACAGTATTCTCATTATTAACAATTCTCTCATATACAACTCGTGATGCTCTTTATAAATTAATTGATCCACGTGTTAGAAGAAGAAAGTAGGAAAAATGATTTTTAAAATAAAAAAACAACATGTATCACCAAACAATGAACACGGTAAAGATTTAGCGCCAAATCGTTTTATTCAACCGCTTAATTATAAAAAATGAGAGTTAATTGGTAATTTACTCGAATACCATGAATCTAAAAATATTAAAAAACAACAAAATAAATGATCAGAATTATTTTATAGATATTCTAGAAGTTATGCAGGTGTATTTGGTCTAATATTATTTTTAACAATTGTTATTAGTTCTCTTATAATTCCTTTTTTCACAAGAAATCCTGAAACTTTACATATAGAAAATAAATATGAAAACTTTTTCGAAAACGGATCTATTTTTGGGACAGATTATTTAGGTCGCGACTTATTTGGGCGTTTATGATGAGGATTAAGATATTCTTTAGCTCTTGCTTTAGTTACCACAATTATTCAAGTTGCTATTGGGTTATTAATCGGTATAACTATGGGACATTTTAGAATTTTTGATACTATTATGACATATATAATTAAAATTATTTCTAATGTTCCGTCAATAATTATTTTAATCGTTATAACAATAGTTTGAAAACCTACATTTTGAGTTATAGTTTTCGCTCTTACTTTTACATCTTGGACAGGTATTGCAAATCAAATGAGATCCCAAGTTTTAAGAGCTAAAAATTTTGAATGAGTAGCAGCTTCAAGTATTTTAGGTACGCCTACTTATAAAATTCTTCTTAATTATTTACCTGTTGTAGTTCCGCTTTTAGTTACAGAAATAGTGTTCCATATTCCAGGGGTTATTCTTAGTGAAACATCATTGGCATTTATTGGATTAAGTATTGATATACCTACTTTAGGAAATTTAATTTCTGAAGGTTCTAAAGTATTTACTGCTTACCCGAGATATGTTTTAATCCCGTCTACTATGCTTGTTTTACTTACAACTTCAATTCAGTTAATATCTGCAAGTGTTCAAGATTCATTATTAAGACAAAGATAGGAAAATATGAAAGTAAAATCAAAAAGATACAAAAAACCAAAGTTTAAAACAAAAAAATCTAAAAAAGAAATAGATTATATATTTATTAGACGGTACGAAGATGTAGTAGAATATGTAACAGAAACAAATCAAGAAGAAATAGAAAACACTATTTATGTAGAAGTAGACGAAGATAATGAAATAAAAGAAAAAATAAATGAAAAAAACATAAAGAATAATGAAGAACAAATTATTATCGAAGAAGAATTAAATTTAAAAACAAAAAGTAATAATGAACAAAATGTTGCTACCCAAGAAAAAGAACAAGATTTAGATGAAAAGTTAATTAATAATAATATAGATATAAAGAACATAAATATAGAAAACTGAAAAACATTATCTTATCAAGAAAAAATTAAATATTATTCGTTAGTAATGACTACTAATTTAAGTTCTAATCTCGAACTAGATAAAGCACCTTATACAAAACTTTATCCTGAAGTAATTAAAAAATTAGCAAAGCCACATCCTAAAAATTTATTAGAAGTAAGAAAAGACAAAAACAAATCTTTTTCAAGAGGTGTTATAGATTTTTGAACAAACATTTTTAATAAATTAAAAAATTTATCTAAATTAAAAAAACAAAATGTAACTTTCGAATTTCAAAAATATATTGATAATGCAAGAACAGAACATGTATTAGATCAAGATCTAAAAGTGGCCGCAGAGATAGAAGATATTTATTTAACATTCAAAAACCCTGCTAATCCAAGTGAAAAAAACTTAGTCTTAAGAGGTCCTTCACTTAAAGTTTATGAAGGAAAAATACACGCAATTATTGGTGAATCAGGTTCAGGTAAATCCGTTATAACTTCACTTTTATATGGACTTACAGGTAATAATTCTATTATAGAATCAGGTTCAGTTAAATTATATGGTTTAGAAGTCCACAACTTCAACCTATTTAACTGAGAAAAATCAAAATTAAGAGGAAGAATTGTTAGTGCAGTTTTCCAAAACCCAATGTCAATTTTGGACCCTACTATGAAAGTTGGGAGGCAAATTACTGAAGGGATGTTAATTAATGGTATTGCAAAAACTAAAAAAGAAGCGATAGAAGAAGCTGTTAAGTATCTTAAATTAGCTAAAATTAACAATCCCGAAAAAGTAATGAATTTATATCCGCATGAACTTTCTGGTGGTATGATTCAACGTATTGCGATAGCCGCTATAGTTAGTTTAAAACCCAAAGTTTTAGTTATGGATGAGCCTACAACGGCACTTGATCCAACAGTTCAAGCTTTGGTTTTAGATATAGTAAGAGAATTACAAGAAAAATTCAAAATTGCAATTGTATTTATTACCCACGATTTAGGTGTTGTTGCTTCTATTTCTGAATTTATAAATATTATGTACGCTGGACAAATAATTGAATCTGGTACACGTGAAGAAATTTTAATGCATCCGCAACATCCGTATACTTGAGGTTTAATCTCATCAATGCCTGATTATAATAATGATGAACGTTTAAGTGTTATTAAAGGTGCAGTCCCATCTTCTCTTAATGATATTAAAGGAGATGCATTTGCAATCCGTAATGATTATGCTTTAGGTAAGGATTTAGAAGAAGAATCTGACTTTTATTACTTATCAGACACACACTATGTAAAATCTAGTTTATTAGACAAAGAAGCACCATTTTATCGTCCTCATAAAATTATTGAAAATCTTTGAAAAAGATATTTCAATCGTTTAGAAAAACTTTATGGAAATAATTATTTCATTACTCATAATGAGTATATTAAAAAATTAGAAGAAACAAATATATATAACGATAAAGTTGTTGAACTAATAAGAAAACAAGAAGAAAATGAACAGGAGCAAGTTGATGAATAAAGAAAAAAAATATTATGTTGAATCGAATTGACTTGGCAAAAAACAGTACCGTGAAGTTAGAGAAGGTACTGAACAAATGTTGAATTCTGTTGATAAAGAAAAAATTCTTGAGATAAGAAATATGGATGTTACATACGGACATGGTGCTAAAACTTTTTATGCGCTTAAAGACTTTAATTTAAATATCTATAAGGGTGAAGTTTTAGGACTAGTTGGTGAATCGGGTTCAGGTAAAACAACAGCAGGTAAAGCAATTATTGGTTTAACTCCTCATAGTTTTGGACAAATAAAAATATTAGATAGGGTAATACCTAAAAATAAAAATAAAGTATTTAAGTGATCTAAAAAAGGAAAAGATATCATCAACTTTATGGTAAATAAGGTTCAAATGATATTCCAAGATCCTACAAATAGTTTAAACCCATTTAAAGATGTTGAATCAATAATCGGCGAAGGTTTAACTAACACAAAAAACGCTAAAGAAATATACATTTATAATTATGATAGTAGAGTTAAAAAAGAGATTTATGGAGAATTATGTAATATTCACCATAAAGAATTTTTTGGTGAATACGAAAAATGACTAGACAAAGAGTTGGCAATCGACGAGCAAAAAGCTTATCAAGCATTTTATGTTGATTTTTATTCAAAAGTAAAAGAATTAAAAAATAATTATTTAAATAAATTTTTAAATAATTATATTGTAGAAAGAGAAAAAATAAGCAAACTTACTGAGAAAGAAGCAAAGGCGTTACTTATTAGAGAAATATTAAGTTCAGTAGGTTTAGACGAAACAGTATTAGGTAGATATCCTCTTGAATTTTCCGGTGGTCAACAGCAACGTATTGGTATTTGTAGAGCGATTGTTCTTAAACCACAAATTTTAATTGCTGATGAACCTATTTCAGCTCTAGACGTTTCTATACAAGCTCAAGTTATTAATATATTTAAAGAATTAAAAGAAAAATATGATTTAACAATTCTGTTCATAGCACATGATTTACGTATGGTTGAATATATTTCCGATCGTATTGCTGTTATGAATAAAGGGACTCTTTTAGAAGTTGGTCCGGCAAAATCTATAGTTCACAATCCACACCATCCATATACACAAAGTTTATTAGATGCAGTTCCTTCTATTGAAGCTGAAAAAGGCTCTCTAGTAGGTGAAACATACGATCCTAACATTCATAATTATGATGAAAAAAACCAACCTAAATGAATTCAAGTTGGCGAACAACATTTTGTCTTAGCTTCTGAAAACGAAATTGAAGAATTTAAACAAAAAGCAGTAGAATATAGAAATAAAAAAATAAATTTAACTAATGAATAGACTAAATATTCATTTGACTCATAAAATAAAATACCAAGCATAAAAATATCTGTGCTTGGTATTTTTATTATATTTTAAGTTTGGTGAAATTCTTCTTTCACAAGAAAGTTTTTAAAATTGTTTTCTAGATTTTTTAGAGTATTTGAATATTAATTCAAATTAAAAAAAGACATTTATGTGATTTTATTCGTATCTATTTTATTTAACAATTACAATAATAATCACATTTTTCTTATTTAATAAAAATGAAATAAACATTTCTTTTAAACTTTAGAAATACTTTTTAAATAAAAATTATTTTGAGTGCTACTTTGTATAAAAACCTTAATTCTTTAGTAATTTAGTCTTAATTTTTATTTACAGCTGATATTGTTCATCAATTTAGATGGAGTAGTTTTTATTAAAAATTTCAATGCAATAGAATTATATTTTATATAAATTGTGTTGTGCTGAAATTACAAATTAATAATTTTTAGTTTATTTTATTAATGATAATTACATTTTTTAATTTTTAATTTAATGTTTTGAAGAAATTTAGGTAAGAAAAAAGAGCGACACTAACCAAGTCGCCCAAGTGATTCTACTAAATATTTATTCATGCACAACTTGGTGATCAATTACTTCACCAATTAAACGTTGGGGTCTCCCCACTGATTTTCACTTTGGTTTAATTGTTTTTTACATCCAGATTTTTCAACCAGACCAACACCACAGAACCTTATAGTCAGCTCACGCCAACTTCAACTGGACTTTATGTTTTGGTATCGTTTGACTTCGGTTACCACAGCCGCAAGTAAACAACATAACGGTTTGGCGTGTCATTTAATAAATAATAGATTCATTTCAACCATCACGTCTTCGCAAATACATTTTGCTATGAAGGCATTCAAGCCTCGACAATAGTGATGTGCGTTATCAGCAAGTTTTCTGATTTTTCCGCCATTTTTTCGAATAGAATTATATCACTTATTTTTAAAATAGTAACAAACTATAAAATAATTTTATTTTGAATTATTTATTCATATTCAACTATTTTCATATTAAAAAACATATCATTTTTATAATTTCATTTTTTTATTAATAAAAAATAATACATTTAACGCTAATTAATTTATAATATTAAGAGAATTTTAAAACTATTTAATATTATAATTTGAATTACAATGATATAACAATTTAATTATTCATTATTCTTTATAGTGAATATTATTTAGCATCTTTTGTGCTATAATATTTTTGTTAAGTTTTAAAATTTAATCAAGAAAGGTGAAAAATGAAAGAATTTACAGTAAAAATCATCGATCCTATTGGATTACACGCTCGTCCAACAACATTAGTATCACAAGCTGCTGCTAAATTTAAATCTGATTCTTTTATAACAAGTAACGGTCGTGAAGCAAACCTTAAATCAATCATGAACATTATGGCTTTAGGCATTAAACATGGTGCCGAAGTTACTGTTAAAGTTTCAGGAGAAGACGAAGACGAAGCTATTAAAGCACTTCATGATACATTTGTATCACTTGAATTAATATAATATATTATCTCTAGAGATTTTCTGGAGATTTTTTATATACTTAATCAATTTGATATTAAATTTAGTATTTTATTTATATATATAAATAAATTCAATATAATTTTATATATGGAATATAATGTAGGTGTTGATTTAGTGAAAATTTCAAGATTTAATAATAAGTCATTAACTTTTGCCAAGAGAATATTGAGTGAAAATGAATTAAAGGAATATAATAACCTACCCAATGAACAAAAAACTTTATTTTTAGCTAGGTCTTGAGCTATTAAAGAAGCAATTTTTAAAGCTAATAATGAATATTTTGATTTTTCGAAAATAAGCTTACATAAGGAAAATAAAGTTTGAAAATTTAAAGAATTTGCAATTAGTATATCTCATGAAGATGATTTTTTAATCGCTTTTGTAATTGCAAACAAGGAGACAAAATATGAAAAAATCAATTAATATAAAGTTAAAAATATTATTTTCAGCAGTACCTTTCTTTTTTAAAATGATGAAAATAAAAAAAATGTTAAAAAAATATAAGAAAACACCGGAGATGATTAGTGAAGAGCAAAGATATGCATATTTAACTAAAGTTGCTAAAAAGGTGTTGAAAATATATAACATAGATTTAGTGGTTAAAGGTCTTAGTAACTTACCTTCAAATGGTGGTAGCATTTTAGTACCAAATCATAAATCTTATTTAGATGTTGTTGCTTTAATGGTCGCTTTAGAAGAAGAATCAAATGAATATAATATTAAACAAAGAATACCTGTTTTTATAGCTAAAAAAGAATTAAAAAATTCAAGATACATTAATCGTGCAATGGAATTAATGGATACATTTTTAATTGATCAACAATCGGTAAAAAATAGTTTAAACACATTTAAGGAATTTACTTCTTTTGTTAAGTTAAACAAAAGGTTTGGTATTGTGTTTCCTGAAGGAGAAAGAGTCTATAAAGAAGAGGTAGGAGAATATAAAGCCGGAGTTTTTAAAGTAGCGGCTGAATCATACATGAATATTATTCCTGTTACTATTTCAGGTGCGCTTAATTCTTTCGATATCAATCGTAAAGGTAGAAGAACTATCACTGTAAACTTTTTGAGAGAAATAAAAGCAAAAGATTTAATGACACAAACTCCTTCATCGGTTGCTAAGAGAGTGCAAATGATTGTTGATAAGGAAATTGAAAAATATGAAGATAGTTAAGAAAAATATAAACTATGATACAAAATATGAATTTAACTTAAATAATTTTGATGGACCTCTTGATTTACTGCTTGAACTAATTAAAGCAAAAAAGATAGATATTATGGAAGTTAATTTGGTAGAATTAGCTACACAATATATAGAAATAATTAATAAGATAACCGAAGACGAGTTAGATGTAGCTGGTGATTATTTGGCGATGGCGGCTAATTTAATAAATTTAAAATCTAGAATGATTTTAAGAGATCCTGAAGATGAACCAGACAAAGAATTAGAAGAAGAGAAACAAAAACTAATTCAAGAATTGATTGAGTACGAACATTTTAAAAATGTTAGAGAAGCATTGAAAACTTTTCAAGGCTTACGTCAAGATATCTTCATTAAGAAACCAAGCGATATTGAGGATTATTTAATTGATAATGATAATAGTAAGTTAGATGGTCATTCTAGTCCTTTAAAACTTATTAACGTGATGCGTAGAATGTTTGAAAGGGTTTATGCTCAAAGGTTACGTGAAACTAGGTTAGAAAAATTTAATTTAACACCTTCAGATCAATTTCCTTTTATTAAAAATTTAATGAAATTAAATGAGAAAGTGAGTTTTGAGAAAGTATTCAATCAACCTTCTTTAAATCATTTTGTTGTAACTTTAATGGCTTTACTCGAACTTGCAAGACAACAATTTTTAATAATTCATCAAGATGAGCAGTTTGATACTATTTATATTACTAGAGGAGAATCTTACAATGAAAAATAATATTATCGAAGCACTTTTATACATTCAAGGAGATGAAGGCTTAACTTTAGAACAAGTTAAAGAAATTTTTGGTACACAAACCCTTGCTGAAGCTAAAAAAATAATGATGGATTTCCATAAAGAATTTAATGAGCAAGGTAGAGGTTTAAAAGTAGTTAATTTTAATGATGTTTATAAATTAGCAACTCGTGAAACTGTTAAAGAATATGTAACAAAAATGGTTTCTATTGTAAGACCTAACCGTTTATCAAATGCAGCCATCGAAGTTGCAGGAATTATAGCTTACAAACAACCAATTACTAGAAGTCAAATTAACAAAATACGTGGAGCAGCTTCAGAACAAGTTGTTAATACTTTATTAATTAAAGGTGTTATTGAAGAAGTTGGTATAGCACATACACCAGGACGTCCGGTATTATACGGTGTTACAAATAAATTTTATGATCATTTCAGAATTTCGACATTAAGAGAATTACCTAAAATGGATGATTTTAATTATATAGACGGTATAGAAAACGAATCTAATGATTTTGACTTATTTCAAAGCCAAAGAGAAGAATAATAACAATTTATATATAAACAAACAAAAAAGGAACTCAGTTTATTGCGGAGCTCCTTTTTTTGTTTTATATAAAAATACCCTTAAAAGGGCATTTAATTCTTAAATATTATTTAGTAGTTCACGTAATTTATCGTTTATAGTGAAATCATTTTGGGTTATAAAGTAGTCAACCTCATAATCCTTATCTCTAAAATTAAAGTTTTCTTTGAAAGCGTTTCAAATTTCTGTTAGTTTATTAACATCATAATTATCTGAATTTATATAATCAGCAATTTTTACCAGTGTATATAGTAATTCATAGTTAATTAATATATTATTGTATTTTCAATTTATGAAGTTTTTGTAATTTACAGAGTGGTTTATATCATGATTTTCATAACCTGTACCCATGTATCCACCTTGTTCTTGATGAGGATTTTCTCAATTAAATTCATTTTTGTTTAATAAATAATTTAATTTAATTAAACTCTCATTTTGAGAATTAAATTCATTGTTTTTGCTTATTGTTGCAAACTTAATATTTTTATTGTTTATTAAATCGATTAATTTTTTAAATCTTTTCTTAATATGGAAATCTAAGAAATCAAGCCTTTCTTGATTTCGTCCGTTATTTTCTTCTAAATATTTTCTTTGGTAATTATCTGTTTGAACTTTATTATCTTCGGTGCTAAAAAATTCTTTTTTGCTTTCAAAAGCTTTCTCAATATAGTCATAAAGATTTGAAAGATTTTCTTTGTTATTATTTTGGTTTGATAAGTTATATATGAATGAATCAAAACCATTTTGAATGTTGTTTCTAAAGTTTTTATCAATTCCGTTTTCGTGATAATTGAAAATTATTTTTCCAGATACATTTTCTGATCGACCATTACTAAAATAAATATTTCGTTCATTATTAGCTTTAGATTCATCTCCCCTTGGGTATTGTAAATCAGATAAATCTCTTATTAAAGCGTTATCTTGGAATAATGTGTCATTTATATTTGATTTAAAACTTAAAAGTCATTTTATTACATTGTTTTTATACTCTGAATTTTTATTATCTAATCAATTTTTGTAAGTTTTAAATGTGTATTCTTTATCTTCATTGCTATTTCTATCTTGATTATAACCTTCGTCTTTAGTTGTATCAGAAATATTTTCATTTATAGATAGTTTAACTAATTCTTCATTAAATTTTCACATTATTGAAGATACAAAAATGTCTCTAAAGTCGCCTGAAGAAATTGAATTTAGTTCATTTAAATGGATTTGATCGTTCTCTATTTTGTCTTTGTATAAGTTTATACTTTGAATGAATGAGTCTTTTATATCTTTAATATTAATTTTTATATTTTTATTATCATTTGCAGCGAATAATTTAAATGATTTTAGCATATTTTCATAGTATGCTTTAAATTTTTCGTATGTTGATATTTCTTTTTTTGTATTAAAAGAATAATCTAAATTAGTTTTTACTAAAATTTCATCTACATCATTTTTGTATGCTAAATATAACTCTTTTATAAATTCATCAGAATAAGCTATGTTTGCAAACTCTTCTAGTGTTATTTCATCTTTTGGTGTCTTTTCATCGATGAATAATTTAAGGTTATCTAGTTGTTTATTTAAAATTTCAATTGAAAATTTATGTATTTCATTTAAAATTACATCAAACTTAAATTTTATATCTAAATATTTATCATTTTTAATAATTTCATTTCTTGAATATAATTTATCATTTTTTATATTGTCAAGTCACATTCAATCGCTATTCATTGTATCTTTTGTATAATTTTTTATTTCAATATCATCATCGTCAGGTCCGCTACCTGGAGCTCCTGGACCACTAGTTGGTTTATAAAGATATTTATCGAAATTATCACCTATTTCATCTCTTGTACGGTCATCATATCTTGTAAAACGTCTTAATATTGAAATATTATAATTTGAAAATCTATCTACGGTATAATTAGGGAATAATCAATTTTCGATAATTTTATTTAAATTTTCTAAATCTTCTAACTGAATAGTTTTAATATTATCAATAAAATGTTGATCATTGCTTATTTGGTTTAAAAACTCAATCATTTTCTTTTTAGCAATTACAAGATTTTTTGGAAGAACGATTTCATCATCATTTGATGATTCTCTATTTTTATAATAAAAGTCTAAGAAATTAAAAATATAGTTATTACCTTCATTATAGACATCAAATTCCGCAAAATTAAAAGCTAAATATTTAGAAATTCCATCTATTAGATTTATATTTTTGTCTGTGAAAAAGTTATTAAGTTTATTAAAACTTTCTTTGATTTTTAAAAGATTATCTCTTATTTCTTCTTTTCTTTTTTCAATTTTTTTAGCAGATAATAAAACTTCAGTTTTTTTATCTAATGTTATTGTTAAATAGGCTTGCAATTTATTAACGTCATCTTCTTTGTTTAAAGCTTCTTTTGCAATAGTAATATACTCATTTGCCTTATCTGATATTTCTTCAAGAGCTTTGTCGTTTAAACTTATTTTTACATTATCTATATCTTCTACAGCTTTTTCTAGTTCTTCTCTAACATTGTTCTTTGCTACTTCAACAGGAACATTTATTATTTTGTCGTTTTTATTCACTTTATTGATATTGACGTTGTTATAGTAAGATCCATTATTATCTACTGTTCCAGGTACTTCTTGAGCTTCATTTAGTAATTCATTAATTTCTTCTAATTCATTTGAAATCCTACTATTATCTTTTATTGTATCTTTTAAATTTTCGCTTGACTCTTTAAGTTTATTTTGTAGTTTTATAATTGTTGGATCATCCTTTAAAATATTATTATTTTTAATAAACCCTTGAGCTTCAGTTAATTTATTAGCCAATTTATTTATTAATAACAATGTTGTATAATCTACATTTACTTTATTAGAGTTGTTCTTATCTGTACTAATATTGATTTCTGAATTTTTCTTCCTTTGCGGAATCATTACGATGGATGTTGTGGTCACTGCTACACTTGCAAAAGCGGTACTTCCCAAAAGAATTTTATATCTCTTTTTCATTTTTATAATCCTTCCTTTTTATTACAAACAATTTATTATTTTATATTTAGATAGTATATAAAATTTATTTAAATTTAATAGCAATTTTTTATTTTTTGTAGAAACTTACTCAAAAAAAAAAAAAAAAACATGGTTTTTTAGTAAAAAAAACATTTTTTTAAAAATTTTTGTATTTTTTCTCCCTTGTATATAGGCAAAAAAATGTTTTCATTTTAAAAATGTACTTTTTTAATATTAAACTTTATCTATCTATATTTTTTTAAAAAATATGGTAAAAATTTCATATTAGGTTCTAAAAAAGTTGTTCTAGTAAAATTAAATACATAAATCATATTGATTTTTTATGTAATTAAATTATTTTTCGATGAATAATTTTATATCAAAAAACGATTTCGTTATAAAAAAACAATGTAATTAATAACTACAAAATTAATTTAAGAAAATAAGAATATAACTAGTGATAATGCTTTAAAATATTGTTAGATTTGAAAAAGTTAATTTTTTAATTTAAAAGAAAAGTATTTGTGATAACTAATAAAAAATATAATGTTTATTTATTCTTTAATTTAAAAAATAAAGAGAAATTTGACAATTACATACTAATCTATAAAATTCTAAAAAATAAGTTAAGAGCACAAAAAAACTAATTTAGACTTCGATAAAAATTATTTTAAAACATGTAACAGTTAAAAGTTAAAACTGGGATTTTAAATATTTTGTCAACAATTAAATTGTCGAGTTATTTTAAGGTACACTGGTGTTTTAATATTTAAAATAGTCTTTTGAAATTTTATGTTATTGAAGTTCATAAAATTAATAATGATTTTAAATTTAAAAATATATTAACGTGTAGAAAAAAATTAGATTTAACTAAAATAATGAAATCAATATGTATTACTTTTAATTTTATTAAAAATATTGTTTATTTTAACTTTTTTAAAAGCTTAACATATAAAAAAGCTCAACTTATGTGTTAAGCTTTCTTAATCTATTCAATACTATTTAATAATTTAGCTAATTCATCGTTTATAGTAAATTCATTTTGTGTTATAAAGTAATCAACTTCATAATCTTTATTAGCAAAGTCGAAGTTTTCTCTAAAAATGTTTCAAATTTCAACTAATTTACTTTCTTCGAATGAACTAGAATTTATATAATCTGCAATTTTTACTAGTGTATATAATAATTCGTAGTTAATTAATATATTATTGTATTTTCAATTTATAAAGTTTTTATAATTTACAATATGATTTTCAGAATATAATACATAATATAAATTTTCGTCAGGTTTAAAAAAAGGTGTTGTTCAATAAAAATTGTTTTTGTTTAATAAATAATTTAGTTTATTTAAATTATTATTTTGAGAAATAAAATTATTATTTTTATTTAAAATTGCAAATTTAATATTTTTTTCATTTATTAAATCCACTAATTTATTAAATCTTTTCTTAATATGGAAATCCAAAAAGTTAAGTTTTTCTTTATCGTTACCATTATCACTATCTAAATGATTTTTTTGATTATAATTTACATCAACTTTATTATTTTCGTTCATAAAGAAGTCTTTTTTACTTTCGAACGCCTTTAATATATAGTTATAAAGATTTGAAAGATTTTCTTTGTTATTATTTTGATTTGATAAATTATATACAAACGAGTCGAAACCATTTTGAATGTTATTTCTAAAGTTTTTGTCAATTCCGTTTTCTCGATAATCAAAAATTGTTTTTTGGAGCATTTTTTTCGAAACATTATTATATATGTCTATTGTTTCTTCTTTGTTCGCTTCTTCTTCGTTTCCTCTTGGATATGGTGATATACCTTCTACTAATAATGCATTATCTTGAAACACAGTATCATTTATATTAGATTTAAAACTTGAGAGTAATTCTAAAACATTATTTTTGTATTCTGTATTTTTACTTTCTAATCAATCTTTATAGGTTGTATATTTATATTCATCTTTAGTTCTATTGTTCTCTTCTTGGTTTCTATATTGATTATAACCTTCATCTTTTGATGTATCAGAAATATTTTTATTTTCTTCAAGATCGACTAATTTTTGATTGAATTTTCACATTAACGAAGAAATAAAAAGATCTCTAAAATCACCACTAGAAATTGAATTTAATTCATTTAAATTTATTTTGTTTGAATTTATTTTTTCTTTATATAAATTTATACTTTCTAAAAATGAATTTTTAATTTCTTTTATATTCATTTTTATATTTTTGTTCTCGTTAGAAGCGAATTGTTTAAATGATTTTAACATATTATCATAATATGATTTAAATTTATCGTATGTTGATATTTCTTTTATTTCCCCGTGATTGTATGTAGGAGTAACTATAATTTCAGTAATGTCATTTTTATATGATCCATATAACTCTTTTATAAATTCGTCTGAATAAACAATTTCAACAAAATCTAATAAAGTTATTTCATCATTCGGGGTTTTTTCACTAATAAATAACTCGAGTTTATTAATTTGTTTATTTAAAATTTCTATTGAAAATCTATATATTTCATTTAAAATAACATTAAAATTAAAGGTTTCAGCTAAATTTTTTTCATTTTTAGTTATTTCATCATTAGAGTATAATTTATTATTTTTGATGTTATCGAGTCACATTCAGTCACTATTTCTTGTATCTTTTGTATAATCAGTTGTATCAACATTGCTATTTTGATTGTTTGAAGGTTGTTCTTTAGAATAGATACTTAAATATTTATCATAATTATCAAATAATTTTTTTCTTGAATGATTGTCGTAGTATTGTAGGAAGCGATTTATAATTGCTTTATTATAATTTGAGAATCTATCTACTGTGTAGTTTGGAAATAGTCAATTCTCGATAATTTGATTTAAGTTTTCTAAATCTTTTATTTGAACATTTTGTATATTATTAACAAAATTTTCATCGTTAGCTATTTTATTTAAGAATTCGATCATTTTCTTTTTGGCCATTACAAGATCTCTTGGGAGAGTAATCTCGTCATCAGCATATGATTTTCTATTTTTGTTATAAAAGTCTAAAAAGTTAAATATATATTCATTTCCTGAATCATAAATATCTAAGTTCGAAAAATTAAACGCTAGGTATTTAGATATACCATCTATTAAATTAATGTTATTGCTAGTGAAAAAGTTATTTAAATTTTCTAAACTATTTTTTATTGTCAAAAGTTCATCTTTAATTTCTTCTTTTCTTTTTTCTATTTTTTTAGCAGATAATAAAACTTCGGTTTTTTTATCTAATGTTATTGTTAAAAAAGCTTGTAATTTATTAACATCATCTTCTTTTTCTAAAGCCTCATTAGCTATTGCTATATATTCGTTTGCTTTTTCTGAAACTTCTTCAAGAGCTTTATCATTTAAAGTTGTTTTGATATTATTAATATCCTCTACAGCTTTTTTTAATTCCTCTCTAACATTGTTTTTAGCTTCTTCAAGAGATACATTTATAATTTTGTCTTTTTTATTTGTGTTGTTGTTAATGTTTATATTTTCATAATATGAACCATTATCTTCTGTTGATTTAGGTATTTCTCTAGCTTCATTTAATAGTTTGCTAATTTCTTCTAATTCATTGGTAATTAATTTGTTATCTCTTATTGTACTACTTAATTTTTCACCAGAATCCTCGAGTTTGTTTTGAAGTTTTACAATTTTAGGATTATCTTTTAAATTACTATTATTTCTTATAAACCTTTGAGCTTCGGTTAATTTATCAGCTAACTTATTTATTAACAATGTTGTATAGTCAATATTTACTTTATTCGGGTCTTTATTGTCAGCAACAATATATCTAATAATGTTATTTTGTGTTTTTTTCTTTTGAGGAATCATAATTATTGATGTTGTGGTTATTGCAATAGTTGCAAATATACTACTTCCTAAAAGAACTTTATATCTTTTTTTCATAAATTTATAAACCTCTCAATCATCTTATATAAAATTTAACATTTATTATTAGTATATAATAAATTTATTCTTTTTAAGAAAGTACATAATTTATGCATTAAAAAATACAAAATAGTTTTTATTTATTGTTTAAAATTAAGTTTTTACAATTTATTTTTAATTTCTTAAAAATAATTACTTAATTACCATATTATTTTCTAGCTTTATTAGAAAAATAATAATTTCTTGAAGCATAATAAATAGCTTCAGAAATAGTAGGGTGTGTTAAACTTATTTTTTCCAAATCATTAAATTTAATATCTTTTTTCATTGCTTGTGATATTTGATTAATTATCAAACTAGCTCCATCTATAAACATTGATGATCCCAATATTAAACCAGTTTTTTTATCTACTAAAAATTTTAAAAATTCAAGATCTAAATTCGCTCCATCAGCATATGCTCTCGGTAATTGTGAAGATCTAATTATAATGGAATCATATTCAATATTTTTTCTTTTTAGTTCTTCTTCGCTATATCCTATACCTGCAAATTCTGGATTTAAATAAACTGCCCAAGGAATAGTTTTAGTATCTAACTTCTCAAAATTATCATTTTCTAAAATATGATTAGCTATTATATCTGCTGTTTTATAAGCGACAGAAGATAACATCATTAGTCCAGTAAGATCTCCAAGTGCATAAATATGGCTTTCACTTGTTTGCATATATTTGTTCACCTCAACAAATCCTTTTTGATTCATTTTTAAGTTCAATAATTTAAATGAATCATTATTAGGGACTCTGCCTATAGCTAAAAGAATTCTATCTGATTGGAATTCTTTGATTTTGTTATCTATTTCTGTTATTAGTTTATTATCTTTATATTCTATAATATTAACATTTTCAATAACGTTAATATTTTTGTTCTCTAAGTATTTTCTTACTGATGTTTGTAATTCCTGATCGAAATTATTCATAAATTTTCTTGCTTCAAGAATGGTTACTTTTGTTCCAAATGTTGAATAAAAGTATGCAAATTCAAGAGAAACTGGACCACCCCCAATTATTATTAGTGAACCCGGAATTTCTTTTAATTCTAATGCATTGATAGAATCTAATAGTACGTTATTTATTTTTGCTGTTTCAAATCCTTTTAAGTTTAATTCTCTTGATCTAGATCCTGTTGCTAGAACTAGTTTTTGGAATTTTATTTGTTTTTTTGATTGTGTTTCTATAGTATGCGAATTTATTACGTTGGCTTCTTCAAAAAATATTTTTACTCCGGAATTTTCTAACAGGTTTTTTATTGAGTTATTAATTTTTATTTTATTATAAATTCTTCTTTGTTGAATTTTGCCGAAATTAAAAGAAGTGTTATTTGATGTAATCCCATATTTTTCTGACATTTTTAAAGTATCTAAAACTTTAGCAGATTTAATCAATGTTTTAGTTGAAATACAACCTTCATTAACACATGTCCCACCAAAATGTTTTTTTTCAAATAAGGCTACTTTTTTACCGTTTTTTGCTAAAATAGATGCTAATGTATATCCTCCCGGACCTGCGCCTATGATCGCTATATCAAATTTTTTCATTATTACCTTTCTAATTATTTTTGTCTTTAAAATTATATAAATAACTTAAAAAAAGTTGAAAAAATAATCTTTTTAACCTATAAAAATAACTTTTTAGTTTTTTTAAAAGTAAAATCAAGCAATAAATTTTGCTTGATTTATTATTAATTCATTAAGTCATTTAATTCTTTTATTTTGTTATTAAATAATTCTTCATTGTATTCAGAATAAAAAACTTTTCTTGCTTTTTCTATTTCAATAAAAATTTTATCAATTAAATCTCCATTAGTCTCTCTTTTTAATGTATAAACATATTTGTTCACTTCATCAATTTTATTGATAAGATTAATCTTAATATCATTAACATATTGAGTTGTTGTTTGGGTATCATAATTTTTTATATCATTATTTGCATATCTAAAGCTTAATAATCTTAAACTAAACATAGCTTGTTGAATTTTATTATTTATATCCGGTGATAAGTTATTTTGAGGTTCTCATTCGAATCTTACATATTTCGCTCTAAAAGGTTGAAAATCAAAGTTCATAAGCGGATATCCTTTAGTATAACTATCTCTATTTATATTATAAGTTTCATAGTATTGTTGTGGTCCGTGATTTCCGGTTTCTGAACTGGTAAATAATCTATACGGACCAAAATCTTTGTAAGATTTTTTGCTTTGATATTTAGCTTCTTTTCAATTCGTTCCGTCATCAGAATATTTTATAACAATATTTTTAGGCATTACTATTTTTGAGTCTAATTTAGTAGATCCTGCTCATGTAGAAAATTCAAAACTATAAAAAGTTTTTGGATTATTATTAGCGGTTTTAAATGTTATATAGTTTTTTTGATTTGATTGATCTGTATTGTGTACGTCTCAATTATCTCAACGATTACGTGAGGCATAATCAAATATATTAATATATCCTGATTTGCCATTTGATTGATCGCTTAAGATTGTAAATTCGTTATTTTTAAACTTATATGTGCTTGGACTATAGCTTAATAAGTTTTCAGAGTTATTTCTATTATTAAAATTAATGTGTAATTCATATCTAATATTTTTTATTTTTTCAGTATTGTAAAGACCACTTAAATCGGCATATATTATTTGCTCTTTTATTCCGTTTTTTACGATTGAATTTTCATCATTTTTACTATATACATTTTTCATTTGATCTTTAGGTACTTGTATTTTATATACACCTGGATTAATACCGCTATTTATAGCGTTTTCGTCATTAGATTTGATTTCAATAGTCATATTTTCGTTAAAAATGTCTTCAAACCTAACTGCGGATGAAAAAGTTGTTATGTTTTGTACAATAACCTTAGCTTCTTCTGGAGAAGCTGGTGTTTTAACAAAAATGTTCTTATTAATTTTCTTGTCAAAGGAATGCTTTATTTGATTATTATTAAATGCTAAAGTAATAATAATATTATTTTCATCGTATGTTATTGAATTAAATTCAGGGATATATATGTTGTTTGAATACTCAATAGATATTTCTTTAGCAGCAAAACTATTTTTTAATTCTTCATTATCTATATTTTGCTTAATTTCATCTCAAGAATAAGATCCTGGATTGTTAAATGAAACTTCTATACCATTTTTAATTTCGTTTATTTCATCTTCGTTTAGTTTAAATTCATATTTATTAATATGATATTCAAATATTTGTGAATACTTGTTATTATATTTTATTTTGTATAGAACTTTAATTTTATTTTCTTCTTTGATAGCATCAATTAATATAAACTGAACTTTACTATTTTTGTTTACGAATTCAATTTTGTCATTAGAAACTTTATTTTTTTCCGATGTTTCTACATCTTTAAATAAAGTATTATTTGAATTTTTATAATTAATTTTAGCTTTATTTAAAAGCATAAAATTTATTCCATCATAACTATTAATTGTTTGACTTTGAAAAGTATTATTTGATATTTCACCGTTATGGATCAACTTATATTTAACAAGAATTTTATTATCTTCTTGTTTTGATGCGCTAATAAATTGATGTTCTAATGTAGTTCCTGAGAAATTGTAATTTTCCGGGTTATTTATTTCATTTTCTGGTATTGAGTTAAAATCAATAAAATTTTTATTTGTAAATTCAATTGAAATTTTATTATTTTCGAGCTCAAAATTATATTCAGTTGATTGATTATCTTCTTCTACTGAATTATTATTAACTATTTTTTTTATGTTATAAGTAAATAACTTTGAACTGTAGTTATTATTATAAATAATGTAATTAACGCTTATAGAATTATCAAAATTATAAACATCAACAATTTTAATATTAAAGTTATTTAATTGGTTATGTGAAATTTGTGATGTATCAATTTGAGTAGCGCTAGATGTTTTTGCTTGGTATTGAAAATTAATTTTTTTTCTTAGTTCTTCAAAATTTGGGGCTAATTCGGTCTCTTTGGTATTTAATTCTTTATTTGTAAAAAAGCCCTCTTTAGGAATACTTGTTGTAAATGTTTTAGAAATCTTATTTTTATAAACTAAATTATATTTAACTAATATTTCATTTTCTTTTTTTTCTTTTGAAATTAATTGCACTAAATATTTATTAGGTGCCAAAATATAATAATTTTCATTGTTATTAATATCAGAATCTGATAAGTTGTCAAAAGAGACATCTAAAGAATTTTTATAGCTTATATTAACGATAATGTTTTCAAAATTATCTTCTTTTTTAGGGATTTGGTAATTATTAGAACAAGATATTGATGTCAAAGTAAAAGAACTTAATAGTGTACCGGTTATTATTATTTTTCTAATCTTTTTATTCATCTTTATCCTCTTCTGCGAAATTGTAGTTATAGAATCATGGAGAACTATATTCATTAGGATTTTTTAAATTAGCTCTCATTATTTGGCTAGCAAATGAATTTGTATTGTTGACATCAAACGGGTTTTGATTTTCTAAATTTGAACCTATATAATTATGTTGTCTTGTTCAATATCTATACGCATAACTATCAAATCCTTTGTTTCCACCTCATCATGTTGCGAAGTATGTGTTATTATCTAAGTACATACTTGTTCCTGATCCTCCAGCCCCTAAGTATACAGGAGCATAATTAGATTGACTCTTAATACTAATTTGATCATCGTCTCTTCCTGTGTATGAGCCACTTGGTCTTCGACTAATTATTCCAGAAATTTTAGATAATGGATATCCTATTAAAGCAATATTACGATTTGACGGAACTGTGATATGACCTTTTTCAAAATCTATGTTGAATTTAACGGGTTCTATGTAGTTATTTATATAATCTAATTTGTATACGATATTCATTTTTCCGTTGCGTTTGGCGTCTAGATATTGTTCATTAAAATCAGCGATAAATATAGTTAAATCAACTGTTGCAGATTTTGAAGGATCATTTTCATTTTTTTGGTCTAAACCTGTTCAAATTATGTCGGTCTTAGCCTTAATTTTGTCGTTTGAACCATCTTGGTTAAATCTTCAATATTCATTTATTATATTATTTCTATGTTTTGGAGCTAAATTTAAATTGTAGTAATATTCATTATTGGCAAGTTTATTGAAATCTTTAATATTTTCACCGATCACATGTCTATTTGAAATTAAATAATATTTATGGTCATTTTTGTCATTATTTACTTTACCTATTATAGAAGTTGAGCCTCATAAATCATTTTTGTGTTCTCAATTTTCTGGTCTATCATCAGCAACAAATTGTACAGATCTCATTCATGTATCTCTAGCTAATTCTCAATGTTCCTGTTTGTTTCAATTTAAAATGTCCGCATCCATTAAATAACCTTCATGGAATTTATATGGAACATTTTGATTTGGGTAATACACTTCATTATTTTCTAAAAATGAAGTGTCGTTGCTAAATAAAATTGGTTGATCATTATCTGTGTAAAATACATCATTGTAATCAAATTTATTTGAATTTATTTCAAAATTTTCTTCTTGTGATGTACTTGTATAATTAATTGTTATTTCGGAAGCTGTAGGTAACACGCCAATAGCTTTATTAGGATCAAAATTTACCCCATTTGAGTATTTTATTAAACTAGGATCACCAATAAAAATTTTATTATTTTTGTCTTTACTATCTATTATTACTTTTATTCCTCCGTTTTCATCTCATTTAAAAATGACTTTATATTCTACGGTTGTTCTATTGCTTCCAAATCCGAAAGAAGTACTTTTATCGAATATAATTATTGATTCATTTTTAAGTTGATTGAAATCAATCAAATATGTGTTATCATCGTTAGTTCTTGTTAATCTTTGTGCTTTAGAACTATCGTTTAATAATATATCTGCGTGAATTGTAAATTTAATTTTTGATTTTGTTGTAGTATCTTTTAAAACGGTTTTTTCGAGATATTTTTTATCTAAGTATCAATATACGTTTTCTTCGTTTTTATTGTATTTTCAATAAGTATCTTTTCAATATTGTTCAATAACTCTTTGTCTAATAATTTCATCATTAGAATTAAAAATAGTTATTAAATTTCTTTTTTCTTGGTTAAAACCTGAATAAAAATCAATGTCTGAGTTCTCCGATTGTTCAGTTTGTTTGAAGCCGGTTATCTTATATCATGAGTTACCCACAAATGTTTTACTTACATTATGAGCAGGGTCAAAACCATCTACTTGTAGTTTAATATAAACCTCACCATTATTGTATTTTTTAATATCATTTATCTTAAATTTATCGACATTAAGTTTGAAATTACGATAAGTTAATCTTTTATTTTCGTCTTGGCCTTTTAAATCTATTGCTTTTGAAAATTCTTCTTTATTATTTAAAAAATAATCTACATTATGTTCTGAAAGCATTTGTTTATTTATTATAATATCATCTAATTTGATATTATTAAGCATTATTTCGGGATATAAAGCTTGTTCGTAATCATTAACAAGATTTATTAAAGTATATGTTTTGTTATTTGAATATCTAACTAAGTTGTTGTCTTTTTTAATTCATCCAAGTTTAAAAGTCAATCCTCTTAAACCAACTGCTTTTATATCATAAAAGTAGTAAAAATAATCTCTTAATAGCGGTTGTAAATCTGTTGAAACTGTAGTTACTCCTGAGTTATAAATTTTATTTTTATCTTCGATTCCAATAAAATCTAGATTGTCTTTATTTTCTCCGGCAATAGCTCTTTCTTGGTTTTTATTTTTTATCCCGATAAAATAATTTAATTTATTAAAAGCTTTTTGCTCTATAAAATTAATAGGATTTAAAGTTCTGTAATCAATTTTTACTGTAGTACCATCTTTCCTTTCGATAGTACCGCTACCTAAATTTCAACCAAAAACAGATTCGTTAATTTGATTCATTAAATTTTTAATATTTGAATCTATTTGATTAGAGTTAAATTCTTGGGAATTAAAGTCTTTTTCAGTGTAAAACTCATCTTTAGGTTTTATATCTTCATAGTTTAAAAACATGAAATTATCTACGGTAAATGAATTTTTAATACCTTCTACAGGTTTAGGTGCAGGTATTCCATTTTCTTTATATCAAAGTTGTAAATCTGCTTTGCGATTATAATTATTTACATTAGTTATTTTATCTATGTAAATTTCGTATTTTCCAAAACTAGGCATATTATAAAATTCGTTCATTTTTTCAATAGCTTCGGATGCTAAGAAATCGGAGTGATTTCATCTATTTTTAGGGTCCTTCAAGGAAATATTCATAAAAAATTTTCTCTTATCATTTGAATTAATGATATCTAGTATTTTTTCTTTATTTATATTATCTCAATAACTTTGTTTTTCAATTGTTATTGGATTAAAATTATGGATAGAGCTCAACGAAATTGACTTAATAATTTGGTTATTAAATTTAATATTAATGAATGAATTCAATTTACTTGTTATAAAAATATTTGAAACATCATATTTAAAATACTTTCCTAAATTTACAAATTTAGGTTCAAGTAATTCCTGTTTTTGATTCTCATTTAATTGTTCTATCTCTTCTCTGGTATATGAATTTAGCAATTCATAGTTAATATTAAATAATTGATCTAAATTATCATAAGATAAATTATTTAATTCTTCTATACCGCCGTATTTATACTTTTTAGATTTTTTGAAAGTGTATGCAAAATTTTGAATACCTTTAATTTTTACTTCAATTGTTAACACTAAAGTATCTAGATTTTCACCTTCTAATTCAATATTTTTTATTGTGTAGTTAAATTGTTCGGTATCTGAGTGATCGAAAAATATTTTTGCATTATCAAAATTAAACGATGCAGCATTTTTTATTTCTTCTAAATCATATTTAGCTTCGCCTTGATAATTTTCAATATTAAATTTTTGTTCGGCACTCTCTTTTAAATATTGAGAAGCTGTTTTATTTTCGTTTGGCAACGAATTTAATTTCTCTAATTCTTCATAAAATAATTTAATAATATTTATATTATTTTGAATATTGCTTAGATCGAAATATTGAATTAAGTTGTTATTGTATATTTTTCTATTTTTATTGAGAAGTATATAAAAATTATATTCTGCATTCCCGTTAAGTGATTTATCCATTATTTTTGAATAATATTCATCTATTTTTAGTTTTAATTTATCAATAAGTAATTTTAGTTCTTTGAATTTATCAAAAAAATCTATAAATTTATTACTACTGTTTAGCTGAGAAGTTATTATATTTAAATCATTTTTTAAATTATTGTTAATTAATGCTGAATTTATTAGAATATTTAATTCTTCCTTAGATTTATTTAAATCATTGTGCTCATTTTTAGAAATATTTCTTACGTAATTTAACTCCAAATTTGTAAGCGAATCCTTTATCTCTTCTTTTAATTTTTCTTTAATTTTTGTTTCTAATTTTGAGTCATTTTCAATTTTGTCTAATAATTCTGTTTTATTTATTTCAAAGTTTTTTTCATTACTTTGAGAAGATGAATTTCTAATTTCGCTTTTTAAATTATTTTTAAAATTAAAAATAGTTTCTAAATTAATATCATTTTTTAACTCTTTTTGGATTAATTGATAATTGTTTAATCATGTATTTTTGTCTTCGAATGAATAATTATCTAATATAGAATCTACAATTGAAGCATTCTTATCTAATTCATAAAGTTTCTCTATTAGTGAATTTTTGTATTCTATATTATTGTATGCTAATGTTTTTTGATTTAAATAAATATCCTTTGTTATTTGTTGGTTAAATTGATAAATAGGTAAATTATTTAAGTATTTTGTCATCTTATCGTTATTGTCAGAAATGATTTTATTTCTTATATTTAAAAGTGATGCTAATTTTGTAATTTTTTCATTTGTTTCATCATTTAATTCGCTATAGTTAAAGTCGTTAGGATCTATAACTTTATTTAATTTTTCTAGAAGTTCTTGGAATAACTCGTTTTGATCAAAAATTACCTTAACACCCTCAAGAGGTTCGATAGAATTAATACTTAAGAAATTATTTAAGTTTTTAATAAAAACTAATATTTTTTTATTTAATTTCAAATACTCGTTAGGAATATTTTGAAATTTATATAATTCTAATATTTTATTTTTTATTTTTTGAATTTCTTTGTCTTCAAACCTGTTTAAACTAGTTTCTAAATCTTGTTTAAATAAGTTAAATTCATTTTTCTTTACTTGGTCAATATTAGAAAGAGTTTTAGATGAATTTAA
The DNA here is from genome assembly GCF_018913965.1 of Mycoplasma sp. CSL7491-lung. GTDB lineage: Bacteria > Bacillota_I > Bacilli_A > Mycoplasmatales > Metamycoplasmataceae > Mycoplasmopsis. Next base: position 314,957 of record NZ_JAHMHG010000001.1, read on the forward strand.
TGTAAGATTCGAGTCAAAATTATTGAAATTTATGTTAGATTGTGTAATTATACTTTCGAATCAATTTAGACTACTCATTATATTGGATTCTAGAGGTTTATTAATTTCTAAATTAGTGGTGTTAAAATTTTCATTTAAAATATTTTCATAATTTTCTAATGTTGATTTTATATTTGAGTTTAATTGAACATATTCTTTTTCGCTTTCTAAATAAGGATATTGTTCTAAAATTTTATTTTTAAAATTTATAATTTTATTTTTATCTGAATTAATGGTTAAATTTGTTTCTAATATTTTTTTGTATTTTTCTCTGAGTTGAATATTTTTATTTTTTTGCGTATTGTTAGGTTTTTTTTGTAATAAAACCCCAAGAGTTGTTGCGACAGAAATAGAAGTAATTCCTAAAGCAGAAAAAAATGCAATTAATGCCTTTTTATTATTTTTCAATTTCACTTCACCCCCTTTATTTGGAAAGTTAAATATTATATTTATATATTATATAAAAATAATGAATTATCATTAAAATAATTATTATTTTAAGTTTTTTCTTAATATAAATCAATACTTTATTTCAAAAATTTAATATTCAATAAATATTATTTTCCTGATTTACTATTTTATTTTTCTTTTTAGCTTTTTATATACAAGACAGATTGTTTTATAAGTGTAATCCGCTTTATTAAAAAAACAAGTGTTGCACAATTTACCTTTATATTAATTGTGTAACACTTAAAATTACATTTTAATAACAAATTAGTTATTTTTATTGGTTTATTTTTAATTAAAATTCAATGTCTTCGAATTTTTCTGGATTCTTTCTTAATTCTGATTTTAATTTATTTTTAAATGAATTAGGGTTATTATCTGTTTCAAATCCAAAATAATCGTATTCATTAGATGAAAGAAGCCCAAAACCATATTGGTCATCGTTTCCTATATTTTGCATAAATAAGGCAACCATATTCAAGTCTTGATCAAAAACTACACTACCTGAAGCACCTGAAATTAAATCCAATTTGCTAGAAGGTATATCTTTTAAAATAAAAGTTCTAAAGTGTCCATATTTTTCAAATTCCCTTGCTTGGTCATTTAATTCGATTTTATCAATTTTACTAATTATGTGTTCTCGATATCTTCTTCCGCTAAAACCAGCAAAATTATCTAACGGAAAACTTGCTATTCTAAAATCTACATTTGAATGTTCACTTAAACCTTTTGAATATTTGCTTAATTTTATTGATTTTAATGTCTTTCATTTATTTAAATAATTTATTATTGATATATTATTAGTTTCTTTTGCATGTTCTAAAATAGGTTTTATGTCTACTATCGAAATGGCTATATCTGCATTTTGAGTTCCATTGTTTGTTAATGTTCCATTTCTATTTGTTTGATTAGAAGATTCTCAAAAACCAAAATTAAATCATTCTTTTTGTATATCTATCGATACTTGACTATCGGAATTTCTAATTAATGAGTCATCATAATGAGGAATCATAAATTTTTTCATAACTCTTGGGTCTGATCATCTAGAATTTAATATATCTATAACATGTCTATTGGTTATAAAATAGTATCTTTGGTCATTGTTATCATTTGGCTTAACCTTGGATAGCATTGTCATTGTTCCGCCTCCAACAACAAAAACTCTTTCTCTTATTTTTTGGAACAATGTATCTTGGTTACTTTGAACGTCTAATCTTTTTGCGCTTCTATTGTTTTTATAAAATTTTTCATTTGAATTTAATGTTGATAAACTAGTATTTATCGGAGAATTAAAGAGGGTAAAATCACTTTCTTTCTCTGTTTCATATGATACGGAACTTGTTGTTCCAAATTGTTCTACAAATATATTCTTTTCATCATTTGTTGTAAATGAAAAGTTTTTATTAATTTTATTTCTTATTTTTACTACTAATATTTCATTTTTTAGACTTACATTAAATTCAAAATCATATTTTTCTTCAACAATTTCATAAAAATTATTATTAATATTATTTAAATCAACTGTTATAGGTAAAGTTTCAATCATATTTCCGTTGTTAATTTTAATGTAAAAAGTAATTTTTTTATTTTCAAAGTTTTTATTTAAAAAGTTTGCGATATTTCTATTAATTATTATTTCGTTATTTTCTATTTTTAAATCATTATCTTGTATTAATACAGGCATTATTTTGTTTATAAATTTCACGGTTTTATTATCTTTTTTGAATTTTACTATTAAATTTGGAATATTTTTATAGGCGTCAAATTTATCATAGTTTTGATAAGATAATTTTGTTCATTTTTCAGGTTGGCTCAAGCTATCTCCGTTTATAAATGAGACAGCCTTATATAATTCTGATTTAAAATAATTTTCAATTACAATTCTATTGTTATTGTTATCTTCTAGAACAATATTTTTGGGAAATGAATCCAAACTAAAAATATTTTTAGGATTTCCTATTGTTCCTGCATTTGTTATTTCATTATTTTCTTCTTGTTCATCATCGTTATTTATCTCTTTTTGATCTTCATTATTTTTTTGATTGTTATTTTTTAAATTTTCTTTAGAAACAGTTGTGCCTTGTTTTTCGTTTGCAATTTCATTATCATTATTATTCGAAACTTCTTTGTTAGGATTTGTTTTATTACTTTCTGTTCTTGTAATATTTTTATTAATGATATTAAAATGAACGCTACTATTTTTTGATTCAATTGAAATCAGTTCAAAAGTCGTTAAATTATCTACTTCCTCTAGATTAAAAGATAAATTATTGTCTATTGTTGTTGATGTTTTCATTAATTTATTGTTTATTTTATAATTTAGAGTAACTATTAAATTACTTAGTTTATTTATGTTTTCTTCTTTTGTTTCAAAAGTCAAAATCTTATCTTCCAACAACACTCTTGTGATATCAATTTTTATCATTTGATCTTCAACATTATTTTTTTCTATTTTTGAAGCGTTATTTGGATTACTATTATTATTTTGTTTTTGTTCTTTCAAACCAGTTTCACATGATATTGTCAAAAATGGTGTTGAAATACCAATTAAAATAGGGAATATTTTTTTTATTTTCATTTTTACCTTCCTTTGGATGTGTTTTATATTATTCTATAGTAACTTTATGTTGTTATATAAAAAAAGATAAAAAAACCAAAACGAGATATTTCTTTTGGTTTTTTATAATTATAAATTATCAAACGATACGTCTTCTCTTTGTTTTTGGCTAGCTTGAAATAGAGGGAGTGTAACTAGTTTCATTGTTGATGATATAACGTTATTTGGTCATGTAAATATACTTGAATTAAATTCGTTAACTCTAGAATTATATAATCTTCTAGCAGCACTAATTTCTCTTTCTAAATAAGCGGATTGTTCCATTAACTCCTTGTATAAATCAGATGATTTTAATTCAGGATAGTTTTCTCTTACGGCAATCAATCTCCCTAAGACAGAATTACTTAAATTTTCTAGTTGCACGGAATCATTAATATTTCCTGTACCTGTTAATGATCTCATTTTTGTGACGCTTGTGTATAATTCTGTTTCGTGATCCTTAAATGATTTTACTGAGTTTACTAATTTGTATAATGTATCTGCTCTTTTGGCTAATTGTGTATCAATTGTTGATGCAGCTTCATTAACATCATTTTGCATTCTCTTAAACATATTTGTTTTTACAACATAATAAATTGCTGAAAAAATCAACAAACCAACTAATCAAAAAAATATTTTTCCTAAAATACTTGATTCTGGTTTTTTTACTGAGTTATCTACAGCAGGTTCTAATCCTTGTGGTGCTGTATATTCTCTATTATTAAATAAATTTGACATTTCTCTCCTTATTGTTATTTGAAATACTAATTCTCAATTAATTATATAATTTTTAAATTATAAAACAAAAGAATTTTATATATATTCTTTAATTATTGGGTATTGTTTAGTTATTTCTAAAACAGATTCCTTTAATTTTAAAATTAATTTCTCATGTTTTTCTTCCGACTTACCATCGTTCAACTCAATCTCAAATTGTATTTTTAATGCTTGGTCAATTATGGAAGCTAGTTTTTCTCATTGGTCAAAATTTCTACTTGTCATTGCAGCTGTCCCGATTCTAACTCCACTACATTGTGTCGGTGGCAATTTATCAAATGGTATGCTATTTTTGTTTAAAGTGACATTTATTTTATTTAGTATTTTTTCTGCTTTAGCACCTGTTAGAAAAATTCCGTTTTTATTAAATTTTTGTACTATATCAAGCATAAAAAGATGATTATCTGTTCCTCCGCTTATTAAACGATATCCAAGATTTGAAAAAGCTTTTGCAAATTTCGATGAATTTTCAACTATTTTTTTACCATATTCTTTAAATTGAGGTTGTAACGCTTCATAAAAAGCAACAGCCTTTCCTGCTATAGCGTGAAATAAAGGGCCTCCTTGATAACCAGGGAATACTCAACGATTTATTTTTTTTGCTATTTCTTCGTCGTTTGTCATTATAATTCCCCCACGTCCTCCTCTTAAGGTTTTATGAGTTGTGGAAGTAATTATGTCAGCATATCCAACCGGTGAGGGATGGGTTCCAGCTACTATCAAACCTGCTATATGTGCAATATCTGCCATTAGTTTTGCACCTACTTTGTCAGCAATTTTTTTAAATCTTTTAAAATCAATTGTTCTTGAATAAGCTGAGTAACCACAAATAATTAAATTTGGTTTTTCTTTTAAAGCTAGCTTTTCAATTTCGTCATAATCAAGTTTTTCGTCTTTTCCTAAATCATAAGAAATAGAGTCGTAAAATATACCGCTAAATGAAATTTTATAACCATGTGTTAGGTGCCCTCCTGAACTTAAAGAAAGACCCATAATTTTTCCACCACTAGGTACAACAGAAGCTATTGCAGCAGCATTAGCAACTGAACCTGAATATGGTTGAACGTTTGCGTATTTGACATCAAAAAGTTTTTGTAAACGTTCGATTGCGGCCGATTCTACAATATCTACGTATTCACAACCTCCATAATAACGTTTATTTGGATACCCTTCACCATATTTGTTAGTTAATACGCTACCTTGCGCTCTTAAAACATCTTCAGAAACATAATTTTCACTTGCTATAAGTTCGATATGTTCTGATTGTCTATTTAATTCTCCATTAATTGCATCTGACACAACTTTATCTTTTAAATTTATTTTTTTATACATTTTATGCTCCTTTTAGGCGTTATATTTTGAGTTTAATACTTCTACTATTCTGTTTGAAGCGCTTATTCTAAATGTGATCTGTTTGTTGTTATCTTTTTGATATTCATCAATTTTCTTAATTGAATAAATTTCATTATTAGTAATTTCGTTTATCTCGTTTATTAGATTTTCTATAACCATATTAGTTTCAATACTGAAAGTTATATCAATTGTTTTTAAAGGTGTTAAATCAATTGATTTATAAGAAAAGTTATTAGATATATTTTGTAATTTATTATCCTCTAAAATAGAAGGTTTACTGAATGAGTCTAATAATATTTCTGCATAAAAGGCATTTGTATTATCATTTTTTGGATGAAGTTTTCCAATTCAACCTATTAAAGTATTATTTGCAATTATATATGCAGAAGCATAAGGGTTGATTTGTAAGTTTATATCATTTCCAATATTATCTAAATCAAAATTTTTATTTTGATATTTAAAATTACGTGTAAATTTAACTTCTTGATTTAAAATGTTAATTAAATCGTTTTTAAATGTTAAATAATCTTTTGTTGTCGTAGCTAAACCTAAAACCATTCTATTATTATTTATCATTCCTTTCTCAAAAATGTTAATATCGCTTATTTTTCTTTTTTGGTTATATTCAACAACCTCTTGAAGGGAGGTTATAATAGAATTTCTTACAACTTGACGTTCTTTAGAAACAAAGGTCATTAAGGACATATTTTTTTCAAATTGGAACGGATTAAAAAGACTCTTTTCTTCTGAAACTAAAGTGAACGTTCTAGCTTCAGTATATCCTTGGTTAACTACTTTTTGTTTTAAGTTATTTCTTTTTTGAGTTACATGATATGGTTTAGATAAATATTCATTAGGATTAAAATTGTCATAAGAGTAAATTCTAAATAATTCTTCAATGATGTCTACATCTAATTCTATATCGTATCTATAATTTGGTACTATAACTTCTATTTTTTGTTCTTTTTCATTATTTTTAATTTTGAAATCTAAATTTGATAATTTTTCTATTGAGTCTTTTAATTTATCCAAATCATCAAATTGACCGTACAATTTCAACAATGAATAATCCAAAAATATTTTTTTATTACTTGGAACTTTGATAGGATTAACAGTTTGTGAGATTTTTAAATCTTTTACATAATTTCTTATATATTCCATTCCAATATTTGCAACTTGTGAAGAAATCACTCTTGAAGCTTGGGAAGAACTATTAGACGACAATTTGATTTCTTTTGCGCCGTGTCTTACTAATTCGGTAGGAAATACACCTACTTCGAAGATAAATTCTGTGGAATTTAAATCACTTTTGGTATCTTCAAGACCCATAACAGAAGCTATTGAAATCGGTCTTTTGTCATCTTTTATAATTAATACATTTTTAATTTCAATTTCTTTGTTTCCTAATATCTTTATTTTGCCTGTAAAAATTTCATCTGTTATTTGATCTGAAACTTTATTTTTATCATAAACATGTGCTGTTGCTCCTGTGTTTAATAAAGTAAGATTGGTTAAGTTTACGGCTCAATTGTGTTGAGAAGAAATATCATGTTTAGCTAAAAGCATTTTTTCATATAAAGTTGTTTCTTTATTACCTTTAACTTCACTAAAACTTAATTCAGAAGAAATTGTATTTTTAACCTTAATATTTGATTCGAATGTTGGTTCAATTTTTTCTAAGTTAAATTTAAATTCTGTTTTGTAATATGCGGCAATTTCTTTTGCTACAAAATAATACGAATTAAGATCGTTACGATTTGTGGTTAACGAAATTTCAATTATATAATCATCTAAACCTAAAAGTTTTATAGGATCATCATTAATTGTTGCGAAGTTTTTGGGTAGCACTAGAATTTCATCTTTTTCCGCTAAAAGATCTCATTTGTAGCCGATTTCACTTCAAGCGGCCATCATACCTTCTGATAGTTCGCCCTTTAGTTTTTTTGCACCGAAAGTAAAATCACCTTTTTTAGCACCAACAGGAAAACAAACTATAAAATCACCGCTTTTTAAAATTCTATTAGTTGTTTGTATTTGTATTATTCCGTTTTTAGTTTCTAATTTCACTATATCAAGACGATCTGAGTTTGGATTATCTTTTACGTCTAAAACATTTGCGAATAATAATCCTTCAACATCACTAAATTTTTTAGTACCCTCGACTTCAATTCCTAAATTATTTAATGCAATCTCTACTTCTTTGTGAGTTAGCTTTTTATTAGGTAAAAATTTATTTATGTGATTTAATGATAAAAGCATTAAATTACCTCCTTAGTTAAATCTCAATTGATTTGTCTTGTTTTATATTTTTTTAGTAAATTATTTATCTTTTTAAATAATTGAAAATTTTCAAATCCCCTTTTGTAACTAAAAGGGGAAGGGTGAGAAGTTGCTAGAATATTTTCGTTTGATATTTTATGTATGTTTGGTAGTTTTTTAATATATTCTTGAGCTTGTTTTCCTAACGCAACTATAATGACATTATTATTTTCGTTTATCGTTTGTTCAACTACCTTTAAAGTAAAGTTTTCTCATCCGATATTTTTATGAGAATTTGCTTTACCGTATTCTACAGTTAAAACGGTGTTTAATAACAAAACACCTTGTTTTGCTCAATTAACAAGCGAATTTGTTTCTAATTTAACTTCCGGATAATCTTTTTGAAGTTCTTTAAAAATGTTTCTCAATGATGGGGGAGTTTTTTTGTCTCTAGAAGAAAACGCTAAACCATCCGCAGTTCCTAATGTATGGTATGGATCTTGTCCGATAAAAATAACTTTTGTATCTTTTACTTGAAAAAATTCAAACGCTCTAAAAATATCTGTTTGATATGGTAAGATAACTTTATTTTCTTTTTCGGAAATAGATAATTGATTGATAATGTTATTAAAGTAAGGTTTTTTACCTTCTTCTGTTAATATATTTAAAAAACTATTTTTCATATTTAAACTGCTCCAAAATTCTTAAATCATTTTTATATAGATCCCTAATATCTGTAAATCCATATTTAATCATTGTTATTCTTTCTAAACCTAAACCTGCGGCGAAACCGTTGTATTCTCTTGCGTTATATCCTGCTAGTTCTAAAACTTTTGGGTGCAACATACCAGCACCAAGTATTTCAATTCATCTACCTTTATAGAAAACATCAACTTCAACACTTGGTTCTGTAAATGGGAAGTAACTTGGTCTTAATCTAATTTCAATTTCTTGTTCTAAAACATATGATAATAGTGATTTTAGAGTTCAAATTAAGTTCTGAAAACTCACTTTACCGATTGAAACGAAATCTAATTGTGTAAATTGATGAGAATGAGTTGCATCATCTTCGTCATTTCTGTATACTTTACCAATAGAAAAAATTGAAACTTCTTTATTTTTCTCGTTAGAATATTTATATTCGTCCAAGGCTCGAGCGGTAATACCTGTATTGTGTGTTCTTAATAATGTTTTAGGATCAAAGTATAAAGAGTCATGCATTGCCCTTGCTGGGTGATTTGAAGGTATATTAAGACGTTCAAAATTAAATTCATCCGATACGATTTCGCCATCTTCTTGTTCGTAATATCCTCTTTGTAAAAATCAATCTCTTAATCTTTCTTCAATAATTGTAATTGGGTGTAAAGATGATTTTAAATTCACTGGTTCGGTAAAATCTACAAAACTAGATTTTAATTTTTCTTGTATTTCGATATCTTTAATTCTTAATTCCGCTAACTTAAAAAAATCTTCATATTCTCTTTTTAAAATATTAATCTTTCTACCTATTTCTTTTTTTTCTTCAACAGATGCTGTTTTTATCTTTTGTTGTAATTTAAAAATTTCACCATTTGTACCCAAAAGTTCCGCCTTAACTTTTTTTAGGTCTTCTAGTTTGTTTATTGTATTAATATCAATTTTTATCATTATTTCTCCTCTGTTTTTATTTTTTCTCAATATTTTTTTGAATCTTGTTCAAATTTTGAATTACCATATTCAAATATTTTAATATTTTTAATTTTTTTAGGTAAATAATTTTGTTCAATTCAATTATTTTTAAAGTCATGTGGATACTTATATTCAGTTCCATGACCCAATTTTGTTGCAGACTTATAATGCGAGTCTTTTAAATGTTTTGGTATTGGATATATTTTACCTTCACTAAGTAATTCTTCAACCTTTTTAAGAGCTAAATATCCAGAATTACTTTTCGGAGAATTAGCTAGGTCTATGATAGCCACAGAAATGGCTAATTTTCCTTCTGGCTCTCCAAGCCTCTCGTATACTCTAATTGCAGCTTCTGTTCGATAACCCAAATTTGGATTAGCCATTCCAACATCTTCGTACGCTACACAAAGCATTCTTCTAAACAAACCATTAACATCACCGGTTTTTAAAATCAATAATCCGTAATAAAGAGATGCGTCAATATCGCTTCCTCTAAGACTTTTGTGAAATGCTGATAAGTTATTGTAATGTTCGCTAGAATTCGAATCACTATAAAAATTTATATTTGGTATTATTTTCTTTAAGTCTTCTTTAGTTATTTCTTTTTCATCATCTAATATCAACGAAATTAATTGTAAATTATTTAAACATAATCTTAAATCTCCTGATGAAAACCGAGAAAGTGCGAGTAAAACTTCATCACTTATCTTTACTTTAATCTTTTTATTTATTATTAATTTTTTAATATATTCAACAATATCAGTTTCATTTATTTTTTCTAATGATAGAATTTGCATTCTACTCCTTAATGCAGGATTTACTTTAAAGTAAGGGTTTTCTGTTGTAGTTGCATAAATTATTACCTTATCAAATTCTAAATATGAGAGTAATATATCTTGTTTATCTTTATTTAATCTATGTATCTCGTCTATTATGATTATTTCGTTGTTTTTTAATATTTTAGTTAATTTAGCTTTATCATCAATTGAAGCATTAAAATACTCGTAATTTAAGCCCATATTTTTAGCTAAAATTAGCGCCATAGTAGTTTTTCCTACGCCGCTCTCACCAAAAAAAATAAAACTAGTAGTAATTTTATTTTTCGAAACTTTTTTTAAAAGTTCTACTATGTTTTTTTGACCCGCAACATCGTCAAACGTTTGTGGTCTTAGATTATTTGCTAAATTATTGTTCATATTTTTATATATTATATTATTTTTTTATAGTTTTATATCATATATTTAAATAACTCTTATATAATTTAAACTATGAGATTAAGACATGATAACACAGCACAAGATAAATTAAATAATTCAGAGTTTTATTTAAACAAATTTCCGGTCCAATTGTATCCAAATGATGTTGTAGAAATCGGAGCAGGTAAAGGGGAGATGATTTCTCAATTAGCACTTAATAATCCTGAAATAAGATTTTTTGCAATAGAAAAATATCCTACTGTAGCTAACAAAATTTTAAATAAAATTAATGATTTAAAATTAACTAATTTATTTGTAATTACAGAAAATGCAGATAATTTAAGTGAAATTTTCGAAGGAAATGTTGATAAAATTTGATTAACTTTCAGTGATCCTTGACCAAAAAATTCCCACGAAAGAAGAAGATTAACCTATAAAAAATATTTGAGTTTATACGAAAAATTACTAACTAAAAGTGGTCAGTTACATTTAAAAACTGATAATGATGGTTTTTTTGATTATTCAACTGAGAGTTTAAAAGAAAATGGTTGAGAAATTGTAGATTCAACGACCGACTTACACAATTCTAAATATAATAAAAATAATTACAAAACAGGTTATGAAATTAAATGATCTAGCAAAGGAAAAAATATTAATTATTTATTCGCTAGAAAAAAATAATATTCTATTTATCTAAAAGAATTATAATTATATTATTAGGAGTTAAAAATGAATAAAGAAAATAAGAAAATAGATTTTATTCAATTCAGAAAAAATGAAATTGAATATGCTAGAGCGAAAGTGTTGCAAGAACAAAATAATACAAAATATTTTACCGAACAAAAACAATTAATTTGATATAAAAGAGATATTTTTTATAATATATTCGGCGCAGTTGTCGCAATGTCTTTAATTGCTACTTTTCTTGTAATAGCTTATGTGGTAGGGAGAATTGCGTAAAATGGTCCTAATTAATTACGTAATTTTAGGATTTGTTATTGCGATTTTTATTTTAATTTTACTTAGTTTGTTAGTTGTGGGAATACCACATTTAAAAAATTGATTTAGTAATTATTTTAAAAAATCTAAGTATGATAAATTAGGTCGTAGCAGTCAAATTCGTTTGATAAATCAACTTAGAGAAAGTGTTGAATATTTTTCTAAACATAAAATAGGTGCTCTTATAACAATAGAAAATAATGACAATATTGATAATTTAAGAACAGACGGAATTATTTTGAATGCTAATATTTCTAGTTCTCTTTTAATTTCTATTTTTAATAAAAATTCACCATTACATGATGGCGCAGTTGTTATACGTGATAATAAAATTTATTATGCATCAACTTTTTATAAAATAACTAAAAAATCACTCGAGAGTGATTTTGGTTCTAGACATCGTGCAGCGATTGGTATTTCAGAACAAAGCGATGCAACTACAATAGTGGTTTCAGAAGAAAATGGTAGCGTTAAGATTATGAAGGATCGTAATATTAGTTCTGTTAAAATTGAATATTTTCAAGAGGAATTGATTAAATATTTAATCGAAAAATCATAATGGAAAATAATAATATAGAACAACTACAAAACCAAATTCTTCATGAAGAAATAAAAAACTTAATATCAACAAAAAGCGTAAAATTGCTAAGAGAATTGGAAGAAGAAACTCCACACGCCGATTTTGCTAAAGCGGTAGAATCGTTGACAAGCGAACAACAAATATATGTTCTTAGAATACTTAGAACTGAAGAAGCTGCGGAAGTTTTTTCTTATTTGGATGATGAAATTCAAACTAATTTAGTTATTCAATTTAGCGATGATTTAGGAGAAAAAGTTTTACAAGAAATAGAAACTGATGAATTAGCTGATATTATAGAAGATTTACCTGTAAACATAACAAGAAAAATTTTATCCAATACATCCAAAGATAAAAGAGATAAGATTAATCAATTACTATCCTATTCGGATGACCAAATAGGTAGTTTTATGAGCGTTGATTTTTCTATTTTAAAATCTAATTGAACTGCAAAAAAAGCTATTTCTAAAATTAGAGCAGATTATAATAAAAATGTTTTAATGGGCCATAATTTTTATATAGTAGATCAACAAGGCAAACTGGTAGGAGATATAACTTTAGAAGAGTTGGTCTTCTCGGACGAAAATTCATTATTAGATGAATTATACAACGCTGTTGCGAGTGTAAAAACTACAGATGATAAAGAATATGCAGCACAAATCTTTTCTAATCATGATAGGTCAACATTACCGGTTGTTTCTAGTGATAAAAGATTAATAGGTATGATTACTTCTGATGATATTATTGATATTATTCAAGATGAAGCTACTGAAGATATTTATAAAATGGCTGGTATTCGCGATGAAAATGTTGAAGATAGCTATATTAAAAAATCAATTAAAAATATAGTAAGAGCAAGAGTTTTTTGGTTAATTATTTTGATGATATCGGCCACAATTTCTCAATATATAATCCAAGAATTTACTTCGATAAGTGAAAGTTTTTTTAGTAGTGTGGTGCACGTTACTATTTCAACCGGTATAATAACCTCATTAATTCCTATAATTAGTGGTGCAGCAGGTAATGCAGGATCTCAATCTTCAACTACGGTAACTCGTGCAGCCTCTTTAGGTGATTTTAAGAATAACGAATATGGTAAGGTAGTTTGAAAAGAGACTACTATAGGACTAATAATAGGTTTAATAATGTTTTTAGTAAATATTGTTAGGTTATATATTTATTATTCAATTCCTTTTTTTAGAGATCCTTCTCTAAAATGAGGAGAATTATCTTTTATAATAATAGCAAGTTCATTTTCTTTGTGAATAGTAGTTATTTTGGCAAAATTTTTAGGAACAGTTATACCTCTTTTGGCTATTAAATTAAAAAAAGATCCTGCCGTGATGTCGGCGCCAATTTTGACAACTTTATCAGATGCTTTAGCTACATTAATTTTCTTTGGTTTAAATATATTAGTTATGTATATCGCTTATGTAGCCGGATTATTAGGATCATAAACAACATGATAGAAGGAGAAATAATATGGATAAAAATTTAGATAATGTTTTAGACTTTGACAAATTAAAATCATTAGCGGAAGAATATAACGATCATAATCAAGAAGCTAAAAGAATTAAAAAAGAAATTGAAAGTGAACTTGGTGGCTTGGACTTCGAAATTAACGAAAGATTAAACGATGGTGGTGTTTTAAGTTATAAGCCAGCAACAACAGTAACAAAAGTGGATAGAAAAATGCTTTTAAATCTTCTCTATAAGATCATAATAGATGCTGATCGAGAAAATGAGAAAATACCTAATGATGAAGAGTTAAAAGATAAGATTCAAAGCGAATGCACAATTGAAAAAGAAGTAAAATGAAAAGTTACAATTAAGAAAGGTAAAAATGTTAATTAAAGTCAATAGAATGTTTGAAGAAACTAATACAACTACTACAAGTTCTAGTTCTATTAGTGCACTAGGAAGTGGTAATATAATAATTTGAGTAATATTAGGTGTTCTTTTATCCTTGATAGGTGTTTATTTTGTATATTCATATATTAAAGAAAAAATAGAGAAAAAAAGAACAAGAATTGCTGCTAAAGAATTTGAAAATGATTCTCTAAAATATCGTTACGAATTAATGGTTAAAATTAATGAATTAATTGAATTAAACACCAAAATTCACGATGATTTTGTTGTAAGTATTGGTGAATATAAAATGGGACAAATAAATAATGCCACAAGAGAATTATTAGAAAATATTATGAGCTCTTATGAATATAAAACATTTGTTATCCCTGATGAAAAATTAAACAATTTAAAAACAAAAATAAATATGTTAAAAGATTTAAACTCAAATCTTTGAAATAAAAAATTGAACGAAATAATTATCTATTTTAAAGAAGAAGAAGATAAAATACATAAACAAGTAAAAGAACAAAATAAAACAGAAATAGATGATTTAAAAGACATAAATTTAATTAAAGAAGAACTTAAGAATATGCACAATGAAGCATTAATTAAAAGTAAAAAAGAAAGCTTAAATGAAGATTTTCAAGAAAAATAAAGTACCTAATTTGCTAACTATTTTACGTATTTTATTTATTATTCCTGTTATAGGTTTAGCGATATGTTTTTCAAATGATTATTATCTCCGTTTCGATCAAAAGAACAAAACAATTATACTTTTAATGATATTAGTTTTTTTTATTATTGCTATGTTAACTGACTTTATTGATGGTTATTTAGCGAGAAAATGAAAAGTAGTATCTACTTTTGGTAAAATTTTTGACCCTATTGCGGATAAATTAATGACAACCTCCGTTTTAATTTTTTTAAGTGTTAATAATTTTTTACCCTATACATATATAATTTTGCTTATTTTAAGAGATATAGTTGTAGATGCATTTAGAATAATTATGTCTAAAAATAATGTTAAAGTAGAGGCTATTAAAACTGCTAAGTGAAAAACCATGACATTGTCGATTGCTATAGTGATTTTATTCATATTAATTTTAGTGGATATACATACAGAAAATAACTTTCTATATTATTGAACTTGAAGTAAATGGGTTTATTCTATATACTTTGTAATACCAGTGACATTATCGACATTTTCGGGATATTTATATTACAAAAAAGCCAAACAATTTTTATTTAGTTAAAGAAGCTTATCGAGCTTCTTTTTTATATTTCATAAAAAGTCCCATATTACACAAGGAAAAATAAATAATAATTTATTCTCTTGAATTACTGTCTTATTTAATATATAATAAATTGTAAAACATTTTAAAAAGGGGTTAATAAATGAAATTAAATAAAAAAATTATAAAAAATATATTAATAACAATTTCTGGAGTAAGTGCGGTCACAACTATAAGTTGTTCTCAATCTCAAGTGAAGGAAAAAGAGAGAAACATTGAAAAAAATGAAAAAAATATAAATGTGAAATCTGAAATTGAAGTTAAGGAAAAATCGAATGGTAATACCATTAATTCTAGTACAGAATTAGAAACAAATATAAGCGATAACAAAAGTAGTGATGAAAACAGTAATTTAGAGGAAGCTTCTTCAAAAGAAAAAAGTAAAACTTCATCAGATGAAGTTGTAGACAATAATAATTCTTCAAATGAAGATACTTCATCTAAAAGTGAGGAAGAAGTCGCAGATGTAGAGCCTAATAATAATGCATCTACTAGTGAAGATAAAAATTCTGTAGTTGAGAAAAAAGAAAGTATCGAATCAGAAGATGATCAGAAATCTTCAGATGTTGAAGACAAAAAAATAATAGATGATAACCAAGTAGATAATGATCAAGAAGGTAATTCGTCAGAAGAAAAAACTTCTCTAGATTCTAATAATGATTCTTCTAATAATACATCTGAAACTAATAAATCCGAAGATGAAGAAGAATTAATTGAAAATAATGAAGATAATTCTAGTTTAAATTCAACACCAGAAAAGTCTGAAGAATCAGAAAGTGAATCAAATTCAGATGAGAATACTTCAAACAAAAACGATGATAATAATAATGTTGAAGCTTTTGTTTTAAATGAAAACTTAAATAAAAATGATTTAATATCCTTAATTAATTCAAAAGTTAGAAAAAATCAAGTTCGTTTACACAAGTATGCAAACTCTGAATATTATGGAATATTTGGTGGTGGAAATAATGAACAAAATCATATATTTACAATTAATAAAAAATACAATGAAGAAAATATAAAAAGCGCAACAAATAAAAAAAATATTTTTGCGACATGAAACGATTCCGCTAAAGAACTAAAAATATCTTACAAATATAATGATGAATTAGTAGAACAATCATTTATTTTGACAGAATCTACTTCAAATTTATCAAATACATCTTCTGGGAATTCCGCAGAAGATGGCAATACCGACGCATCCAGTAGTAGCCAATAGTGATGACCATGAAGTTGAACGTTCAGAAGAAACGGTTTATGTAAGACCCCCTTTTGGTGCTAGTTTTGAATTAAAAAGTGAAAAAAATTTCCCTAACATAGTCACCGTTTTTGATCATTTAGATAGTCCCGGAAAGAAAAATAATAGTAGATACAATGAATATGGAGCTAATACAAGTAATTTAGCATATAAAAGTTATGGTTCTTCTTTAGGTTCACAAGAAGCTAGTGAATTTTTATCTATACCTAAATTAATGAAATACTATAAAAAGCACTCAAAAGAAAATTCATTAGTTATCTTTGGAGGGGATACTAATATTGAAAAAGAAAATTTTAATTTAGATAATAATTTTGACCCAGAAATTAATAAAGTTTTAAATTCATATGGAATAGGGCAAAAATATTTTACTTCTTTAAATAAAAATGGTACTGGTTATGTTCAACCTTATGACAAAATTTATTATTTAAATGGAGAAAATAAATATTACGACCTAGTAAATGATAACGACGATCCTCATTTAGATTTTAAAATAGATATAATAAAAGAATTTAAAAAATTCAATAATAAAGAAGAATTTAAAAGTATGAAATGATATAACAATCATGAAGATGAAGGATGAAATATAAGAAATCGCTTATCTGACCACGCTCCTGTTTATGTTGATTTAAATATAAAAACAAACAAAAATATTAATACCTCTTTCGCTTCAATAAACCCAAAAAAAGATACTAATCAACTAAGAATTGCTCATTGAAATATCCTTAATTATGGAAATCAAAATTTAAACACATATAAACATAAAAAGGAATTTAAATACAAAGCAATCGCTTATTTTATAGAAAAATCAGGGTTTGATATTGTTGGTTTAACCGAAATTAATGATAATGGTTCAGATGCTGTTGATTTAATTTTAAATCAGTTGAATAATAAAGGAAAATCAAAATATAAAAAAATAGTTCAAAGTAAAGAGGAATCCAGTTGAAAAAATACAAAATACAAATATTTTTACGGTAGACAAACAGAACAAATAGTTATTATATATAATTCAGATATTCTTGATAATGTTCGTTTTTTAAACGATAAAAAGAGTTTAACATATAGAGAAAATATAAAGTTATACGGCCATATAAAAACAAAATAAAAAAAGCATTTTTGTACAATAAAAGTGCTTTTTTATTATTTTTTTAAGAAAAATATTTAATTATTTATAATAATTATTTATAATTGAATTAACTTTTTATTTTTATAGTTTGGAGGAGTTAAAAATGAGCGAAAAAAATCGTATAAACCAGATTTTTTCTGGATATTTAAGTAAGTTAAGTAACAATAACTTAAATTATAAAAATGTATAGAAGCATTCTTAATACATTTTTATCTCACTTTCCATCGAATAAACAAAGATGAATCCTATATTCTAAAATAGCTATACCTATTATTTTTTCGGGTATCATTGTATCATTAAATGGTTTTATTGATAATTTTATGGTTACTAATATAGAAGGAGGTGTATCAGCTCTTAGTTTTGCGAATGGATATTCAGCTATAATAAGAGGTTTATTAATTAGTATTAATATTGTAGGTACATCTATTTTTGGCCAATATCGTGGCTCCGTTAAACAAGAAGAGTCTATACAAGTAGTAAGAGCTAGGTATATTTTATCTTTTGGATTAGCTATTTTATTCTTTGTAGTAATAATGTCTGCTCCTGAATTTTTTATGAGATCAGTTACTAAAGGAGATCCAAATGATATTTCTTATAAAACTGTTGTTAATTTAGGTACGGAATATATTAAAGTAATTTCATTTTCGTGATTAATTACAGGAATTAACTTTTCTACTATTTCTATATTAAGAGAAACTGGAAACGGTGGAGCATCTTTTTTTGTTTCTCTCGCTTCGTTATTATCTAATGTAGTTTTTAATTTAATATTAATTCCTAGATTTCAAGTTGTCGGATCTGCATATGCAACAATAATTTCTGGGTTAGTATCAATAGTTTTAGCTTTAATTTTTATTCGTTTAAAGACGAAAAAATATTTAATCAATCCTTTTAAGATTTTTAAAGTTTCAAAGGAAATTTGATTACAATTCTTAAAAAGAATGCCAAGTTTTTTATTAAGTTCAACAAATTTTGTCTTTGTTGCAGTAAGGGTGTTTTTGTGAGCGGCTGCGTTTCCAATTGGTTCCCTAGGGAGTCAACAAAGTTCAAATTATAAACATTGAGGTCTAAGTTCTGGTGATGTATTAGGAATTACGGCTTCATTGACTAATATATTTACAGCAGCATTTGGTGTTGTTGGTTCTAATATAGCTCTTTTTGTTGGTCAAAAATTAGGTAATGATGAGTTTGAACTTGCAGAAAAAAACGCAAAAGAACTTAAAGGCTTTCATGTTACATTAGCCTTGACATTATCTTCCATTTTTGGGTTTGTAATAATTTTTATTCCGTTTATGACATTTTTATCGAACGGTATTCAAGAAAATGTTGCAAAGAGTTTAATGGTAGATGGTGTTACTGATAAAGAAATAATCGCTAAAGAAAAACTTTTAGCATCATATTATTATCTAAAAGAAGTTCAATTAACATCTATTTCTATTGCCGTGTTTAATCCTAGTTGAATTTTCTTCGCAACTAGTGTTAGAATTCTAGAAACAGGTGGTAGAAATAATATTACTGGAATAACAGTTTTTATAACCGGAGTTTTACAAATGGCATGATTAGCTATAATTGCATATTTAATAGTTCCGAATACTATTGAATCAATGGAGTATCCGGTAGGTTTCTTTTACTTTATATTTTACTTATCTGATTTAGTAAAAATGTTTATTATTGAGTTTTTATATATTAAGTTAGATTGGTTAAGAAACATAACAAAAGAGTACAATAATAAAAAATCTTAGTTTATTTCTAAGTTTTTTTATTATATAATGTCTTATATTTAAGGGGTCAAATGATAAAACAATTTTATACAGATAATGAATTAATTGATAATAGAATTATTTTAAGAAACTGTAAGGAAAAATTTAATTTAAAAGTTGATGATTTAATAACTTTAAAAACAAAAACAACTGATAAACAAGTTTTTAGCATTGAATCAATCAATTTTATTAGTCATGATGTCGTTTTAGAATTAAAACCTTTTTGAATTAAATTAAATGATATTGATAACTTTTTCTTTGATTTAGATGGTACATTATTGAATTCTCGAACAGAAATTAATGATAAAAATTTAAACGCGCTTAATTCATTAATTGAAAATAATAAGAATATTTTTGTCGCAACTGGAAGACCTCCTTTTACGGCTTGAGATATTGTTAAAAATGTACCAACTAAGCATCCTTTAATTTTCGCTAATGGATCAATAATTTTGAATGATGATTATTCTTTATTAAAAACTTTTCATATTCCAAACAAAATAGCAATACAAATTTATAAAAAATTAATCGAATTGGAATATGATTTTCTGGTTTATACTCCTGAATTTGTGGCCGGATATAATACTTATAAAACTGATTTTTTTGTAAAGAAAAAATACTTTTCTAGAATTAGAGATGGAGAGTATAAAGAGGGAGATTTTTCAAATGAGATTGAAGATTGAACTTTTTGCAAATTTTTAGTTTTAAGAGAAAGTAATCCTGCAGAAAAATGAAACCAAATTTTAAATTTAGAAAAAGATTTTGATGGAATATATGGAGTCGTTTCGCAAGAACCATTTTTAGATATTATGAGTATAAACGCAACAAAAGGCAACGCCATTAAATATTTACTAGATTTATATGATTTAAGTGTGAATAGAACAATAAGTTTTGGAGATGCGGACAATGATGAATCGATGTTTGAAGCAACCAAATATTCCGGTGTTATGCCAAATGGTATGAAATCTGTTCAAAATAGCGCTTTATTAACTATGGATAATAATGATTCTGATTGATTATCAGATTTTATAGGTAAAATAAATTAAAAAAATAAGTTATCTAAAAATAACTTATTTTTTTAATGTCTAATAATTTATTTTCTTTTAAAAATGATAACGGAACGAAAATGGTGTATAACACAAAAGTATAAATAGGAATAATTATGACAGATCTTAGAACTATCGGATACATTAAAATTAAATAGCGGTTAGATAATGTGTATGCTTTTCCTAAGAATGTGTTTGCAAAAATGATAAATGCGAACGGTCCTCAAATTCAACGAGATATAACAATTAATGAAACTATTAAAAAATAAAATAGTATCATATAATTTAATTTAGTTTTTACTTTTTTATTCTTAGTAAAAAAAGCTCAAAAAATCATTATATTAAAAGCTATTAGTAAAATTCCTGAAAGTATAGATAATCCTATCATAGTACCAAATGATAGATATGATAACCCAAGAAATTCAGATATTTTATAACCTTTTTTAGATACTCTTGGATCTCCGGT
This sequence comes from Mycoplasma sp. CSL7491-lung, assembly GCF_018913965.1. Taxonomy (GTDB): domain Bacteria; phylum Bacillota_I; class Bacilli_A; order Mycoplasmatales; family Metamycoplasmataceae; genus Mycoplasmopsis. Next base: position 335,658 of record NZ_JAHMHG010000001.1, read on the forward strand.
TTTATATATAAATATAATTATTAATGCTGTAAAAACTAACATTAAAAAAATATCCATAAAAATATATGATAATTTTTTGTTATTTTTAAACATTTCGATAAAAATTGATATTGTAAATGTTGAAATTATAGGGACAATAGCATAGACCCAATGGTAAAAACCTATTTTTCCGGAAATAAGTAATCCAAAAAAATCAGCAATAAATGATAATAATGATCCTTTATATTTACCGAAAAAAAATGCAAATATTATGTAAAAAACATATTCAAAACTAAAACTTATTGTTCTTGCAATTGTATAATGGGTGATTGTTGTTAAAATGATAAAAAGTCCCAAAAATACACCAGCAAGACTAATTTCTTTAACTGTAAATGATCCATTTCTTCGTTTTTTTGCTAATTTATAATCTATGAAAAATACTTCATCTTCGTAAACTGTTCCTACTAAGATAAGAAACCTTAACGGTAATGTAAAAATATTACCTATAATTAAATATTTATATTTTTTTAAATATTTATTATTAGTATTTACTTTCGAAAAGACCGAATATTCTCTGTATGATGTGTAAACATTAATTGTTAACAATATTAAAAATATTGGTCATATAATTCAAGATAATTGCTCCCTACCTTTTAATCCAAAAAAATTATATGTTTCTAAATGTGTAAATGAATTTATAATGGCTCAAATTAGAACAATAATCGAACTAACTGTAAAAAATAAATTTTTTAAAAATGAGCTTCAAAATCCTTTAATATTACTTGTTTCTCTTTCTATATTCATCAACTAATTTTAACACAAAAACAATTAGTGTGAATTATATAAATTTTTTTCTACTTCCTTTTTTTGAGGATATACATATGTTAGTTTTGTAAAACTATCATCTTGTGTAAAATAAAATTTTACTTTATCCAAAATTGCTAACTCATTAACCTCACTGACTCTAACATTTTTAAATTGATCATCTAATTCCGATAAAAATTCAAAAAAAGTTGCATTCATTCGATAAAAATTATCAAATAACATCGACATTTCTCATAATGAATTATGATCATATAGTTCAATATAATTTTGTTGATCTTCTTTATTATAATTAAAAATAACTTTTCCAAGCAGTAAGTCATTATCTACACGCATTATAGGTAATAAATATTCTACTTTATCTTTGTTGTATTCTTCTATTGATTTTTTTAATCTATCTTTTATTTTGTAAAGTTTAAACAACTGTATTTTGTCTATTTTTTTGTTTTTCATTTTTTCCTCCAATTAATATTTAAAAAAAGAATAAAAATGAAACAAAAATAGTAAAAAATAAGTATAATTAATATATTAATTATAAATTAAGGAGTAAATATGGTAAATGTTAATGAATTTAAACCGGGTATTACATTTCAGTTAGACGGAGAAATTTTTATTGTTTTAGAAGCTCAACATTCAAAACAAGGTCGTGGACAAGCGAATGTTAAAGCAAAAGTAAAAAACCTTAGAAGTGGTTCTACAACCATAAAATCTTTTACAGGTGGAGACAAAGTTAAAAAAGCTCATATCGATAAAAGAAAAATGAGTTTCTTATATTCAGATGGAGAAAATATTATTTTAATGGATGGAGAAACATTTGAGCAAATTGAAATTTCAATTAAATTAGTAGAATGAGAGTTGAACTTTTTAAAAGAAGGTTCTGAAGTTTTAGTTAGAAAATTTGAAGAAGAAGTTCTTGATATTGAGCTTCCAGCAAATATAGTTTTAGAAGTTACTTCTGCTCCTGACGCTGTTAAAGGTAATACAACAACAAATCCACAAAAAAAAGTTATTGTAGAAACTGGTTTTGAACTTGAAACACCTATGTTCATAAAAGAGGGTGATCAAATAATTGTTTCTACTGAAACTGGTAAATACGCCGGAAAAAGTAATAAATAATGAGTTGAATTAATGTTTCATATCATTCTGATCAGGTTTATGTAGTTCAGGAAAGTGCGATAATTGATTGTATAAAATTATGTTTTTTAAATAATAAATTATTAAAATTAATTAATAAACCTAGAATTAGTATTGACTCAAAAAGAAATAATTGTTATATTTTTTTAGATGTAAAAGTAAAATTGAATAGTGAAAAAAAAGTAAATATTATTATTAAAGAATTAACAAAAAATATAGAAACAAGTGTTAAAAAATTAATAAATGTTACTCCTAAAAATATTCAAATTAGATTACTGTCATTATATTAAAATAAATGAAAAAAAATAAAAGAAATGATGTTGATATTAATTTTGCTATTTTAAGAAATAGGTTTATTAATGATATTGATATCGAAATAAAAAAAGTTGAAAAACTCAAAAATAAAAAGAGAAGTGATAATAAGTATTTAAAAATGTTATCAAATTTAAAATTTCAACTTTATAATAACGTCATAAAAAGCGAGGATTTAAGAATCAATTACCTTGCTTTTTTAAAAATAAAAAAAGAATATAACATCAAAAAAATAACTAAGTATATAGTTTTGGCTGGAATTTTATTTATGATTTTAGTTATTTCGATAATACTTTCTACGTTTTTATAAAAGAGGTACCTATGAGGATAAAAGTTAAATTGCATTTAAGTCATAAAAGTAAAAATATTTTAACTTTTATTATAGGTATAATATTAATATTTTTATATATTTCTACAGTTGTTTGAGAATGAAATGATAGAACTGATGATGTTTGAGACTTTTATCATAAAAACCCTGAAATCATTAGAGAAATTAATAAATTAGCAAATAATGAAAGTGATTTTCAAAAACAAAGAATAATATATGAGAATATATTACCAAATGCAGTAAATGATTTATGAGGTGGTAGCACACATTGATTTACATTTATGTCAAATGTGTTAATGGCCGTTTCTATTTTGTTATTACCTTTTTATCATAAATCTTTGATTGCACATAAAATTTATTTTTCAAGTATGATATATATTATTATTGTTGTTATTGTTTTTTGATCAGGAACAATAACAGACTCTACTATTTTAGGTTATATGAGTAAAAATGATATTTATAGGACTATTATATGGCACGTTATAGGTCCATTAATCGGTTTATCAACTTTGTGTTGAGAACGAAAAAAAATTAAAATTAGTAATAAAACTATATGGGTAACTTTTGTCTTCCCTGTTTTATATCTTATATTTGCAAGTACAATTTATTTTGTTTCATATAAATATAATAATTTTAATAGTTTAGTTAAATTACCACCGTTGTCATCGAATAATTTTCCAAATGATGTTCCTCAAAGATTTAACAGAGAAATAGATCGTGGTATTGCTATATACTCTATAATTTCATTTCAACATCCTTTAGGGTATAGAGGGTCTAATATTTATTTTAAAGTTATAAATATCATTTTAATTGTTCTATTTTCGTTCTTAACATCTCCAATTATAGGATTTATATTACGTAGAGTACTTAGAATTAGACAACCACACGAAAATAATTTACCTAAAGTTTGGTTCGTGTCCCCAACCTCTTATAAAGGTATAAAAAAGCAAACTAAGGAAGAAAATAAAAAATAGTTACTCTTAAGTAACTTATTTTTAGAAAAGGAAAAAATGAATAAAAATGAAAAATATGTTGCTAGTTACTTTCATAAAACTTCACATATATTAGCAAAAGAAAAACCAAATAATATTATTGTTATGCAATTCTTTCAAAGAAAAGATGATTCTATCTTAGCTGGTATCAATGAAGTTTTAGAATTTTTAAAGCATAACACTGATGTTTCTAAATACAAAATAAAATATCTTCCCGAGGGTTCAAAAATAAATAGTTTAGATGTTGTTTTAGAACTCGAGGGACATTATCAAGATTTTGGTATTTGAGAAGGGGTTATTGATGGAATTTTATCAAGAAGTACTTCAATAGCTACAAATGGATATAAAGTGAAAAAAGCCGCCAAAAATAAAGACGTTATTTTTATGGGAGATAGAGCCGACCATTATATAAATCAAGAAATAGATGGTAAGGCAATCAAAATAGGTGGAATAAAAATCGTTTCAACATTAGCGCAAAAAGAATGATGTGAGCAAGAAGAGTTTACAGTTTTTGGGAGTATGCCGCATGTTTTAATTCAAGGTTTTAATGGAGATGTGGTTGAAGCTACTAGAGCATTTATAAAGCATTATCCAGAAGCTAAAATAATATCTTTAGTTGATTATCATAATGATATTATTAAAGACTCCCTAAGAATTTGGGAAGCTTTCGGCAATAAAGTGTGAGGTGTTAGAATCGATACTTCGCAGAATATGGTTGATCATATGTTTGATAATGTTGAACCACATTATGGCGTAAATCCAACACAAATTTTTAATTTAAGAAAAGCTTTGGATAAAGCGGGTGCAACACAATATAAAATTGTTGTTTCTTCAGGTTTCAACGAAACTAAAATAAAAGAATTCGAAGATTTAAAAGTACCTGTTGATTATTACGGAGTAGGACAATCAATTTTTAAACTTAATAACTCTTTTTCAGCAGATGCTACAATTTTAAATGGCGAGCATCAAGCTAAAGAAGGTAGAAAATATCGTCCTAATTTAAATTTAATTAAATTAACAATATAATAAAAATGGAAATAGATTAAATTTCCATTTTTATTATATTTTTTTATTTTATAAAAAAATATAACCCAATAATAAAGAGTTATATTTAAATTATTTATCAAATGAAATTATTCAACTGAAACTTCAGCACCTGCTTCAGCTAATGCTGCACGGATAGGTTCAGCTTCGTCTGCGCTAATGTTTTCTTTAATAACAGCTGGTAAGTTGTCAACAACTTTTTTTGCTTCCATTAATGTTAAACCAAGAACTGCTTGAACCGCTTTAATAACTGGGATTTTTTTACCGTTATCTGCTTTTAAAACAACTTTAACGCTTGATTTTTCTTCAGCACCACCTTCTGCTGGAGCAGCAGCAACTGCCATAGCAGCCATAGGGTCGATTCCAAATTCTTCTTTCATTGCTTCAACAAGTTCCATAACTTCTTTAATTGACATTTCTTTTAATGATTCGATAAATGTTTCTTTTGTTAATTTTGCCATAATATTTTTCCTTTCAATTTTAAATTATTATATTATTCTGATTTTTCACTATACATTTTAAGTGATAATCCAAGTTGTTGTAATGGTTGCATCATTGAACGTGCAAGGATAGCAAGTGCTTCTTCATATGTTGGAAGAGTAGCAACAACTTTAACACCGTCGGCATTAACAACATTGCCTTCGTGTGTTCCTGCTTTAATTACAAATAATTTGTGTTTCTTAGCGAAAGCAACAAATAATTTTGCAGCAGCCATAGGATCTTCTGAAAATGCAAAAATGTTAGGTCCAAGTAAATATTGTGATAAATCACCTAAACCAACTTTTTCAGCAGCTATTTTAAATAAACGGTTTTTGTAAACTTTAACCTCTACACCAACCTTAGCAGCTTCATTTCTCAATGATTCTAATTCTGCAACTGTAAGTCCACGGTATTCAGCGAATACTATTGATTGTGTGCTTTGAATTTTATCAACGATTTCTGCAACAACTTCTCTTTTAGCTGTTTTAAATTTTGATTCTGACATTTATGCCCCCTTTCAAAATTAATTATTGCAATACGGGAATAAATAGTAAGTAAATATACATTAGGTAACATATTTAAGTTTTCACAGTTACTGTCTTTACGTATTGCTTTTTAATTATATTAGATTTTTTGATAAATAAAAATAAATATTTTTGAAATTAATTTTTATATTTTTCATATTATAAAATTTAATCTAACATAAAAAGAATAAGTTTAAAGGAACAAGAAAAAATATAAACAAAGTTAATTAATAATTTTCATTTTTACTTTTTCAACCGATTGTTTATTAATTGATCGTTAATTAAAAAACTTTAAAATTTAGAAAAATGATATGAACTTTAATTTATTCATATCATTTTTAAATTACTATTTGTCTTCTAATATCTTTATAAATTCACTTAATGCGATGTTATCGGTTTCACTACCGCTTAATTCTTTTAATAAGGAAGCCAATTCATTTTGAGATTCTATTATAGATTTGTTAATATCTTCGAGAGTTTCGCTATATTTGCTATTTAAAATATTTAATTTTGAAATAAATTCATCAATTATTTCATTAGATTGATTTTTAATTTTAATAAACGAGTCATTAGTTCACTTAAAGAATAAAGTTTCTATTAATTCATCATTTGAAAGTGATAATAATTTTTCTCAAGTTTGTTTTACTGATAGTTCTTTTAATGTTTGCAATTCTTGTTTTGCATTTTTTTCGTTGTTTTTAACTATTTTAAGTTCATCTTTAGTGCTTGTTATTGTTTCGTCAGTTTTATCATCAGAATCTTCATCTTGCTTCAATTCGTTATTTAATTCAGTTATTTTACTTTTTAGTGAATTAAGTTCTTCTTGTAGTTTTTGAATTTTTTCGTATTGATCACTAAAATAAAATTTTGCTATTGTTTTATAGTCTAATAACTGAATATCTCATTCTTTAATTTCTTTTGTTTTCTTTTTATTTTTAGTTGCTTCTTGTTCTAATTCGTTTTCGTTTAAGATTTCTGCATATTCTTTTATGAAGTTGTTTGGTATATTTTCTTCGAAGGAATTTATTTTTTCTATGTCATTTGAAATTAAGTCAATTATATTGTGTAATAATTGATAGAATTGATACTTTTCTAGTAGTGGAATTTGAATTGCATCACTAAAGAAAAAATTATTAAACTCTTCTTCGAATGATTTTGAGTTAAAATTCTCTAAGTTGCTAATATCTTTTATGTGATTTCTTAAAAAGAAATCTATTTTATTTAAAACAAAATTATAAGTATTTAGATATTCTGTTATATCATGATTATTTCATATTGTTTCGCTAATATTGTCAATATCTTTAAAATGGTAATAATTTTCTTGTTTTTGAGATTTTACAAACAATTTATCTTTTAAATTAGGAAATACTTTTCAATATTCGTTAAATTTATTTATTTCTTCTTGTGAAATTCCACCGTTTATAATTGAATATAAATCATATTCTTCTGGTTTTTCAAAATTATCAATATATCTAGAAATATTTAAATTAAAATCGTTTTCTTCGATTTCTTTATAACTTACTATTCTAGAGAAGTTATCAACTTCTGTTTTATTATTCGCAGCATGTGCAATCTTTTTAATGTGAGATATGTTAAATTTATTTTGACTATCAAATTTAACATATTCTTTTGAAGCATCAATAAATTGAATATTTCCTTTCGAATTATTATTTTTCTTTAAAATCATAATGATAGTTGATATACCTGTATTGAAAAACATATTTGATGGAAGACCAATTATAGTATCAATAGCAAATTCTTTTGCTAATTTAGTTCTAATTTCTTTTTCGCTACCGCCTCTAAATAAAACGCCGTGTGGTAAAACTATAGCCATAATTCCGTCGTTTTCTAAATGATAATATGAATGTAATAAGAACGCAAAATCTGCTTTACTTTTCGGAGCAACACCATATGATGAAAAACGAGGATCGGTATTTGTGTTATCATCAGGTTTTCACTCTTGTGAATAAGGGGGATTAGAAACTACTGCATCAACTTTTTGAGGCTCTCTAATGCTTGGATCATTATTCTTTTTAAAAGGTCAATCTTCCAATAATGTATCACCACGTCTAACTTTAATTAAAGAAGGTTGTATTCCGTTCATAATTAAATTCATACGAGTTGACACATAAGCGGCATCCATTTTATCTTGTGCATAATAAGTTACTTTGTCTTTGCTGTTTGTTATTCTTTCAAATTCCTTACCTAAATTTAATAATAAAGAACCTGTACCAGATGTTGGGTCGTATATTGTTATTTTATCTCTATTTTTTATGTGATTTCCAATTATTTCGGACATTAAAACAGAAACTTCGTGAGGTGTATAAAATTCTCCGTCATTTTTACCTGAACCAGTAGCAAATTTACCTAATAAATATTCATAAATATGCCCGATGACGTCATAATTTTGTCCATCAACTGGTATTTCATTAATTATTTCCATTAATTGCATCATTGTAGCTGTTTGTTTTTTATCATTTTCTATATTAGATTTATCTAACGTTACAAGAATTATTCTTAATAAACCTTTATATAGTTCTTTGAATTGTTGATTATTACTTTTGTTTACTATATCATCAAAACTAACTATTGCCTTTCTTAATACTTCTATATTAAAACTAAAAGGTGAGTTTTTATCGTTTCCAAATTTGATTCATGTTTGGAATAAGTATTTAAATGGTATATAATATCCCATTTCACTAATAGATACTTCTTCAATATTTTCAATAATTTCCTTTGTGAAACCATTATTTGGGGTTTTGTTTGTTTTTGGATCTAAATATTCTGGGTCTAACTCATTCATTTGTTCGAATGTAATTCCCTCATTTTCGTTGACAAAATCTATTATTTTTTGAGATAAAAATTTATAAAAAATTAATGGCAAAATTATATATTTATAATCCTCTGTGTTGTAATTATTTCTTAATTTATTAGCAGAATTTCATATTTTAGCTGATAACTCTTTTTTATTGACTCTTTTTTTCATTTGTGCTCCTTTTTAAAATGGTAAATTATAATTCTAAAATATTTTTTATAAATTAATTATAACTATATTTTTTATAATAATTGTTCTTTTTTAGTTTTTTTATTGTGTTTATTATATTTACTAAATGTCTATAATAAAAAGCTAATCCTTATTTTTGTTTAAAATAATTTAATTTAATATAAAAAATAAGTCAATTTTTGGTAAAATATCATAAATATAACACTTAAATAAATATTTTTATAATAAGAAGGTAGGAAATATGTCAAATTTAAACAAATGACTTGAACTTTTAGAGTCAAAAAATTTAGAACATGCGCCACAAGAAGTTCAAGAATTAACAGATGCTATGGGTGGTATAAAAAATATAGTATCTTTCAATAATAGTGTTTCTCAATTAAGATATGATCTTAGAAATCCATCATTAGTTAATGAAGAATTATTAAAAAAACTTGGAGCAAAAAAGGTAAATTTATTTACAGAACAAAAATATATTCAAGTCGAAATGGGTGATATTGTTGAAACAATTAATAAAGTAATTAAAAAATATGCTTCAGTTATTGTAGATAATTCTGATCACAATTTGGTTACAACAACAAACAACGTTAATGCAAAAGGTCAAAAAGCATCAAAAGAAATGGAAGTAGTTGCTCCATTATCCGGAAAAGTAGTTTCTCTAGAATCTTTAAAAGACGGTGTGTTTTCAAATGGTTTAGTTGGTAATGGTTTAGCAATTAAAATGGAAGGTAATTCAAAAGTTGAATTATTAGCACCTTTTAATGGTAGAATTACAAGTATGCCCGCATCAAAAACTCAATTTATTTTTAAAACAAATTGCGATGTTGAACTAATTGTTTTAATTGGTCAAGATAGTTACAAATTAGATGGTTTAGGAATAGAAGGAAAAGTTTCTCTTAATGAAGAAGTTAAAGCGGGAGATACATTATTTGTAGTAGATTTAGAAAAATTTACAAACGAAAAAATTGATAAAACATTAATAATTTCAACAACAAGCGATTCAAGACTTAAAAAAGTTATAGAACTAGAAGAATTAGCAGTTTCTGGTAAAAAATTATTTAAATTAAGCTAATAAAAAAATTATTAAAACTCGTAATAGTTTATATTAGTAAACTTATTACTGAGTTTTTATTTACGCAATATTTCATTAAATTACTTAATTTTTAAGTTACTAAATGAAATTTATATATAATATTAAAAATACAATTTAAAAAACAATCAAAGGAGACGATGTATGAAAGCAAAACAACATGTAATAATTTTAATTAACGGTAAAAGAAGAAGCGGTAAAGGCATTTTAAGTCAAGGTCTTAAAAAATTATTAACAAAGCAATTTGAAGATAATATTCACATACTTTCTTTTGCTGAACCTATCAAAAAGATTACAGAACCAATTTTAGATGAAATTGAATGAGATAAAAAAGATAAAGAAGTGGTTAGACCTCTTTGAATAGCGATGGGTGAAGTCGGAAGAAATATTAACAATAACATTTGATGTGGACGTGTTTTTGAACGTATTACAGAGATTGCAGAGCAATCTGCAAAAGAAAACAAAAATAGTTTATTTATTATTGATGACTTGCGTTTTCCTAATGAATTAGATTATTTCAAAAAACATTTAAAAGACATTCAACAAATAATAGACCCTACTAAAGAAAAACATTTAGCAAGAGTTATAGCAATTAGAATTGAAAAGTTTATGGATGCAAATAAATTTATTCCGGGCGTTGATGATAATTCAACAGAAATTAGTTTTGACAAACTTGTTAACTTAGTTTTTGATTATATAGTACCTCAAAACACGCTGATTAATGAAGAGTTGGTTGCTGATTTTAAGGGTGTTGAAGTTGTTGCTAAATTATTAGTGGAGAATTACATTAAAAATAATGGCTAGACAATATTTTAATAAAAAACATTATATTATAGATGAAGAAAAAAGAGTTGTAATATTATTGCCTGAATTTTATAATCAGTTAAGAACTTTTGATAAGTGAAAAGGTTATAAAAAAATAGGTGGTAGCAGTGTAGGTGACATTTTAACTCCAGGGAGATTTAAATCAGAATTTAATGCATTTTGCCATATTACTAGATTAAAAATTCCTGTATTATCCAAAAAATATATAAATGCGGGTACGATATTAGAGCCAAAGATTTTTGATATATTTAGAAATTCTCCTCAAGTTAAAAAAAGAGGAATTACTATCGAGAATTATGTTGCTTCAGAATATGACTATGATTATTTTAAGAACGTAGATGATGTTCTTAGTGGTGTTCCTGATGGTTTTGATCCTATAAATAAAGTTATTTACGAAGTAAAAACTGCAGGTGAAGCTAAGAAGGAAAAATGAGATAATGAAGGTGTAGATCCCTCGTATTTAAAGCAAGCTCAATTATATACATATTTAATGTCTAAAAAAATAGGTCAAAATGTTGACTTTTACTCTATTTTAGTTGCATTTTTATCAGATGAAAAAGGTGATTATTTAGACCCTGCTAATGTAGATTTAAATCAACGTTACATGAAAGTTTATTCAAGGAAAGTAAATAAAGTTGAAGTTGAAGATGATATTAGAATAGTTCGTGAATGATATAAAAAATATACAAATACAGATACATCGCCACAATTTGATTTTTCTAATGATGCAGATCAATTAGATTTTTTAAGATGTGAAAATCAAGAACAATATCAAGAGTTGATTAAAAAATGAAAAGATTCAGGTAAAGCAGACCCTGATTTTATAGGATAAATAAATTAAAAATTAGCAAAAGGTTGCTAATTTTTAATTTTATCTACTTTTATCTGGTTTAAATAGTTTTTCTTCTTGTAATCTTACAAGGTTTTTTAAATCTTTAATTTCTTTTGGTTTCAATGGACGATAGTAACCTAACGGTAATTTTTCAACTGTTATTCCTGCATATTCTAGCCTTTTTAAATTTATAACCATTTTATTTACTGTTTCGAATAATTTTTTAACATGATGATAAGTTCCTAAACTAAGTACAACAAAATAACTTTTTGGGCTATCTTCGCCTACAGGTATAACATCTTGAACACTTTTGGTATTATTTACTTTTACAATGCCATTTAATTTTTTTAATTCCTTAGGAGATAGTTTTTCATTTAATCTAGCTCTATAAACTCTTAATATTTGATATTTTGGATGAGTCAATTTGTTAGCTAAATCCCCGTCATTTGTCAAAATTAAAGCTCCTGTTGTATCATAATCTAGTCTACCTACAGGAAATATTTTATATGGTGTATCAATTAAATCTGTAACTTTTTTTCTGTTAAAATTATCTTTAAGTGTAGATACTGTTTTAGGTGGTTTATTCAGAATGAAATAAACTTTTTCTTCTTCACTTTCAATTGGTACATTATTTACTAATATTTCATCGTTAAAAGAAGCTTTGTCTCCCAACTTTGCAACTATTCCATTTACTTTGACTTTTCCGTTAGTAATTAATTTTTCAGCTTCTCTACGAGATGCAACTCCTGCTTTAGAGAGTATTTTTTGTAAACGTTCTTCCATGTTTAGTTTTCTCCTCTTATGTATTCTTGATAAATTGATTCAATTTCTTTATCAAAAATTACACCTTTATCAATATTTCACTGATAAGTAATCTTTATCACTTCCCTAAATGCTTGATCTAAATTTTCGTAAGCTAATTTTTTTATTCTTTGAACACCTTTAAAATGAACTATAGAATTTACTTTATCAGATAATATAATTATTTTATCTAATGTATTCATATCTTTTCTCATGCTTGTATGATATTTTATAGAATTTAATATTTCTAAATCTTTTATTCCGTAAACATATTTAGCTCATAAATATCCGCAAACTTGATGCAAGAAATGTTTAGGAGTATCAATTAATTCAGGCTCTGTCATTTTAATAAAATTCCTTGAATTTTCTACACTTCATTCTTTTGCGATATCATGTAAAATACCAGCTTTATACGCTTTAAGGGCGCTTACACCGTTTAATTTAGCTATTTCTGCCGCAAAACTAGCCGTTAAACTAGAATGTTTAGCTCTACGTGCAGAAAGTGAATTATGTATTATTTCAAATAAGTATAATCCTTTTTCTTGTATGTAATTCATTACCTTTGGATCTAGATAAGAAAAAACTTTTTCATTTTCTATTATCGAAAAACCTTTTTTAAAATCGGTTGAAGAATAATCATATAATTTATTTTTTAATAAAACTCCGTTGTATCTTTTAAGATTAAGTTTATTTATAGTTCTACTTCTACGTACAGCGACTATTTTAGTTAATGTTGAAATAGTTTCTATATCTTTTCATTTATTTAATTTAGGTAAATTATCTGATCCTATAATTAAATATAACTCATCATTTTTATATTTATTTTTTAAATATTTAACAGTGTCTATTGTATAGCTAATATTATTTCTTTTTGCCTCAAATAAACAAAGCTCCATTTTGTCTTCTAAAACCAAATTAATCATATTTATTTTATCTTCTGTTTTAACACCACTTTTATTTTTAAAAGGTGATTGATAAGTTGGGACTATTAATAATTTATCTAGACCAAGCTCGCTTATTACATCTTTTGCTATTTGTATATGACCCTTATGTATTGGGTCAAAACTACCTCCGTAAATACCAATTTTCATATTTCTCCTTGATTATTTTTTAAAAATACTATGTGATATTAAATTTATCTCATGATTAATTTTAATTTTTTCTTTTTTATTTAATTCTGATAATTTAAAAACGTTTGTACTTTTTATTTTTTTATTGACTTGAGCAATTATGGTTTCTACTTTTTCTTTTTGCTCATCGACTTTTTTTGTTTCTCCTAAAAGAGAAAAATGATTATAAATACTATCTTTATCAACTAATTTAGATACTCTAATTCCAATACCTTTTATATTATTTAAATCCACATTTTTATCAATTAATTTTTTAATATGTTTATATATTTCTCTTGAATCATTAGTAGGAGATATGTTTTTATTATAAGCTTTTCATTTTTTACTATAGTCTCTAACTACTAAGGATAAATTTTTTGCTAATAAGAATTCTTCTTTTAATCTATTACTAATATTCAGTGCAATTTTATTTACCTTATCTAGAATTTCTATTTCATCATATTGATATTCAAAGGTTATTTCATTGCCCATTACTTTATTTTGTTCTATTTCAAAGTTTAAATCACTATTTTTTTCTATATCCAAACTATCTAAATATTTGTAAGCTGTAGTTTTAAAAACTTGTAATAATTCAAAATCGTTTTTTTTCTTTTTCGCCAAATCACCAATAGTAAAAATATTTATTTGTCTAAGTTTATTTGCTATTTTAGAACCAATACCATGAAATTTTTCAATATCTAGTTTGAAAAAATTTTCTTTATAATTATTTTCATCTGTATAGCCAATACCAAAAGGTTTCGAAATATTAGTAGTCATTTTAGCGTAAAACTTATTTAAAGATATTCCTATGGTTATTGGTATATCAAATTTTTCTAAAACGCTTGTTTGAATTTTTTTAGCATAACTAATTGCTTGTTCTTTGTTTTTTAAAATAATATTCGGAACAATGTAACACTCATCAATTGATGCCACTTCAATTTTTGATGCAAAAATTTTTTTTAAATATTTAAAAATTTTATTAGACAAATATTGGTACAACCTAAAATAAGGTTTTTCGATTATTGTTTTAGGTTCAATTGCTAAAATTTCATAAACTTTAGAACCTGCTTTTACTCCTATTTTTTTTAATTCATAACTAACTGAAACAGCAACGGAATGTTTTTCCGATCTAGCTATTGCTACTGGTTTATTTTTTAAATTTGGCTTAATAGTTCTTATAGCGCTTACAAAATATGAATCAAAATCTATATGAAAAATATATTTATTATTCATTTTCTAAGAAATATTTAGGTGTTAATAAAGCACATACCACTCTATTTAAATGAGTTTTAGTATTAAAAAATACTCATAAATCACCAAGTGAATTAATTTGTTCATCACTAAGTTGCTCTTGGTTTACAAATTTTTCAAATAAAAGTGTCAGTTTTCTAATTTCGTTTAATGATAAACCTTTTATTTTATCTAAAAATATATCTGTAGAAGCCATAAATACAGCACAACCATGTCCATTAAAATGAACATCCACTAGCTTATCATTATCTCACTTTGTTTGAATGTTTAATTTATCTGAACATGTTGTGCTAAAACAAGTTTGAAATTCTCCTTGTAATTCCATTTTATTATTAGGTTTAGTATAATGAGACATAATCAATTCTCTAGCTATATTAGGATTAAAATGCATAAAAATCGCCTCCGTTTTTTAATGTTTCTATCAACTTATCAATATCTTCATAATTGTTATATATTGCTAACGAAATTCTTAAATATGAATATTCTTGTTTTATATTTCTTAAATATGGAGCACAAAAAATTCCTGCAATAGTATAAATCTGTTTAGAACCTAAATAAGTAGCTACATCTTGAGAGTTTATTCCTTTAATATTTATTAAAGCAATATAATCACCAGGTTTTGAAAATACTTCTATATTTTCTAATTTAGATAGTTGTTCATGTAAGTAAATAGATAATTTTTTTAAAATTTCTTGTGTTTTTGGGTATCCTATTTCGTTAAAAAAATCCAAAGATTTATTAAACATATACATACCGGCAATGTCTGGAGTTCCAGGTTCAAAAGCGGCTATAGTTTTTTTGAGAGTTCATGTTGTATCGGTGTTAATATCATCAATAGCTCCGCCGCCAAATTTTACAGGCTTCATTTGTTTTAATAATTCTGTTTTGACTGCCAAAACACCCAATCCAGTTGGTCCATAAAATTTATTTGTGCTAAAAGCTATTGCATCAGAAAAAGAAAAAGAGACTTTTTGGTGAGCTATCGCTTGCGCTGCATCATTAAATAAATATGCATTCTTTTCTTTAACTAACTTATAAATTTTATTTAAATCAAAATTTTGATTAAAATTATTAGTTTCTTGTGCTAATGAAACAATTTTTAAATTAGGGGTATTGTCAATATCATCAATCAAATTTTCGCTAAATTTAATTATCGCACCACTTTGTTTAGATATTTCAATTCACGGGATTATATTTGAAGAATGATTAAATGAACTTAATAAAATAACTTCATCTTTTTTAATTAATTGACTAAACATTCTAACAAAAATATTAATTGACTCAGTTGTTCCGCTTGTAAAAATTATTTCTGAATCTTTAGCATCGAGCAAGTCTGCTACTTTATTTCTAACATTTATTATTGTTTGATTAATTTCATTTCCTAATGGTGTGTCGGCCGTTCTCGACGAAATAGATTTATTTGTATAATATTCAGTGATTGCATTCGTTGCTATAGTAGGTTTTAGCACAAGCGCCGCACTGTCGAAATATGTAATATTATTTAAAATAGGAAATTGTTTTCTAATATCATTATTCATATTTAAATAACCTTCCTCAAAAGTTTTATTAAGTATTTATTATAATTTTTAATTTTTTTAAATTCATCTAAAAAATTATAATAATAATGTCTTTTTTGATGATTAAATTCAACTTCATCAACTTCTTTGTTAATTATTTTTAATAAACTAAATTTTTGTAATTTTCATTTTTTAAAATACGCATGATAAAAAACGAATTTATAAAAATTATCAATCATTATTTTTTTATTATTATCTAAATTATCCTTAAAGGTTATTTTTTCAAAAAAATTAACAATGAACTCCTCAATGTTATCTCACTTTTTATTATTTAAAAATTTAAGAACTTGATTTAATTCGATTTTTTCGATTAAATTCATTTCTTTGAAAATTAAAAAAGTGTAATTTATTGTTTTATTTCATGAATTAATAAATAATTTATTTCAAAATCATTGCATCATTTA
The DNA here is from genome assembly GCF_018913965.1 of Mycoplasma sp. CSL7491-lung. Lineage (GTDB taxonomy): Bacteria > Bacillota_I > Bacilli_A > Mycoplasmatales > Metamycoplasmataceae > Mycoplasmopsis. Next base: position 352,163 of record NZ_JAHMHG010000001.1, read on the forward strand.
GTTTTGTTCGTTCTTTGTTTTATTTTCGATTAATAAAATAGCCTTATAAAAATTTTCTAATATTCCATTTACAAGATTTTTTTTATCTTTATTTTGTTCGCCATCTTCAAGCGGATAATACATTTTAGTAATTTCAATAGCTTCATTAAAAACTATTTTAGGTTGTATTATTTTAAATTCGCTTGCAGCATTGATTAAAATAGCTCTTATCAAAGGGTCTATTCTATCTCACGATCAATTTTCGTTTAATAAACGATTGAAAATATTTTTACTAAATATATATGAATTTTCAATTCGTCTTAGAGTTTTTAGTTGTTCACTATTTAAGTTAAATTCTTGTTTTACTTCCTCTAAACTAATTTTTTCTCCTAACAATTCGTATTTATATAAAACAGAAATAACTTCAATTCTTAATTCTCTACGTGTTTTATTTTTTTTATTTTTGAAAACTTCTACTTCCATGTATACTCCTAAATCTAATTATTTTATAATTATATCAAAAATACGCATATTTTACCATATAAACTAAATTTTATAAAAAAATAAATCATTATAAAAAAGTATTTGCTTAGAAATACTTTATTTTTTATCTATCTTGTATTTACTATATGAAATTAAACATACATTAATAAATAAAATAACCGTAAAAACACTGAAACTAATTCTAAAGTTTAAAAATCTGTAAAAAACGGTTAATAGTACAATTATCAAAGAGTAAACTATGATTCTAATTGATAATGCATATGCATTTTGCTTATTGTAATCTTTTTTATCAAAATTTTGATAAATTATATTATTTGATGTAGGTTCTGTATAAGAATTAAAAAAGTTTTGAAAACCACTTAAACTAAAAAAACCTACCAATAATAGTGTGTTATTTTTTGAGAAAAATAAGATAAACATAAAAATAAAATGCATAATAAAGATAATTCACATTAACAAGTGGAATATTTTATTACTCTTAATTTTATATTTAAGTTTAGACAAAATCAAGAGTAATACAGTGCTTATTAAACCTGAACTATATAATATAAATCTATATAAATATCCGTATTTTTCAATTTCAAAATCTTTAATTTCTTTTAAAAATTGAATAATACCCGCCTGTCTTGGATATAAAAATAATTGAATTATCATCATTGAACTAATTGCAAAAATTCAAACATGAGTATTATTTACTTTTTCTGATTGTTTCATAGAGTTTCGTTTTATAAATTCAGTTGCTATCTTTTTTTGTTGTATTAATAAATAAATCAAATCAGATAAAATGAATGCTACTAAATTAAAAATCATTATATACTTGAACTCTACATATTTTTCAATTAGAAAACCTAAAATTGGTGAGAAAAATGTTGCTGATCCGTACGCTAATATGTTGAGTATATTAAAAGAATGTAATGTATTGCTATCTACACTTGAATAATAAACGATATTTTTTGTAGCAATAAGTCTTACCCCATCTGAAAATGCATAAACTGTATTTACAACAAAAATACCTATTAGTAATATGGTTATATTATTTATAAAAATATTAGATATCAATAATATTAATAAAAATAATATCGAACCAAAATCTGCTATAAAAATCAATTGTTTAGGACTAAATTTTTTAGCTAGATTGGGTCCTAAAAAATATACAATAACCGAAGGTAATTGTATCATCAAATAAAATAATGATACGAATCAGTCGTTATGTATATTTGCAGCAATAAAAATTGAAGAGTTAAATCGAAAAGTTATTGTTGCCAAAATTGATAAAAACATTGCGAAAGTATATTTTAATTTATTAAAACTTATGTCCTTATCATTTAACAAGTCTTTATGTGGTTTTAATTTATCAACAAAACTAGTTTGTAGATAATTTATATTATTATTCATTAGAACTTCCTTTGATTTTATATTTTATACCTTTTATAGGTTAAAAATAATTTTTTAATAAAAAATACAAAAATAGCCTAATTGATAACTATTTTTGTATTTTATTAATTATTATCTTCACTATTATCTTCGAAAATATTTTTGTACTTTGTCGGATATAGATATGATAATTTTTTATTTATTGAGCGGAAAGTACCTGGATTATAGATGGTGTCATCATTTCCAAAATAAGAATATTTTTGAGTATCAACAAAAATAAAATTATTTATTTTATTAGCAGTACCTTGTTTTACTAGACCTAATAAATCTCCATTGTAATCATATACTGCAGAACCGGAAGAACCACTATACAAGTCAAAATATTCAACTTCAGAGTAAACCGCACCATTAAATGATTTAGAAACATTTGTCGGAGAGCTCAAATGCACTTTCACAGAATTAACACCGTATAAATATTCTCTATATCTAGATGCTTCTACGTTACCATAAGGATTTTTTGTAGGAACTTTTGGTATAGAACTAATATATGCGTTTAAATTTGTAAATGAATTTATGTATCTTGATAATTTGGAAATTTTAAGTGGTTTTAAATTTTTGAAATTTAAAATATGATTTATTGCATTTTTTTCTTGTTCGGTTAAAGTTTTATCGTTGATTGGTTGCGATAAGTCTTTTCCTTCAAATTTTTCAAAAATAGGTTTAAAATCTACAATTGCAATTAGTAAATCGGCGCGATTTTTTTCTTGTTCCATGTATGAAGTGTCGTTGTAATTTTTATATTGTTCTTTTTCGGGTGTTCTAACTTGTTCAATACCCATGTTATCTTTAAATTTATCAAATACATTTTTATTGTTATTGGTAAAATCGATGATCATTTCATATTTAATAGCTTGATTTTCATCAGTAAAATCAAAATTATATAAATTACCATCAACGTTTATATTTTCGATATTTTTTGGCTTGTAATAAACCGGTTGATTTTGATTTGTGGTATTTTTTGATATTAATGTAGGTGCCAAAATTTCACCCTTTGCAATTGATAGAACTTCATTACCACTTTTATTTTTAGATACTGTAGCCATATTTGCATTTTCTGATTTTAATGTTACTCAAACATGATAATTTGAAAAAGTTCAAAAACGATAGTCATTTGGATCGTCGTTTACTTTGGCAAAAATATTCCATGTACCGTCTGATTTATTAGAAAGAGAGTAAGCTCTATTTCTACCTTCTTGTATACCTTTGGAATTATCTTCTTTAAATAAACGTTTAGATATTTCTTCAGGTTTTGGAGTTTCTTCTAAATGATTTTCTATATCCCTAAGAGAAATTGTTCCATCCGGATTTGTTTCTTGACGTTTTAAAGTACTTTCTTTTAGTTCGTAAGTATCATTATAAGCAGTAGCACTAGTCTGTATTGATAATTCATCTAACTTTTGGTTTTCTTTAAAACTCAAGTTTTTTGTTTGATTTGTTTTTGGTTGTATCCAATAAACAAATAAATCAGCTGTATTTAAATAAATAGAACGACCGGATGATGAATTATGTTCTCAAGTTGTATTATTTAAAGTTACGTCGTTATTTCTTGTTTTTATTTTTAATTTTAGTGTGTTATTATTTGATAACTCTAAATTAAAACTAACTAATGATCTTATTTTAGAAGCTATATTAGATTGAAAATTATTATTTTCTGAACTTAAATTATACATAAAATCAACATCATTAATCACTTTATCGTTTAATATATTTTTATAAGACACAGGTATAGTTACTCTTGAATTAACATCGTTAAATTCGCTCCAATGTAGAGCATTTTGAGGGTTAGGATTAAATTCAAATGTTATTCAAAAAATAATATCTTCGCTTGGTATTTGATTTAAATTTACTATGGAATTTAAATCTTTAGTTATTATTGCTAAATCTTTAGATGTATTAATTTTAAAAGGTTGCTTAGCTAAATAATCTCTTGTCTTAAACCAATGTAAGGATTGTTCGACATTATTTTTAATAATTTTGTAATCTATAAACTCTTCACCTAATGGTTTTTGTCTATTTTTATATAAAGTTTTTAAATTATGAACTTCGTAATTATAGTTTATTAGAGTAGATAAATTATTGATAGAAAAAGGCAATTTATTTTTGTTAGATTGATTATTTTCAAATAATTCTTTTTTATTTAAATTTAAATTCGTAAAATTAACATCGGTACTTTCGGGTACATCAAAATTATATAGTTGATCACTCAACTTTTGGTCATTATTTCAATTGAAATTAAAGTTAAAATATGAATTTGTATTATAGTTTATTTTCTCAACTACATTTATATACTCATCATTTGAAACTATATCCAACGAACTTAGTTTATATTGTATTTGTTCTTGCAGACCATTTAAATTAAATTTTCATAATTTATCAAAAGGAACATAAATTCTTTTAATTTTTTGAACTCTATTTTTGTCATCGAATTTTTCATCTTCATTTTCTATTACTTTTTCCCCGGGCCCAAATAAACTTGGTGTTGTATGTGATTTTTCTTGATATATCTTTTGCTTTGCTTCAAAAGTTAAAACAAAAATTTTATCTTTTAAATATATCAATTGTTCTTCGTTTCAATTTAGAGATATTGAACCAAAAATATTTTTATTATTTTCATCTTTGTAAAGGCTAAAATTGTTAATTTCTAAATTTCTAACAGGTGTACTAGTGATTATATTTTTTTCGTTTAGAGCTATTAAATAATTTTTATTATTTGATTCAATCATAGTAACTACATATTTTGAGATTTTTTTATCTAAATCAGAATTATTAATTACTAGTTTGTCACCTTGTTCTAAAGTTGCGTCCACTCATTTTGATCAATTTTGACTTTGATTTCAACTTTTTATCAAAAGTCTCGGATTATTTAAATTTAAATTAGATTCCTTGTTTAAAATAAATTTTGTATTACTTTCGGAATATTCTATTTCGCTAAAATTAAGTTCAGATTCATAATGTATTTTATCATCTACTTTTTGAATTGAATCATTATATCTTTTATTTAACTCACTAAAATATTTTTTGTACGATTCGTTAGTTTGTAAAGATTCTTTCGTCAACTCGATAATATTTTTTATACCTTGGTCATTGATGCTAAATTCGTTTGCAGGTTGCAAACTTCTGTATGTAACTCTATCTGAATCATTTTTATTTGATAAATGAGAGCTTTTAGTGCTATCAACTTTTTCACTCTCAATTTCTTCATCATTTATTTCATTTGGAATAATGTTTTTTGTTCTAAAAGTAAAATTATATTTTTTAATATTTAAATTATTAATGTTTTCTTCATTTTCTATTTTAATTTCGTCAATTTGATATTCAGTATTTTCGACTAAATCATTAAATTGAAAAGTAACTTCCAAAATATTATCATTTTTCTTTGCGATATTACCTAAAACAAAATTACTATTTTTTAGTTTTGCGAGTATTTTCGAATTATTTTTATAAATGACTTGATAATTCTCGATTTTTAAACGATAAATAGCACTATTTGTTGTGAATTGAGATTCTAATTGATCTTCTTTTAAAAACTTATAGTTTACATTGTTATCTTCGATATTTTCTTCTTTATTAAGTGTTGATTCATCGATGGTTGTATCTTTATTACTTGAATCTTTATTAATATCTTCAGTTATTTCATCATTTTCGACATTGTTAGTATTATCTTTACTATCTTTTTCAACTAAAGATTTCTCTTTTTTAGATGATTCTTTCTTTTCTTCATCAATATCATTAGCGTTATTAATTTTGTTTAACTCATTAGAATCATTGCCTTTATCAACATTATCTTTTTTATTTTGTTTAGATATATTTTCATCATTAGTGTTAGTTTTGGTTGGTTTACTATATTTATTATTTGTTGAACAAGCAATAACAGGAAACATTATTGATGAAGTTAAGGGAATTATTGTTAAAAATTTTATTTTTTTCATTTTTGCCTTTCGAATTGATATTTTTATTTTACTACTTTTATTTTTATATCTTTAAACATAGTTAAAAAATAATTTTTTAGCGGTTATTACTAACACTAAATTTTAAAAAATATCTAATATATCACAAATGAAAAAAATTTTTCTTTGTGATATACTTATCACAAAAATTGAATAAGAGGGAAAATATGAAAAAAAGACATTTTTTTAGTTGCATTTTAATGGCTACTAACATTTTGATTTCTAGCACTTCAATAGTTACTACAACAAACAATAACGAAAATATTTTGCCAGTAAAATATGATGGTAGAGACGAAGGTTATATTACACCCGTTAGGCATCAAGGCCTTTCCAATTTATGTTGAGCATACTCAACAATAGCGGTGAGCGAAATAAATATTCTCAAAAAAGGATTGTTTGTTTCGCCTGATACTCTTGATTTATCAGAAAAAAACTTGGCATATAAAACTCTAAATAGAGGTATAGGAGAAGATTTGCTTCATAATACTGATTTTGATAATAATTCATCTTTATTTTGGGAAAAAAGCGGTTCATCACCTATATATGCAGGTTATTCTCTTCTACAATGAAATAAATTGAGAAACGAAAATGATTATGAATGAGAAAAAATTGGTAATAGCACCAATTTCATACTTAAAGATTTTATAAAAATCTCAGATAAAAATACTATATCTAAGGAAAAAAGCATAAAGGAAATTAAGTTTGCCGTTAAAAACTATGGTGCGGTTTCATTTTCTTTTTCCGCGGTTGATCTACTAAGCAATAAAGGATATAACTTTTATAATCAAGAGGCTAATAAATATAAAAATTTTACTCATATAACTCATGCGGCAACTATAATAGGTTGAGATGATACTATTCCAAAAGAACAATTTAGTTCTGACACAAGTCAAGATGGTGCTTGAATAGTTAAAAATTCATGGGGCACAAACTCTGGAGAAAATGGATATTTTTATTTATCGTATGATTCTAATATTTCCGAGTTATTTACTCTAGACTACACAAATAAATCGACTTATGAAAACAATTATTACTGTGATGGTTCCTTTAAAGATATTTATGGCGATCTTTTTAAAGAAGCAGCCGTAACGTTCCAAGCAAAAAAGGGCGATAAAAATCATAAAGAACAATTGAAGGCGATAAATGTTGGTTTTGAGGGTTTAGATAGTGAAATAGAAATTAAAATATATAGAAAAACCGAAAATCCTAATCCTAGAAATTTAAAATTAGGCGAGTTAGTTCATTCTCAAAAAAAATATTTTCACAATGATGGTTTAAGAACTATTGATTTAGATAATCCTATCGAGATTGAGCAAGGTGAATGATTTACTGTGGTTGTTAAAATAAATAATGAAAACGAATATGCTAAACTAAAATTTTCTGATGAATTAAATACACAAAACGATTTTAGTTTCATTAATCAAAACGGAGAATGAAAATCTAGTCAAAAAGCTTATAATGGAGCAACTGCTCGTATTAAGGTATTCACTAATTCAGAATATATAAATAATTCATCTAACAGCACAAACAAAGATCTTAAATATGCTGAAATTAGTTTGAACAAATATGACTATCATTTAGATCAAGAACACGGTGATGATTTTATAAATGTTAAATATAATGGCAAAACATTAGTTTTAAATCAAGATTATAAACTTGAATACCAAGAGGTTTTGGATAAAGAAGGTGGATTTTACTATGATATAGCAAATTGCGGATATAATAAGGTTAAAATTATTGGTATAGGTGATTATTCTGGTGTTAATTATGCATTCTTAACAATAAGAAGAGGTTTGGAACATAAATATAACTCCTCCAATTCAATAACAATAGGTAAAAACATCAATAATACTAACGAAATTAAATTAAAAAAGGGATGAACAATTTTAAATCCATCAAAATTAAGTGATGACAATAACGTTATTGATGTTATATATAACGGAGATAAAGAAAAATACTACAAAATTAATCAAACTAGCCTAACTTTAATCCGTAGTGATTTAATTCAAGACAAAATTGAAATCCAAAAACCAAAAAATGAACAAAATTATAAACCTGAAACGATTGTCCAAGAAAATAACAAAAAGAAACAAGAAAATAAAGATAATTTAGCCTCAATTACTAAAGAAAAACAGGTTGATACTAAAAATTCTAACAGTAGTTCTAAAAATAACAATTCAAACAATTCGATTGAAAATAAAAAATCTGACATTCACAAAGAAAAAGATAAAAAAATAAATTCTAAAACTGATAAAAGTCAAAACAAACAACAAAAAGTTTCTCAAAACAGATTTAACGAAAACAAAAAAACTAAAAGTTTTGTTAAAACAAAATTAGGTATTTTTACAATAATATCTAGTTCAATAATAGCTCTTTTAAGTATTTTTATACCTACATATTATTTTTTAAGAAGAAAAAATAAAAATAATATAAATTCTTAATTTTAGCATTTTTATTTGCAAATTTAATTTATGTGTATAATAAATATAGGAAAATGTTATGAATAAAGAATTAATAGATATAAATGCCAACTTATATATATATATATATATATATATCAGACTAAACAAATTTCTAATACTTTTAAAAAAATAATAAAACCATATTTATGATAAATGTGGTTATTTTTTAATGCAAAAAAAACGAATTAAAGTATTAGAAACATTTTCAGGTATTGGCGCACAAAATAAGGCAATGAATCAATTGAACAAAAAGTACAACAAAAAGATATTTGAAATCAAAGCAATTGCCGATTGAGATGCTAGAGCTAATATAAGTTATGCTCAAATGCATCATAATTTAGAAGGGAAATATTTAAAAATCTTACAACAATACAATTTAAATACGGAAGAGCAAATAAATTTCTTTTTAAACAAATATACCATTTCTTTAGATTCTAAAAAACCTTCCAAAATAACCCAAAAAGACTACGAATTTAAACAATATTTAGCAGCATCAATATTATTGACCAACAATCAAGTTGATATTACTAAATTAGATCCGAATATATTAGAAGAAGAAAAAATCGATTTAATAACATATTCTTTTCCTTGTCAAGGGTTATCAGTCGCAAGTATGGGTAAAGCTAAAGGAATAAACAATGTTGAATCAACTTCTAATTTAGTATGAGAAATTTATAGAATTTTAAATGAATCAAAAGAAAAACCAAAATATTTGGTTATGGAAAATGTAAAAAATTTATTATCTCAAAAATTCATAAAAGAATATGAAGATTGAAAAAAAGTTTTAAAAAAATTAGGATATAAAACTTTCACCACTGTTATAAATGCATTGGATTCTGGTTCAATTCAAAAGAGAGAACGTGTTTTTGCAATTTCAATTTTAGATAACTTAAAAAGCCCTTTTAAAAATGATCAGGAATTTAAGAAATATTTAGATAAAAAAATGGAAAAGAAAAAATTAAACATAAAAAATAGAGAAAAATATTTTAATAAAATTTTTGATTTTGAATCTAACGAAAAAAACGATGATTTTATAATCAATAATACTCCATCACGTGAAAGAATGATTCAATTACAAATTAATAAAAAGAAGGTTTTAAATAACTCTACAAATTTTGTAATTGATACTGTAACGACAAAACAAGATAGAATACCAAATGTAGGTATTATTGAATATAAGAATAACAAAAACAACAAACTACCTTATAGATTTATTTCAACTAAAGAAGCTTATATGTTGATGGGGTTTGAAGATAAGGATTTTGATAGTTTAAAAAATTTAATAAAAAAGAATATTTTAACTAAAGAATCGCTATATCGACAAGCTGGTAATTCTATAGTTGTACAAGCAATAAAAAATATATTTGAAACAATTAAGGAAATAGAGGACTTAAACTATGAAAAAAATGACTAAAGAAGCTCAAAACATAATTAAAAATCAGGGTGTTGAGCTTTGATCAATAGGAACCGACATAGATAATTATTTTGACTTTTTAAAAAATAATGATGTTAAAAAATATTTTAACAATAATTTTTTGGTGAAAATAACTAATTTAAAAAAAATATATGGAGATGATGAAAATGCAAATAATATTTATTCTCTAAATATAATCGATAAAGAAAGTGATGCAAAAAAACTCGCTCTTTATAAAGAGAATTTATCAATAAGCACATATAATCAAATAGTAAATGTTTTATTAGGATTAAAAATTATTGATTTATATAAAGATGATTCTTATAAATTCAACATTCATTTTAGTAAAATAATTCAAAGTAAAGAAAATTTGATTGAAGGATTTAAGGAATATATTAAGTTTTACATAAAAACTTATTCCAAACCATATTTATTTGACGTAATAGATAATGCTATTCTTGAAGAAAAAGCTTTATTTAGTTCAAATGAAGACATTCAAGTAGTTAGAATGTTAACTAATATTTATGTTAAATTTGATTCAAAAGAATCCAATTTTATTGACTTTTTAAAACTAAAAGCTAAAAATATAAATTATTTTGAGTACTTTTATAACGAATATTTCAAGCAATATGATGATATATTAATTTTATTAAACGATAATCTATCTTCCTTTTACGAAAATTACGAAGTAAAAGATTATTCATGAGTTAAGAAAAAAGTAGAAGATTTTAAATCTTGGAGCGAAACTTATCGTTTAATGAAAGAGTTAGATATTGAAAAAAATGCGTTATCTAATTTAATCGAAAAAAATGCTAGAGAACAACTTTATAAAGACGGAAAACCTATTTTTGCACACTTATTTAGTTTAGGTGAGATTTTAAATGATGGAACAAAATTCTATGTACCTTCATTTCAAAGAGTTTACATGTGAAATGGATATTTGGTAGAAGAATTAATTGAAAATATTTATTCAAGTTTACAAAATAAAAATAAGACAAATAAAGAACAATATGCATTCTTTAATAATATTATTTTGTCTTTTTCGCGTACTAATGTAGAAATATTGGACGGACAACAAAGATTGATGACATTTATAATTTTATTAACTGTTTTATTAAAATTATCTTTAGTATTTTTAGATGCATTTAGAGAAGAAGAATACATTTTGGATAACGAAGATTATCAAAATTTATTACTTTTTAGAGATTTCTACTATGATGTAGTTTATAAAAGACGTATTGATGAATTAAAATCAAACCTTGAAACAGGTGATTCAGAAAACTTTAATACAATTCATAGTATTTTAGGAGATTTCAATACAAGAGGTGATAATAATTATATAAACAACGCAATAGAGTTATCTAAAGTTATTAGTTCATATTTTTATAAATTAGACCTAAATGGTTTAAAAAGATTTTCGGAATTTGTAATTTTCACACTTAAAAATGTCAAATTTACTACAACTATTTTTACCGAAATTTATGATAACCCAACAGAAAAAATTAATATTTTCAAAAATATTAACTTGCATAGTAAAGAATTAAGTGTTTTAGACCTAGTTAAAAGTAGTTTAATTACTTATTTTGATAACTATAACTTACAAAATAAAAATATAAGTATTGAAACAATAGTTAACCTAAACAAAAACATATTTGATAAATATTTTAGAAAAAATCAAAAAGAAACTAAAGATGCAGACATGAATCTTTTAGAATTATTTTATAATTCGATTTATGTTTCAAACAATTGATTTGCAGAAAAAAGAGTTATAGAAGATAAATTTAGCATTTCAAAAAACTCAATTATATATAATAAGTTTGAAGAATTAACATCTAAAATTAACGCAACTATAGAAGATGATAAATACGAGGAATTTTACTTCATTTTTTTCAAGAAAATAGTTTATTTTGAATTTGCAAGAACTGGACATTTAAACAATTTAGATAGCATAGTAAATAAAACTCTTAATAACGGATTGACAAAAGAGCAAATAAAATGATTTAATGATTTTAAATCTACTTTGCTTGAATTTCCTATTTTATCATATCAAATATATAATTTAACAAATGACGGAAACTCAAAAGTGTTTACACCTCTAATTTTTACAATTTTAAACAAATTTAATTTCTTTAACACTCAAATAGAAGACATTAAAAAATACGTAACAAGAATTAGTAAATTAATTTACGAATTAGAACGTTTTGAATTCTTATGAAAAAATACAAATTTTGCCGGTGAATCTTTAGGTAAAAAAATAATTGAATTAAGTAAACTTTTCTTAGATAAAGGTCAATTGGACAACATAAAACAAATTGATGATATTGAATTTGAATCAAAATTAAAATTATTCAAAGAGGCTTTATTTAGTATTCACCCAGAACTTAGATCATCATTGTATATTAATCCTGAAACAGGAGAATATAGATCAAATGAAGTTCTGAGAGAAGAATTAAATGAAAAATATAATAATCATAACTTAGAAAAAAGTGATCTTAAAATTAATAATAACGAAAGAAAAATATTACTAGCTAGAATTAATTCATTTATCGTAAACGATTATAATAAATTCGAAAATGAATTTACTTCTGTTAATAAATTTGATGATTTTAAAACTAATTATGGTTACGAGTCAGTAATCAATAAAACTAACTTAGAATTGGATGATCCAAACGAAGAATATAATGAAAAAGAAATTATGAATTATATTCATAAAATAGGTAATGGAGCTTTATTTAACGAAAAAACAATCAAGGCATTTAATACAAAAAATTCTAAGTTAAAAGAAACTTATAAGGTATCTGAAAATAACTTAATTTTATTTGGCGATAATTTTAAATTGGATAAAAATATATCATTATCACAATTAAATACAAAAGATTTAGATGAATTCGAATTACTTAATAAAAAAATTAAAATAAATAATTATGAAGCTAAAGAATATTTCGATAACATAAACAAAAGAAGTGACCAAATAATAGATATATTAATGGAATTATTTGGGTATAAAGATTAAGAATCTAAAAATAAATAAAAAATTAACATTTCGTAAAATGTTAATTTTTTATATCGAAGTTTACTTTTTTAAAATAACTTTTAATTATTTTCTTCAATAACTTGTCCGTTTAACATTAATTTTAATATATCTACTGTTTTCTTTTGTAGTCAATCTTCACTTTCATTGTTTTTTATTTCAGAATTTATTTTGTCTACATTTTCTTTCAATTTATTAGATCAATAACTTTGATCTATATTCATTTTTCTTTCTTTAAAAGCAAAATCATACGATTCTTTTAAAGTTTTTAAATAAATTAAGTTATAAATAGAAATTAATTTTTCTTTTTTATCAAAAATCTGATTTAAATATTCTTTATTTTGTGTATCTTTCTCTTTAATTATTTTTGATATTTCATCAGATAATTTTAGTAATTCTTTAATTGCGTTATTCATCATTTTTTCAATTTCGGAAAAATTGTGGTTAGATACCGATAAATCAACCGTAAATTTTTCTATTAATTTTTGTATCTTTTCCTTAAATTTATTTTCTTTGGATTCGTCAATGTTATTTTTTTCTCTTCATCAGTTATTTAGCGTTTCTGTTATATATTTATGACTAAAACTATTGAATAATCCTAAGATTTCATCATTGTATTTTTTTCTTAGTCAATACAAGTCGGTTTCATCTAATTCTTCTTTTGTTTGATTTTTATTTTTTATATCAGTTGTATTTTTAGAATCATTATTACTGTTTGATTCTTTAAAATTATTTTTGACGTTTTCTTGATCGTTATTTTTGCTTTTTGATTCTTTGTTTTTTATATTTTCTTCTACTCTTAAACTATCGTTTATTTTTTGGATAGTAGTTTTAGGACTTACAACATTTTTATTATTTGTTTTTTCTTTAGATTCTTTTTGATTGTTCATTTTACTATTGTCATAATTTAACTCATTATTAGCACAACTAAAAGATATTAAACCTACCGAAGGGAGTGTTCCTATAATAAATAATAATTTAGCTATTTTTCTTTTCATTTTTAATACCTCTCTTAAAAATTTTGAATATTATAGCATAAACAAATTTTGAAGAAAATAAAATTAATATTTTTAATATCTAATTATTCGTTTTCATTTTTTTGATAAAAATAAAGTAATATAATTAAAATATATTTTAATTATCGTAACATTATCATTGTAATAAGAAAGGTAAAAATGAACAATAAAATACTAGAAAATTTGAAAATTTGAAAAAATTCTTTATTAGATTTAACTTTAAGGAATAAAGCATTAAATTTTAATATTTTTTCCGAAAAAAATAAAATCGGTTTACCATTTATATCTCCAAATTTAAAAATATTTTTAAACGAAACTGCAAACTACAAAAACATAGATATCGAAAACTTGGATCTTAAAAAAATGAATTTAACTTCCATAGACTCTAAAATAGACTTAGACACATTATTAAAACATAATATTAATGTAAATGATAAAAAATCTATTTATTCTAGTGTAAACGGAAAAGAACAAACTGATAGATTAAAAAAACTTTATAAAAATTACATTTCATTTCAAGAAGAATTTGCTATCAACACATTATTTGTTTCAGTCGGATATTTAAAATGATTTGAAAATCTAGAAGATGATAAGGAACATTTTGCTCCGTTAATGTTAATTTCAACAAATTTAAAAGAAGAGAATAAAAATAAAAAAAGAATTTATCAACTTAATTTCGATGATGAATCAATATTACAACCTAACGAAACACTTTTACAAAAGTTAGAAACTGCATACAAAATAAAAATAGATATTTCTGTTTTGGATAATGAATTGGACAATTATTCAAAATATATAAAATTCAAAGAACTAATTTCATCTAAATTTAACGATCCTAGATGAGAGATTATTGATCAATTATATTTATCTGTTTTTAACTTTAGCAAAATAAACATGCATAAGGATTTAGAAGAAAATGAAGATAAAATAGTATTAAATAATTTTATAAAATCAATTTCTGGAGATGACCAAAATATAGAATTCGAAAAAATAGATGAAACTAATATAGAAGAAAAATTTAAAAGCAATGAGTTATATCATGTTTTAGACGCCGATTCGTCTCAAGAAATTGCTATTCAAAAAGCTATTCAAGGTCAAAGTTTTATTCTTCAAGGTCCGCCAGGAACAGGAAAATCACATACAATAACAAATATAATTAGCGAATTACTTGCGAGAGGTAAAAAGATACTTTTTGTTTCAGAGAAAAAAGCAGCTTTGGATGTTGTTTATAATAACTTAAAGAAAATAGGGTTAGAATCATATTCAATCCCAATTCACAATGAAGATTTAGACAAAAAAATAATCTTGAACGAACTATACAAATCACTTGAAAAAGGTAACAAAAATATTAATATAATTAATTCTCAAATTGAAAATATTATTACTAAATATAGTAATTCATCTAATTTTTTGAATAATTATGGTAGAGAACTTCTCTTGAAAAGAGAACCTATTAAAATGAACTTATATCATATGATTTCAAATTATTATAATTTAGAAAAATATGATGATGTATATTTTAAAATTGATAATTTTAACAATTTAAACCTAGAACAAGTAGAAAAAATCTCGAATTTATTGATCGAATTTGAAGAAAGAATGAATTTTTTTGATAAAAACCCTTTCGTTAATTCGTGATGAGGACTTAAATGAAATTCGTATAGCGAATTAGAAAAAGAAGAAATATTATCGCTAATATATAGCGTTAATTCAAAAATTTCAAATATAGACAATTTGTTAATTCAAGAACACAAAGACTTTACTTTTAATAAAGAAAAATTTGCATTTAATATTGAATTAATTACGGATATTTTTAAGAGAATAATTGATTTTAAGAATAAATATCAGTTAAAAATTGATATAAATGCTTTCACTAAAGATTTAAATTTTGAAATTGATTTATATCAAAAAATATTTGATGAATCTTCAAAAATTGACACTTTAAAAAGTAAATTGGATACTCTGTATAATTTAGAAAAAATTAATTTATTTGACTTTAATAAAGTTAAAAATATTTATTTAGATAACAAAAATAAATTTTTTAAATTTTTAAATTCTAAATGAAGATCAACAATTAAAGACATAAATAGTTTTTCAAAAGAATCAAAGGCAAATTTAGAATTATTTGAAGACAATATTAACTATATTATTGAGTATAAAGATAGAAAAAAAACAATAGAAGAATGTGCGAGTAAGCTAAATTATAGAATTAATGATTATAAAACCGATAATATAAAACAAACTTTGGATATGTTAGTTTTGGTTTCATTTATTAAAGAACAAGAAAAAAATAGTAATTTTAGAATTAATATTCAAAACTTTATAATGATGGTTAACGATGATTTTGGTTATATTAAAAATTTAAATACATGGATAATGGATAATAATCAGTGAATACAAAATATTAATTCACTACAAAATTTGTTTAAATCAGATATTCTAAACCTTAAAAATTTAAATAAGAAAGATTTAGAATCAAAATTGGATAAATTAATTTCCGATCAACCATATATACGTTCTATTACTGAATTAAATAACAATATTATTGAATTAAAAAATAATTATTTATATGACTTCGTTGACAAAATTTTTGAATTAAAAAAATTAGAAAATTACAAAGAAATATTTTTAAAAAGACTATATAAATTACTAATAGATTATCACTTAAACCAAACTAAAGATTCATACAAATTCACAAATACTACTTTAGAAATAAATAAAAAAGAATTTTCTTTAATAGACGAAGAAATTAAAAAAATAGCAAAAATAAAAACTGACGCAAAATTACTGAGTCAAATTCCTTCTATGGAAGGTATTGGTGCTTCAAATCCGGAGATAAAAATTTTAAAAGCAGAAGCTAATAAATCTCGTAGAATTATGCCTTTTAGAAAATTATTTCAAAAAATACCAAATTTATTATTACAATTAAAACCATGTCTGATGATGTCTCCTTTATCAGTAAGTAAATATTTAAGCGGAACTGAAATAAACTTTGATGTAGTTATTTTTGATGAGGCATCTCAAGTTAGACCAGAAAATGCTATAGGTGCAATTTATCGTTCTAATCAACTTATAATTGTAGGTGATAACGAACAATTACCACCGACAAGTTTCTTTGATTCATTAAATGATAATGAAGAGATTCATGAAGAATATGAAGATGAAAATGATATTTCCATTAAAGGTTTTGATTCCATATTAGAACTATCAAATATAGCACTTCCAACCATTAAATTAAGATGACATTATCGGTCAGAATTTGATCAACTAATTTATCCTTCAAATTATGAAATATATGATGATTTAGTTACATTTCCAGCAAGTAGAATTCCGGGACGTTTTGAGGCTATTCAATTTCAAAAAGTAAGTGGTATTTTTGATAGTGGCATAAACAAAGCTGAAGCTGAAACGGTTATTAATATCCTCGAACAAATAATGAAGGAAAAAGAAACAAATATATCTATAGGTATAGTAACATTTAATATTAAACAACAAATGTATATAGAAGGATTAGTTGAAAAATTTAGAGATAAACATCCGGAATACGAGCCGTTTTTTGATAGAAAAGCAAAAGAACCCTTATTCATAAAAAATATTGAAACGGTACAAGGTGATGAACGTGATATTATAATTATTAGTAGTGTATACGGTAAAGATATTAAAGGAAATATTTCAATGCATTTTGGGCCAATTAATCATAGTAACGGTTACAAACGTTTAAACGTTGCTTTTACAAGAGCTAAAAAGGGTGTAATTCTTGTCTCATCATTATCTTGAACTGATATAGATTTAGAAAGATCTAGTTCGCGTGGAATAAAATTCTTTAAAGATTATTTA
The DNA here is from genome assembly GCF_018913965.1 of Mycoplasma sp. CSL7491-lung. Classification (GTDB taxonomy): domain Bacteria; phylum Bacillota_I; class Bacilli_A; order Mycoplasmatales; family Metamycoplasmataceae; genus Mycoplasmopsis. Next base: position 369,787 of record NZ_JAHMHG010000001.1, read on the forward strand.
AAAATTGCTGAGTTTGGAATTAATAACGAAATAATCAATTTAGAAAATGATATTAATAAATCAGGATTTGAAGATGAATTATATAACGAATTGACTAATAAAGGTTTTAAAATAAAAAAACACATTGGTAATTCTGATTTTAAAGTTGATTTGGCAGTATTAGATCCAAATAATGAAAATAATTACTTATTGGGTATAGAAATAGATGCTGAATCATATAATTGAGCAAAAACTACACGCGATAGAGATAAATTAAGACAACAAATTTTAAAAAATAGGGGATGAAATATATATCGTGTTTGAAGTGTTGATTGATTTAGAAATAAAAGTCAACAACTTCAAAAACTTTTAGACGCTATCGAATCAGCAATAAACTCAAACCAAAATAAAAATATAAACGAAGATATAAATGAAGCTCTTATGAATAAACCAAATATCATAAGAGAGGATTATAGTGAGACCATACAAGAAAGAGCTGACGAGGAAAATTCGAAAGTAAATAACATCAGTCAAAATATAGATAAAAACTATGATGCCATAAATCAATATTTTATTGTCGAAGAAAGAGAACCTGAAGAAATAGAATTTAATATATGACCAAACTTTGACTTCAATACAATAAATAATATGCTTTATGAACTTTTTGACGGAAATAAAGAATTATTATACAAAACATTGATAAAACAATACAAAATAATACACGAAAAACAATTGCAAAATATATTTAAATATTCATTTAATACATCTACTTTTAGTAAAAGAATAAGAGAAGTATATGATGCAGTTATAAATAGATTTAAAAACGAAGGTTTTATTAGAATAGAAAAGGGTTATGATGACACTCTTGATAATAATTTTATTGTTCTAAACGAAACTGATACAGATGAAATATTATTTTACGGGTATAACGAAGAAAATAAGAGAAAATCAAATGAAATAAGTGTGTATGAATATAAAGATATAATATTAAAGATATTAAAACAAATACATTTTATAGATCGCGGCTCTTTACATAAAAAACTATTAGAATATATCGGTTATAAATCTACAAATCTGCAAACTTCCAGAATTTTCAATTATGTTTTAGAAAAAATGATTAATGAAAATCTAATAAAATTTAACGAAGATGCAAATATATATAGTTTAATTGAGTAAAAAAATAAATATAAAAAAATGCACAATAACAAGTTGTGCATTTTAAATTCAACATTTTTATATATCTAGAACTTATTTTTTGGTAAATATATGTAACCATCAATACTTCTAACATCTGTTATTGAAATAAAAGCATCTTCGTCAACTTTACGTACATCGTTTATTATTCTATTTACTTGTCTAAATAATGTAATAGATGTAATAACATAATATCCGCTTGAACTATATCCACCTTTTGCTTTAAATTTGGTTAATCCTGAAACGATTTTCTTATCTGAAGAAATAACATTTGCGATTTGATTATGTTTTTTCATTGAATAAATCTCGACTTTAACCAATTTAAATTTTGGATATAATTTATTTAAAACTGCAATATATACAACGTTTGTTAATATTGTAGCAACAAAATTAGGAGATAAGTATAATTCAAATTTTCAAGCTTTTGAAGTAATATCTTTAATTAATTCAGGATTAGTTGAATTAGCATTAGCTTGATCTAATAATATAGAACCAGGTAATCATGAACCTAATAAAACACCAATTACTACAATAATTATATTCATATATCCAGAAATTGATCCAAATGATTTTTGTTTTTCGTTAGCGTATCATTCACCTATAATACCCGTTACCCCTGCTGTACCACCTATTATTTGAATAATAGCAAAAACTCACGCAAGAAGAAATCCGTATACTGATGCTGAGATAAATAAAGCAATTATATTACCACCATCGTTTCATAAAAGAGGAATAATAGAACTTAGAGATTCTTTATAACCTCCGTCTATACTTTTGAAAACTTCTTTAATTCTTGGATTAGAAAAATCACCTATTAATGAAAAATTTGAACCAGGAATAATACCTATTGAAAATGATATTATCGATGATACAACTAAGAAAATAACTGTTAAATGCCCGAATACTTTACCTATTTTTTTATACCCAAAAATAAATATAGGAATACTCAAAATAATATAAGCAATCCAAAATACAAATTGTTCAATTAAATTTCTTGTTATTACGCTAATTCCTGAATCGGGTTTAAAAAACACAACTATCAATCTTGCTAACGATTGACCTACGGCGGCAAGACCAAAATTATATATACCTACATTTTTAACCAAGAAAACACTTATAACACCAAAAAAAATAGCTGTAATCACTGTGATTAAGATTAATTTTCACATCGGCATTATTGAATATAATCTATTTAATTTAAGACCAAAATTAGACATTTTAGTTCTATTATAAATAGTATTTTTCTTAACCAATCTATTTCTTATTTGTTCACCGGAAAATAAAACGTCAGCAATATCCTGATCAAAATTATTACCTGTTATTTTATTTATCAAGGACTGTGAATCATTTGAATATTGTTCAATTATATTTTCGTCTAAAATACATTCTTTTTCATTTTGGTCTATATCAAGATCAACTTCTTTTTGATTCTTATTATCTAAATTATTGTCCATTTTAAAATACCTCCTTATTATTAATTTTAAAAATAAAAATGTAAACTAGTTACATTAATTGATATATTTTTTATTATACTATTATTTTACATAAAAGTTTATAAAATTGGTTAAAAAACCACATTTTACATAATTCACATATTATATCATATTTTTTATAAAAAGAAGTTTAAAAATATTAAATACAATTACTAGATTAGTTACTTTGTTTCCTTTAAAATAATGTTGATATGGTTTAACCATATGAAAAATATGATACAAAAATAGTTAATTAGAGGTTAATAAAAATGTTAAAAAATAATATTAAAAAAATTATTTATCTAGGAATAATGAGTGCAGGAGTAGTTAGTTCAGCATCATTAATTTTAGCAAACTCAAATCAAAATAAAAATGAAAATAAAAACACAATTGTTAAAGTTGATAAATTATATGCCGAAAATAATTCTACAATTGCAGAAGATTTAAGTCCAACTGACGAAGAACAAGAAAATCTAATCGTTGATGGTTCAACTGCCACAGCTTCTTCGCAAGAAAGCAATAATCCAGCACAAAACGCTATAGATGCTGCTAAAGCTTCGACAAGATGAGCGACAGATCAAGGATCAAAACCTCAGTATTTAGATGTTAAATTGAAAAACGCAAGTACGATTTCATCATTTAATTTATTATTTGAAAGAGATAATGTTAGAGAATTTAAAATTTTCGCTACTAATGAAGAAAACACAAACAATATAGAAAATGATAATAATTTAATTTATCACTATAATGTAGATGCAAATAAGAGACAAAATGTTTTTAAAACAAATTTTACTAAAACAGTTAAAAATGCAAAAAATATTCGTATCAGAATTTTAAAATATGACCCAGATGGAAGAACAATCCATTCGGGGGCTGGATGACAAAATGTTTCAATACAAAATTTTGAATTATACAAGAGACCTATTGATGATTTTGGACCAACAAATCAACAACAACCTAATTTGATTAAAAACAACGCAACTGCTACCTCCCCAGATAATGAAGGAGCAGGACATACACCTGACAAAGTAGTTGATTCAAACGATCAAACAAGATGAGCTACAAACAAATCAGATAATGGTGTTGTAAGATATATTGATATTTCTTTAACTGAAGCTAAAAGTATATCTTCATTTAGATTACTTTTAGAACGTGCGAATGTTCGTCAATTTCAAATATTTGCCACTTCAGCATTAGACACAAATAATATAGAAAATAACGATAATAAAGTATATGAATATAATGCCGAAGGTGACAACAGAAAAAAAGAAATTATACAAAACTTTACTAAAACCGTTAAAAACGCAAAAAATATTAGAATCAAATTTACAAACTATGATGCACAGGGAGTTGTAAATAAAACAAATTGAAGAAATATATCTGTTTTTAGTTTTGAAGCATATAAAAAATTCATAGATTTGACTTCAGAAAGACAATACCCAGCAGATCTTATAAGCGATACTAACCCAAATGACACCGCAGCTACAAGCGAAATACAAGAAAACAGATTAAAAAATCAAGCGGTGGTTGCTAGTGCAATAGAAAATAATACATTAAACGCAAATAAAGCTGTAGACGGAAATAGAACTAAACCATCTAGATGAGGAACACCAAGAGTAAATAATAATGATAATAATTTTGATCCAGAAGATAGAATATTGACCATCAATTTAGATGGAGGTAAAACATTATCATCATTTAACATTCTATTTGAGCGTGATAATATTTCTGATTTTGAAATTTACGCATCTTCAAAAGCTATGGACGCAAACATTGAAAATGAATCAAATAAAGTTTATTCATATGATGTAAATAACAAATTAGATGATCGTAAAAAAGAAATTACTGCAAACTTTACAAAACCGGTAATTAACGCAAGAACATTAAGACTTAAGATTAAAAATTATCAATCAAATGCAAAATCAGACCATGATGGTTGAAGAAGTGCCGCTGTAATTGAGTTCGAAGCATACAAAAAACCAATAGATTTTAACTCTGGATTTTATCGGGTACAATCAACATTAGAAAATTGAAAACCTACATTAAATGAGGAAAAAACAAAATTAATATTACCAGAAGGGTTAGATAATTCAAAATTAAAACTATTTGCAGATTATGAACAAGTTATCGATGAACAATACAACGTCTATCAACCATTAACTGATAAAACAGTTGTTCTTGATTTAAATTACAAAGACGGAAATAGAGAATTTAATAAAACATATAATTTCGTAGTTCCAGGTAAACATACACAAGTTGAAGATAAGAACCAAAAACCAAAAGTTGCAGTTGAGATTTCAGAATGATATTCAGACAGTAATGAAAAACTAACTTTAAATGAAGATTTAAAAGTATACTTTAAAGGTGAAATAAACGATAAAATTAATGCTGTATTTAATGAATTAAAAGAGGATTATAAAGAATTATTTGGAAAAGACCTAGAAATCTTAAAGACCGATTCAAATGTAACTAATGGAAATATTTTATTTGATTTATCAGAAAAATCAATTGGTGGTTTCGATAACGAAACATATTCAATGAATATAAATGATAACGTTACAATTAAAGCCACTGATGCCGTAGGAGTTTACTGAGCAACACGTACATTATTGCAAATGATAAAACTCGACCCTGAACAAAAACTTGTTAAAGGAGAAATGAAAGATTATCCTAAATTCAAGAAAAGAGGTATGTCATTTGACGTAGGTAGAAAAGCAGTTTCTATGGATATTCTAAAAGATATCGTTAAACAAATGTCATGATATAAAATGAATGATTTCCAAGTTCATTTAACAGATAACTTAATTTTCTTAGAAGATTACTACGACCAAGCAAAAGGCTCAAACAACGCGCTTAAAGCATATTCAGGTTGAAGACTTGAGTCAAGCCATAAAAATGATGAAGGTGTTACATTACATAACCAAGACTATCATTATACAAAAGCTGAATTCAAAAACTTTATTGATCAAAGTAGATTATTAGGTGTTGAAATCGTTCCTGAATTAGATTTCCCGGCTCACGCAATAGCATTTACTAAATTACACCCAGAATTAGCAGTTCAAGGGTACTCACAATTTGGTGGCGGAAGAAGATCTCTTGCTGATCACATTGATATTAGAAAACCAGAGGCAGTAAAATTAATTAAAGATATTTTAGATGAATACGTAAATGAAGGTGGAATTTTCGATAAAACCACTGGAACTAATGTTCATATTGGTGCTGATGAATTCTTCTCTGATCATGACGCTTACTATAGATTCGTAAACGATATGTTCAAGTACTTTAAAGAAAAAGAAGTTCAAGTTCGTATTTGGGGAAGTTTTAAATGATTTAAATCTAATACCGAAAAAATTGATGAAGATTTAAAAGAAAACGTAATTATGAATATTTGAAGTTTACAATGAGCAGATCCTGTTCAAATGTACAAAGAAGGATATTCATTAATTCATACATTAGATCAACCAACTTATATAGTTCCTAACGGGAGTGGTCGTCAAGGTGCATACAATGATAGATTCAATGTTAGTGGAATTTATAATGGATACGAAGCTAATGTAATTGGTGGAAATAGAATACCTGCAGGATCAAAACAAATGCTAGGTGGTTCATTTGCTGTTTGAGGTGACTCGGTCATAGATACTCACCATAGTGGACTTACAGAATATGACGAGTTCTTAAGAATAAAAGAAATGATTCCATATTTTGCAACAAGAGTTTGAGGAATTGGTGACGGCTTAGATCAAAACTTTAACGATTACACAAACAATGTAGTAAATAAATTAAATTTAGCTCCCGGAATTAATCCAGGTCATGAATTTACATTAAAAGATTATGATAAACAATTATTTAATTTTGATTTATCAGGTAAAAATGATAATGAAAAATTATTATCCAAATCTGGTGAAGCGGTAAAAATGGAATTAGGAGAAAATACATCATTAAGCGAAGATTTAGTTGGTGAAGATATTACAACCGCTATTGAACTTAAAGGTGGTAATTCACAAGTTAAATTGGGATATGGAAAATTACCATTTAATACAAAAATAACTTTCAAAATTAAACGTCAAGAAGTTGATCAACCTGAGGAAATACTATTCTATGCTCCAACTGCATATGGACAATTAGCAATTAAAACCAAACAAAAAGATACAAATAAATTTGGATTTAGTCAAGAGTTAAACGATTATTCATTTGATTATGAATTACCAATCGGTGAGTGACACGAAATTAGTTTAATAACAGTTCCAAATAATAGAATGGTTGGAATTGTGAAATTATTTGTTGACGGAGAAGAAGTAGGTGGTGTACCAGTAGGTACAAATTATGTATTCAAAGATGGTAGACAACATACATTTAATGGAGCTTCAAGTTTATTTATTCCGATGGAATATTTAGGTTCTAAAGAAAATTCATTTAAAGGTTTAATAAAAGATCTTAGACACGATAAAGATTTCACTATTAACAAAGTTGAAAAAGATTCATTAGAAAGACCAGAAGTATCACTAAAAAATACAGTTGATTGAAATAATTTTGACATAAAATATTTGGACATACCTTCTAACGAAGAATATGATTATAAAGTTGAACTATCAAAAGTTGATAAAGATAATAAAATAGTTATGGGTAAAGTTATTATTAATAAAAAATCAAACCCTGAAATTAAAGTATCTAAAAACTTTATTTTAGATAATAGTTCAGTAACTAATATTGATTCAAATACAAGTGATAACGCACCAAGTCAGCCTGAAACAACAGTAGATGAAAATACCACAACACCAAGTGACAATCAAAAAGACGACAAAACAAATACTGATTCAAATACAAGTGATAACGCACCAAGTCAGCCTGAAACAACAGTAGATGAAAATACTACAAAACCAAGTGACAATCAAAAAGACGACAAGACAAACTCTGATTCAAATACAAATAACAATACTCCAAGTCAGCCTGAAACAACAGTAGATGAAAATACTACAAAACCAAGTGACAATCAAAAAGACGACAAAACAAATACTGATTCAAATACAAATAATGATGAAAATAGCAAAAAAACAAAATCTAAAAATACAACAGGAATAGTTGTAACAAGTGTTACAATATCAAGTATTATGGCATTTTTAGGATTGCTATTAGTATTCTTTAAAAGAAGAAAAAAATCTAAATAAAACTACTTAAAAACAACACAAAAAAAGTGTTGTTTTTAATTATAAATTAATTGCATTTTATGAATAAAAAAACCATAATAAATTATAGAATTGCGAAAATGTTAATATTATATTATTAAAAATATAATAAGGAGCATAATGAAATTTAAAAAGATATTAATACCATTATTAAGTTCAGTGGTATCTATTCCAAGTTTTTTATCAATATCAACTCAAATAAATAATAATTCAAATTCAAACGAACAAATAATCGCCAATCAAGAATTAGAATTAAAATATAACGAAATAATATCTAATTTTAATCGTGATAATTGAATGAATAATGGATTAGGAATAGGTAATGGTGATCAAGGTGCAACTATTTTTGGAGGTGTTCGCAACGAAAGAATACAATTAAACGAAAAAACAATTTGGACTGGTGGACCAAAATCAAATGAAGAAAATAATGGTGGGAATACCCCGATTGCTTCGGAAAATAATAAACATCATTTTGAATATTTAGATCAAATAAGAAAACTACTATCCGAGAATAAAATTGAAGAAGCAAAACAAATTGCTAATTCTAAATTTATCGGACCACATAATCGTTTATATGGAAAATACATTTCTATGGCTAATGTAGATATTACAGAAAGAAATGCATTTGAACAAAGTGATATTGTAGATTATTCTAAATCATTAAACATATCAAAATCACTAACTACAGTTTCTTATAAAGTTGATGAAACAGAGTATACTAGAGAATATTTTGCTAGTTATCCTGATGATGTTATTGTGATTTCAATGAGTGCAAAAGGTAGAAACAAACTTAACTTTGATTTAGATTTAACTGGTACAAACAATAACGAACAATTAAAACAATATACAAAAAATATTGATTTAGAAAAAAGAGAAATTAGTTTAGACGGTATTGTTAAAGATAACGGATTAAAATTCGCGAGTGTTTTAAGAGTTAAAGAAATAGAAGGTGAAAATAATACAATTACCAAAGAAGGAAATAAACTAAGAATTTCAAATGCATCAAAAGTTTATTTTGTTATTCAATCAAAAAGTGATTATGAATTGAAATTTCCAACATATAGAAAAGAAAACTTTAATCCTTTAAACTACATTAAGAATAATTTAGACAAACTAAACAAAACATATGAACAAATAAAATCTGATCATATTAAAGATTACAAATCGCTTTTTGATCGTGTAAAATTAAATATAGCTAAAAAACCTGAATATAAAAATTTAAAAGATCTTATCGATAAATATCGTAAAAATACTTTAGATAGAAATTCAAAAAATTATCTTGAGCAGCTATTGTTTCAATTCGGTAGATATTTAGCAATTTCTGGAAGTAGACCCCACAAAGATTATAAAAGTTTACCAACAAACCTTCAAGGTATTTGGAACATGGATGATGCACCGGCTTGAAATAGTGATTACCATTTAAATGTTAATTTACAAATGAACTATTGAGCATCATTAATGACTAATTTATCAGAAACAATAATTCCTTTATTAGACTATATCGACGACCTACGTCTTGGTGGAAGATTAGCAGCTAAAGAGTATTCAAATATTGCTTCAGATAATTCTAACCCTACAAACGGTTGATTAGCACACACTCAAGCAACACCATTTGGTTTTAGTGCTCCTGGTTGAGAATTTAACTGAGGTTGATCTCCTGCTTCTAATGCATGAATAGTTCACGAAATATATAATCATTTTGAATACACTTTAGATGAAAAATTATTTGTTGAACGTATATTTCCTTTATTAGAAGAAACTGCAAAATTTTGAGATCAATATTTATATTATGATCAAAAAACAGATAGATGAGTTTCAGCGCCTTCATTTTCTCCGGAGCATGGTACTGTTTCTCTAGGGAATACATACGATCAATCATTGGTTGCTCAGTTATTCATTGATTACATCAATGCAACAAATTATTTATCAAAAAATAATTTAGGTAATTTTGACTCAGAATTAGTTAGATCAATCAAGGAAAAACAACCAAAATTAAAACCTTTAAACATTGGTGATGATGGACAAATTAAAGAATGATACGAAGAAGGTAAATACAACAGATACAAAGATGGTAGAATTATTTCAAATGATAACAGACACCGTCACACAAGTCAATTAATTGGACTATTCCCTGGAAATATTTTTGAAAAAGAAGAAGACATTCAAGCTGCTAAAAAAACTTTAGAATTACGTGGTAATTTTGGTGCAGGTTGAGGTAAAGCTAATAAAATTAACTTATGAGCTAATCTATATGAAGGTAATAATGCACATTCTGTTCTTGAAGATATGTTTACTCAAAATAATATAATGAATAATTTATGAGATAATATTAGAGAAGGTGCAAATGCTTTTCAAATCGAAGCTAATTTCGGAATAGTTAGTGGTATTGCACAAATGCTTTTACAATCCAATAAAGAATATATTAAATTACTACCCGCTTTACCCGATGCTTATAACGATGGTAATGTAAGCGGTTTACTCGCAAGGGGTAACTTTACAATTGATTTAGATTGAAAAAATAAAAATTTAAAATATACAAAAATTAAATCTAATGTAGGCGGAGATTTAAAACTTGAATATAATAACATAGCATTCAAATCTATTTATTTAAATGGTGAAAAAGTTTCAATAAAACCTAACGAAAGTGATAAGATAGTAATCAGAACTCAAAAAAATGATATAGTTGAAATTGCCGACTCATTTTCAGACATTAAAAAAGGTGTAACTTATAGTCCGGAATATGAAAACTCTCAAAATTCTTCAAATGCTAAACCTAATAATAGCGAAACTTCAAAAAATAAAAAAGTAGAAGAAACTGTTGATTATTTAAATAAAATAACAAAAAGTAATATTCAAAATAACGAAAAAGAAAATGATACTAAAACAATTGAAGAAAAAACAGAAAACAAAGAACCAAAAACAACTACTGCCCCTGCAAAAAGTAAAAGTAACCAACAATTTAAAATATTAGGTGGTTTAATAGTTGTTATAGGCATAATAACTGCCATTATATTATTTAAAAACAGAAAAAAGAAACAATAAAATAAAAAATGACACATAAATATTGTGTCATTTTTTGTTATGATTTTGTTTTAGCAAAATAATATGTGGTTATTTTACTTAAAAGAGAGTCGGAAATTGGTTGAAGATCTTTGTGTCTAACGTTAGAAGTGTTTTCTATTTTATAGATATTAATTACATTTTGATCTTGTCCTTCAACTTTATCAGAAAAGTAATTTCTATAAACTATTTCATAATCTGTTATTTGTGTTGGGACATAATTAATAAAGTTAAAATTAGTTAGATTCTTATAATCTTCAATATAATCATCATTCGATAGATCAATAAACGCTATAGATTGAGCAATAACTTTTTTAACTAAATCTTTTAACTCACTTTGTGACACTTCATTATCACTAATATATTCAATTAATGCATTAAGAATATTTTCTTCATCGCTAAATAATATTTCAATAATTATTTTTTCAATCTCTGTAGATTGTTCTTTAAGATCGTTAATTTTACTTTCGCGATCTTCAACGTTTAAATCTATTAAAGAAGATATTTTATCTAAAAACATAGAATTATTTTCAGATAAATTATTTTCAATAATAGTTGGGTAATAATTTACCTTTTGCTCAAAATTGTCTTCATCATCATTTGATCTTAAATCATAAAATTCTTGATATATTTTTGAATTATTTTTGTTCGATAAGTTTAATAAGTTTGAATAATAGTTAATAAAATTATTAATTGATTCTTGCTCTAAATCTAGTTCACTTAATTCTTTTGTTTTAATATCTTTTCAGATTTTTCAACTATTTAATTCGGAAATCATTCTTTGGGCTTGAGTGATATTAGAATCTGTTAACTGATCAAAATTAGGTACTAAGTTTTGTCCCAATAACTCTTTGTATTCTAAAATGATTTGTGGAGTTTGCGAATATGAACTTTGTGAAATTGTCTTAATATATTTATCTTTTGTTTTTTGATCTAATTTAGATGAAATTATTAAACCATCAACTAATAAAATATTATCACTTGGTCTATAAGCTAAAACAGATCCATCTTTTGCATTATCATAATTATCCTCGCTATAATAAGCGTCAATAGCATCTCCGTTATACATAATTGATGCATTTATCGAACCAGAATCATCTCGTGGATTAGTAATATCATTAACAATCTCTAGACCATCACCTTTTAAAGAAATATGTTTAGAATCTCGAATGTCATATCCAGTTCCATCCTTAATTAAATCAATAAAAGAATTAATTAAAATTTTATATGTTTCGTTTTGAGACTCTGAGTTTTCTTCTACATTTCCTGTGAATTTTTGATCTGTTCTACCCTCTGGTAAAGGCCAATAAGCAGAAGCATAGAGCATATTATCGCGAACTGAATCAGTAATAACCCAATTATTATAATTAGCACTAGATAAAGCTTTTAAAACATTAACTAAAGCATTTGGGTTTTTAATTTGTGCTTGCTCTTGATGTTCGTTATAATATTTTTTAAAATCAAATCCTCCTAAACTGTTTTTATAATCTTTGGGAATTGCGACTTTATTAATATTGTATGACACGACCATATCTTGAGAATAATAAGGATAAAAATATTCTCATAACTCATCGTTATTATCTAGTTGATAACTTTGTAAGTGTTCTCAAATTTCTTTGCGTAATGATAATTGCACATATTTACGAGCTAAATTACGTGCTTGTGTTGCTTGTTCTAATTTTTCTTTTAACTCATTTGTAGGATTATTTTTAAATTGGTTTCTCAATCTATCATAATCTACCATGGGTTCTAAAATAGGTTCGTTAAATATAATAGAATAATTCAATTTAGAGATAAGTTTATTTTTAATTAAAGAGGCCACTATAAAGTCTGAACCTATTCCGGCAGCAGCTTTGTTATTTATCAATGCGTTGCTAAATTGATTTATTTCATCGAATTCTTTATAATCAAATGATTCACGTAATATTTCGATATTATCATCCGACATGTATGATTTGTAATTAAAAAAACTTGGTTTAAATCTATTTTTATTTTTAATAGCAATTGTTGTCGCTAAAGTTGTGATTCCTATTACTGAACTTATAGTTAGTAAAGCTAATTTTATTTTTCTACTTTTTCTTCAACTTGTAACTTGCATAAACTAAGTTTCCAATGATTGTAGTAAATAATACTATAGCTCCTAAAACAAGTGCTCACGGTCTGAATGCACCTTCGTATAATTTAGTTGCTATTGTGGAAGTATTAGAAGTTGTTCTCGCGATGATAAAATCATCAAAACTTAAAACCGAACTAACTAAAATTACAGAAATAATAGAAGGAATCATATAAATTAAATATGTTTTGAATCAAGCTTTTATTTTAGAGTGTCCTAAATCTTGTGCAGCTTCGAATAAGTTATTATTAAACTTTTCACTACGAGGTAATGTTAATGATATTCCGTAAGGTAAAGCCATAATTGTATGACCTACAATAACTCTTAAAAAACCTTCGTTATCTACTTGAACTATTCCAAAAAAAGCAGTAAAAACTAAAACTAAACCAATTGCTGTTATATTATCAGGGTTGATAAGCGGAATGTTTGATGTTGATGTAAGTGTACTTTTGATTAGTTTATTCTTTTGACGGTACATTGCATATGAAGTTATAATGCTTATTGTAGCCACTAAAAAACTTACTATTATGGCTAATAATATGGTATTTAATAAAGCTAAATCACGACCAGAATCTAATACTGAAACTCAATTGTCAAAAGTACCTTTAATTCAACTTGGGTTTGCTTCTCCTTTTTTAGTAGGAACATTAAAACTAAAAACAACACCAACAACTAATGGAACATAAATTATTAATAAAATTAAGTAAACATAACTACGTTTTAATAATGAGGATACTTTATTCATAATGCGCACCTCTTTTAAAGTAGAAAATTACTCTTGGTAAAATTAGAAATAAACTAAATATACCCATAAATATAGCAGATACAACAATAACTAACGCCGAACCTGTACTTAAATCATATTTATTACCAGGGTTAATTTTACTATTAATCAACTCTCCGATTGTTTGTAATTGTGAACCATCTGTTAATAATTTTGAACTAATAATAAATGTAGTTGCACTCGCTAAAAAGATCATAGCAAGACCGCTCAAAATCGCCTTTGTACCATAAGGTATAATAACCTTAAAAATTGTTTGAAAACTATTGTTACCTAAATCATTGCTTGCTTCAATAATATTGCGAGGCATATCTTTAAAAACAGTATATAGTGGCATAATCATTAATGGTAAATTTAGGCTTGTAAGTCCAAAAATCATAAAAAGTTCGCTATTTAAACTTTTTGAGTTAGAAACTACCGCTAATGCTAGCACTTTCATAGAATAAATTCTTGAAATGGTGAAAATTGCCATAGGACTTATCATTAAACTTAAGGCAAAAATTCTAAATATTTTTGACTTTGATGATGAAATAAAATATGCATATGGAAATCCGATTATTAAACATAATAATGCGGATACAATCCCTATTCATAGCGATCTTCCAATGATTCTTCAAGTATTGACATCTTTAATTAACACAAATGAATCAAAATTAGAACCATGAACAGCAAATGCATTAACCACAATCATAATAATAGGCAATAAAATTAATAATATAGCAATGATTAAATAAGGAATGAATAAAGCAGTTTTTTTGTCGAAACTAAATAAATGTTTAATTTTGGAAATCATTTTGGGAATAATCTCACTTAGAATCTTTTTTCATTAAGTGAATAGAATCAATTGTTCAACTCAAGTAAACAACTTCCTCTAATTCAAATTTTTTAGCAGTTTCAACATAAATAACATCTTCATCTTCGGTTTCTATTTTTAGATAATAATAACTTCCACGATACGAAATTTCAGTGACAGTACCTTTAATTTTCCCTTCAGTACTTTTAGGTTCTGAAATAATATCAATATCTTCAGGTCTAATTAAAGCATCCAAAACTTCTTTATTGTTAAATTCAGTTTTTTCGTGAATTGTTTTAAAGCTTTTTCCAAGTAATTTAATATTTCCATTAGATTCAAAAGTTGCATCAAAAATATTAGAATCACCAATAAATTTTGCAACTCATATATTTTTAGGAAAATCATAAATATTTTTAGGTGTATCGTATTGTTCAATAACTCCATCACGCATAACGGCTATGCGGTCTGACAATTCTAAAGCTTCGTCTTGGTCGTGTGTAACAAAAATAAAAGTTAAACCTAAGCTTTGTTGAACACTTCTTAATAAAACTTGCATTTTTTGTCTAATTTTAGCATCTAAAGCACTAAGTGGTTCATCGAGTAATAATATTTCTGGTTCAATAACCAAACTTCTAGCTAAAGCAACTCTTTGTTTCATACCACCTGATAATTGAGAAATTGCTTTTGTTTCGTTACCTTTTAGACCTACAATATCAATTATTTTACTAATTTTTTCGTTCATTTCGGCATTAGTCATTTTACGTTTAAAATGACGATCTTCATATGCTTGTTTTTTTAAATTAACATAATTTTCTCAATATGAATATTTAAAATCAGAATCATCAATTCAATTTTGACGTTTATTATACTGATATGTACCTTTTTTAAGATTTTTAAGTTCTTCAGTATATTGTTCTAATTGAATTTCAATTTGTTTCATTTTCGAATTAGCTTTTTTTGTTCATTGGGACAATTTGATTTCTAAATTGTCAATTTTATTTTGATTAATTTGTTCACGAGGAACACGTTTAAGTTTTAATCCAAAAGCGATATTTCCTTCAACATTTAAATGAGGAAATAAAGCATAATCTTGAAATATAGTAGATACATTTCTCTTATGAGGGGATAGATCTTTAATATCATATCCATTAAATTGAATTTCACCACGAGTAGTTCATTCAAAACCACCAAGTAGTCTTAAAATAGTAGTTTTACCTGACCCTGAAGGACCGAGTAAAGTAACAAATTCACCACGATTAATTTTTAAATTAACGTTGTGTAAAACTGTTTTGTCAGAAAATTCTTTAACAACTTCTTTTAATTCAATAATAGGTAAGTTATTTTTTGCATTTTTTGTCATTATAACGTCTCCTTTCGTATTGTTTTAAAATGCTAACTTAAACAACAGGGAGACGGTATCAAAAAGATTCTCACAGTACTCTTCGACACTGTAAGATTTAGAAGGATATTCAATATCATTAAAGTTACTAAGAATGTCTTTTATTCTTAAAATTTGTATTAAAAGTTCCTTGCTTTTCATATTTTTATATTATATAAAAAATTATTTTTACTTAAAGAAAAAATGTATAAATTTTTACGTATTTTTAACGTTTAATTCAGTGGTAAAAATTATTTAAATTTAGATTAAGTTTGGTAAAATAGTTACTTTTAGTAATTTTAAAGTACTATATAGCACTCTCTGTATTATCCAATTGGTTATTTGTTTGTTTGTTTGTTTTTTTTTTTTTTTTTGATAAACTAAAATATATGGTAATAAATTAACATATAGTAAATAAACTGACGGAGTATAATAAACAAAAAAATATGAATTTGAACATAAAAATTAACAAAAATAAAATAATGAATATTGGAGATGCTAAACAGGCAGAAACATTCAAAAACAGAAAACAAGATTTTACAGTTAATGATCACATAAAAAAATTTTTAAAATCAAGCAATTTAGTTAATAAAAACATGACTATGGATGAATTTTTTAGTAGTATAGAAAGTTCGATAAAATCTCTTTATATTATAAATAATGATTTATTTGCTAAAATTAGTAGTCCGATTAAAGTTTTATCGGTAAATTTTTTAATTTTTTTATCAAATGAATGTGAAATATTCAGAAATCAAAATAATATTGCAATCAATGTAAAGACTAATTTTGACGAGTCAAAAGGTAACTTTTTTGAATTAGATAGAATTTCAATTCTCAATAATTTAGAAGAAGAAATTTTAACTAAATATACTAACCATGTCAATAATATTAACCTAAACTTTCATACAGGAAGCATACCTAATTTAACAAATATTGACATTAGTATTGTAAAAAATATTTTATTTGATATTGATAATGATGTTTTTATAATGAAAACTGATAAACAAAAAAATAATGGAATGATCAAACTAGGTAGAACACTAGATTTTTATAGAGATTACATTAAAGATCAAGCTCCTAAATATAACAAAGTAAATGATAGAAAAAATGAAAAGATATTTCCTATAGTCTTAAGAACTGAAAGAAGCACAGACAAAAGAACAGAATTTATTTTCAGAATCACAAAAAGAGAATTTAATAGTAATTTTGTAAATATTATCGAAAATCAAAATAAATACATTTATTTTTATAATATTAATGATAGTGATGAAAAAGTGTCTATAAATAGACAAAACATATCATTTCAAGAGTATAAATATGTTGAATTATTAAAATCAAAAATTAAATCAAACGAAGATGAAATACAAAGTCTTGAAGATAAAATCAAATTTAATGAGGTTAATTTTTTAAACAATGATAAAAAAAGTGAAATTAAAAAACAAGAAAAAATAGTTAAACAATTAGAAAATCATTTCAATGAAAAAATTGAAAATTTAAATAGTATAAATGAAAAAATTGAAAATTTAAATTTAAGATTATTAGACATAAATCATGATATCAAAAAAAATGATAAAGAAATTAAAAGTAATAACGAACAAATTAATAAAATTAAACCTAAAAAATTTAAAAACAAAGACGAAGAAGATGAATACCAAAAAAACTTAAACTTAATTAAATTAGAAAAAAACAACCAAATATTAGTTGCAAAGTTAACTGATAATAATACTTTAAAGTCAGAAATTGAAGCCGAAATTGATAAATTAAAAGATGATGTTGAAAATGCTAAAACGTTAGTTTTAGGCTCTAAAACTACTTATGAAGAAGTTAATGATAAATTTGAAGACTTAAAAAATAAATTTGAAATGTATGAAAACGAAAATAGGGTAGCATCTAATAATAAAACTAAACTTTTAAATGAAAATGATATTATGGTTAAAACTATTGAAAACGAAGCTGAAAAGTACGAATATTACACATTTGAGTTTGATAATTCTAAATTAGGAAACTTAAGAGCTATAGATGTTAAAAAAATATATGATACAAATGTTAAAGTAAGCGACTTAATTGAGTTTTCACATAAGTTTGACGAAAATAGTGATTTTATTCTTTCGGATGAAGATTATGGGATGTTTAGTAAACATAAAAGATTTAATAATTCGTTGAAAAACTTTAAATCTGGAGAATATAAAAACCCACTGTTAGCAAAATCAATAGAGAATCCGGATTTTTTCAAAGTAAAACAAGAATTAATAAATAATTATGATTTAAACATGCACCCTGACATTAAATTGAACAAAAAACAAGAATTAGCAGTTAAAAAAGCTATTTTAACTCCTTGTATTTCATATCTTCAAGGTCCTCCCGGAACCGGTAAAACACAAACAATTAGTGCTCTAATTCATCATATTATTAATAATAAGGATCAAAACGTGTTACTAATGTCTTCTACTCATGAGGCAATTTTAAACGCCTTCGATAGAATTAAATCTATCACAGAAGATGACCCGAACTTTATTATGTACAAAACGATTAGAAAAAAATTAAGTAAAAATAGAAATATAAGCCACAAAGTTGATAAAATAAAGGAACAAGAAATTGAAGAAGATGAATCAAATATTTATGATTTAGACCATGCTTTTTACAACTTCTCATTGGCAATAATTAATTGAATATTAAAGAAAAATAAAAATGATATTTTAGGTAAAATAATTGATAAATTAAAAATGATTGACGGTAGAAAATCAAATAAACATTTTGAAATTAATAAAAAAATTATCGCTTTTATTGATTATTTTAAGAAAAATTCTAAAAATATGTCACTAGATGAATTTGAAAATGAATTTAATAAGTGAACCATTGAAGATTTTATCGAATTGTTAAATCAATTCGAAAATGAATACAATGATTTTATAAAAAGTGAAATTGAATACAAATTTGAAGATATAAAAAAAGAAGTTGAAATAAGAAGAAGAATCAAATCAATAAAAAAATATGTTGACGAATTATTAGATTATCTATTAGAAAACAAAAGAATTAAAGATCTATATAAAGAAATATCAAATAATAACATAGTATTAAGCAGTTTAAATACTAACGAACAAAAAGATACCAATGAAAGAGTATTCCAAAAACTTCAATTAATAAAGGATAAAATTGAAAATAGAGAAGACCAACACAATAGTAAAATTAAAGAAGAATTTTCAGATTATATTTATGAAAATGAATTGATAAATTTAATTGGGCTAACAACAACAGCAAACCAAGTAATTAATCCACGTAAAGATTCTAATGCACCAGTAAAAGAATTATTTTTACAGTATCCAATTTATATGACAATCGTTGATGAGGTGTCTAAAAGTAGTACATTAGAGATTATAAATTCATGTATGCTTTCTGAAAAAATCCTACTTGCAGGTGATTACAAACAATTACCTCCTGTTTTAGATTTCGAAACAGGTTCTAAGTCTGATGATCAAGTTGAATCTATAGAAATCAATAAACTTCTTGATTCATTTAAAGATATTAAAGAATTAAGAAATAAAAATTTAAAGATAAATATAGATAGAAAACTAGATAGAACTTGATTTGCAAACGACGAAAGTGTTAGGGAGTTAATTTCTGAACTTAAATATCCATTTTTTAAATTTCATGCATTAAAATTAAAAGGAACATATGTTGGTGAAAACCAAAACTTTTATACCTTTTTAACCGAACAACACCGTTTCAATGAGTCTATACAAAAAGTTGTAAATGTTAATTATGATGAAGATGAAAAATTAACTACTCCAATTGATAAAGGAAGCTCATATTTAGTTAATTATAAATATGATAATATTAAAATCAATAAAGAATTTATTGTAATGGATACAAGTAAGATTAATCAAGAATTTATGAACAAATATTCTATTTACTTTAATGACTTTCAAAGAAAAACTATCATAGAAAATAATTATACCTCTTTTGACCACACTAGAACATTAGATAAAAGTGAAACAAAAGAATCAACTATAAACGAATACAACGCATTTGTAATTGCGGAAATAGTTGAAAATATTGTGTTAAAAAATTCTAATACAAATGAAAAATTTGATTTAGACAATATCGGAATTATTTCGATGACAAGATCGCAAAATTCTGTGATTAAAAAATATTTAAAAGCTAAAAAAGATCTATTTATGAAAAGTACTATCAATAAAGTTAAAGTCGATACAGTTGATAACTTCCAAGGTAGAGAAAAAGAAATTATAATAGTTGATTTTGTTAGAGCTAGAGGAAAAATGGACGGCGATAGAATAGAATACCCAAACAAAAGAAACTATGATTTCTATAAAAGTGCCGAACGTATCAATGTTGCTGTTTCACGTGCAAAAGACACGTTAATTATGGTAGGAGCATTTGATGAGTTAGAAAAATTAGATTTTAACGTTTCGGTTTGAGATAACGTAAATAATAAAATAGAAACAAAAACCAAGAAAATACTACAAGAATATATTGAAATCGCAAAAGACGGAGATACATTTAGAAAGGCATAAGATGAAAGAAACTTTTAAAACTAATCTTTTAATTCCACAATTAAATATCTTATTTGAAGCTCAATTTAAGAAATCGCAAAAATCCAATGATCTACAAAATATTTTATTAATTCATTTACTTTACGGGATTGAAAAATATGAAAATTATACAATCACAGATTTCTTAATTGATATTACAGGTATCAAAAAAGAAAAACTTTTAGATTTTGTTTTAATAAAATTTGTTGAATTAATAAACAATAAAGTTATTCTTTTTTCTAAACCTAACCAATTAACTGTTGAAGAAGTTAAAAAAATGTATATCAGCCAACTTGGTGTTAATAATGGCACTGATAGAAGGATTATACATCCTACCATCAAGAAAGAATTTGACAATGATAATTTTATTGGTTTAGAATCTAAAACAATTGAACGTAATTATATTTATATTAAAAATTTGATTAATTTAGAAGAAAATATTGTTAAGAATAAAACAATTGATTTAAATAACAAAAATAATGAAAACTTTATTTATATAGATAATTATGGTATTTATAAAAACACTTACGATATTGAATTAAGGTCTTCGTTAAAAACTAAATTTGAAGATATAACTTATAATGAAAACGAAATTTTTGTTGATTATATACTAAATAAAAAAGAGAAAAATGAGTTCGTAAATAAGGACGATATTTTCTGAACAGAGGGCACTTTTATTTTTTCTATTGATGAAAACATCATTACTACTAACGAAGCAACAACAAGAAAATATCTTAAAAAAGTAAGCGGTTTAAATGTTGATGAAGATGATAAGCCTATTATTGAGATTAAAGACTTTATTAAACAACTTTTAAATACTGAAAAAGTTGAAAGCATTAAAAATGATTTTGAACTAAAAAACAATAATAAAAATTACTTTTCGTTTAATTTAAATAGCCAAATAACTCAAAAGAAATGATCTGATGAAGAAAAAGATTTAGAATCATTATTTGGTAAAAAAATGCTTGTAAATAGCGATAAAAATATATTTTACATTTATTTAAATAAGTTTGAAATTAGCTTTTATGATTTAAAAGATAATGTTATCGGGTTCGTTAAGGAAGAAGTGGATATTGATCAACTATTTAGTTCAAGCAAGAATATAAAATTAGAAAATAGAAAATATAGTTCATTTGCAGTTAATTTGTTAATGGAAAATATGAGTAAAATTATTGATATCCCTAATTTTAATGATTGATTCATAACTAACTTATCTCAAATTAATAAAATAGACTATACTCAGGCTAAAGATATGATTAATAAAATTCCGCTTATTAAATCTACAGATATATTAGAA
Organism: Mycoplasma sp. CSL7491-lung; assembly: GCF_018913965.1. GTDB lineage: Bacteria > Bacillota_I > Bacilli_A > Mycoplasmatales > Metamycoplasmataceae > Mycoplasmopsis. The sequence continues at coordinate 391,587 of NZ_JAHMHG010000001.1, forward strand.
ATATTATCTAAAACCAACGAGTTTAAAACAAAAGAATTCAACGCTATTTCAGTTGATCTATTCGATTTATTAGTTGATAATGGTTTTAACGAATGAAATAAATTAAATGATAAAATTAACTTTAAATACGACGGAAATAATTATTTATTCGCTAAAAAATGAAATAAAGAAGAGGAAATTGATAAATTTTATGAAAAATTAAAAGAAATTACTAGATATAAAAATAGTTTAGAAAATAAGCAATTTGACGAACAAGAATACAATGAGAATATTGAAATTCTAGAAAATAATTATGAAAAATTTTATGAAAATTTAGCAATTGAAATCAACCCAATTAAAACAATTCAAATAATTGGTTATGTAATTTTTGAAAAAAATATAAAAGATATCAAAAAAATATTAAACGGCTCTATATTCAATCATAAAATATACCTTTTAAGAGATATTAGAGTTAAATTAGAAAGAGAATTAGGATTAGACGGTAAAATATTTCAACGTTTATCAGATGCACTTTCTCAATATGAAAATAGTGATGAACTAAAATACATAAAAAAAATAACTAATGAATTATTACATCCTGCTAGTCATAATACAGAAACTAAAGAATTTAAGAATAAAATTAATAATCTTACACTAGATGAAATTAGAGATATCGAAAATAATGTAATTGAAGCATCAAGAAACTTAAAAATAGTTATTAAAAAACAAGAAACAAAATCAGGAGGCAGAAATTAATGAGTCACGCCGCATTTATTCAGTTTAAAATTAATATAGAAACAGAGAAAAAAGAAATTCAAGACATTAAAGATAACTTACAGCAATTGAAAAATTTTACTAGTTCAAATTTAGTAAAAAATGAAATTGATAAAGTTATGGGCGAAATTAATTCTGTAGAAAATAACCTTATAAAAATAGGTAATTTAACTGGTGAATATGCAGAAAGTTATAATTCTGTAGTTGAGAAATATAACATCGAAAAGAGTAGGTTATTAAAAGTAGTTCAGAATATGAGCATTGACGTTTCTTTTGACCAAATAATGGAAGAAAAAACTCGTGAAGTAAATGATTTAATTTTAGAAAATGGTTTTTTATCTAAAATAGTTTTACAAAGAATTCAAAATGAAAATATGAGTTTAAACCCTGATAATTTTAAAAACATGTTAGCAATCATAAAACAAGAAAAAATAGATGATGAAAAACATGCATATTTAAAAGAAGAATTAAAGAATTATGTTTTAAAGCAAGACATAGATTCCAAATTAAAAGGGTCATTACTCAATGAATTTATGTTCATTAATAACTACCAAGAATTATCAGATTACGCACCATATGTAAAGGAAATTATTAACCAATATAATGAAGCTCTTAAGAAAAATAAAACCTATTTAGAAATCTTTAAAAAGTATAAATACAAACATAAAAGTATTGAATTTATAGTGCAAACAGATCCGGAAAATAAACTTAAGCCAAAATATTCATTTATATCAAAATTCAAAAATCCTCTTTTAAAAAATAACACTATTGCACTAACTTTAAACTTAGAAGGAACTGTAAGTTATGATATTGGCGATTATGAAGGACATATGTGTTGAAGTTTAGCCGAATCAGTTGAAGAAGACTTAAAAAAATATGGTTACTTTAAACATTCACAACTTATTACACGTGGCATTTCAGGTGCTAGGCCTTTAACAAAAGCACAAAAAATGAAAGTGAATAATAAATAATGAAAAAATCTTTAGAATATTTAAATATTAAACTATCTCAAAAAAATATTATTTCTATTGTTGGTAATGTAAATGATTTATATACTTTTATAGATGACGAAAATAATCTTGTAAGTACTGATTTAAAGGGAGTTTTGGAACAATTCGCAATTAAAAACAAATATCAAAGAGCAGAATATTTTACTCCTGGTTATGGGGCTTTAAATTTATTAGATCAAAAAGGGCGTGATACATATAATACCATTGATAATATTGATGATATAAACGAATTTATGCTTGAAATAATTAAAAAAACTAAAGATGACGAGGATGGAACACACACTCCGGGTATTTATGTAATAAATTTTGCTGATAGTTTTTTCAACAACCAAAATAACCAAAATAATTACCTTGATAATTTAGTAAACTTAATATCAAGATTTTTAGATAACGATAAAAAAATTAATTATTTAAGTGATTATGGTAGGTTAGATTATCAAGATAAATTAGTGTTAATAATGAGAGATTCACACAATTTGATTACAGATATTTACAACAAAAATATTGAATACGCTGAGGTTAATATTAAAAAACCTAACATAGAAGAACGTGAAAATATAATTAAATACAATAGTAGAGAATTTAAAACTATAGATTCGAAAGAATTAAATATCAAAGGCAAAACTTTAAATAAAGCAGTTGCATTAACTGATGGTTTAACATGTATTGAAATACTGCAATTAGCAAGAATAAAAGATAATAAACAATCATTTGTTAATAGGTATAATTTGGCTACATTCAATCAAAAAGAGTCTGAATGAGAAAAAATTGATTACGAAAAAATTAAAAATTTAAAAAATATCTTTTTAAAAAGAGTTCAAGGTCAAGATTATGCAATTGATAAAATACATAATGTTTTAACTAACTCATTTTTAGGATTAAACGGTTTAATGTATAGTCAATCTATGAGTAAACCAAAAGGAATACTGTTTTTTGTGGGACCAACAGGAACTGGTAAAACTGAAATATCAAAAACACTTGCTGAATTCGTTTTTGGAAGCGAAAAAAAATTAATCAGATTTGATATGTCTGAATATAATCATGAACACTCAGATCAAAGACTTATTGGCGCTCCTCCGGGTTATGTTGGTTATGATTCTGGAGGTGAACTAACTAACAAAGTCAAAGAAAATCCATTTTCTATACTATTATTTGATGAAATTGAAAAAGCACATCCTAAAATTTTAGACAAATTCTTACAAATATTAGAAGATGGTAGATTAACTTCATCCAAGGGAGAATTGATTGATTTTTCCGAAACATTTATTATTTTTACCTCAAATATAGGTACTAGAGAAATAACAGCAGACTTTAAAGATGAACCTGCAGTTAGAAAACAATTCATTAAAGAGGTTAAAAAACATTTTATCGAAAATATGAATAGACCCGAACTGTTAAACCGTATAGGCGATAAAAATGTTGTGCCTTTTAACTTTATTTACAAATACGAAATCATAAAAACAATAATACATTCTAAATTAAAAAACCTATTTAGTAAAGTTCAAGATCAATATAATGTAGAAATTTCATACAAAGATTCAATCGATGCATTAACTGATTTAATCAAAGATACTGCTGATCATTTAATGGGTGCTCGTGGTATAATCAACAACCTTGATGAATTAGTAATGAATAAAATATCAAAATTTTTATTTCAAAACTATTCCGATATCAAAAATGCAAAAGAAAATGAGAAAATACTAAATGCTAAAATGATAGTTACAAGAAAAGAAGTTGAATTTGAATTCTAGTATGGGTTCGAATGATATTTATATCTAGATAAATAATTTATTTTAAGTTATTTTAATCGTTATTAAATCAATCTTACTTTACAAAAAGCACCATATTTTTAATAATATTAATAAATGACTATAAAAATACTAATTCAAATTAAAAAGTTCATTTTAGGATATTTTTAAAACAAAAATATCCTAAAATGAAATATCAAGCGCAACACTTTCGTGCTTGGTATTTTTATTATATCTTAATGACTAAAAAATCTTAAATTTATTTAAAAAAATTAGTATTTTTGCTTTGTAATTTTGGTGACTAAAATTTGACACAAAACTCATATTGATTTTCATTGATATGAGTTTTTAATTTTAATTTATTTAATTAAAAATTATTTTGGCTTATAAACGGTTTAACATAAATTATATTTTTTATTTAATTATTTCTAAAAAGTTTGTTATTAATATTTATATTCGAATTGTTAAAATAAGTAATTATAAAATTTAATTGAATTAAATAATTTTTTAGAAATTTAAAACCTTCTTCTTTAAATGCTTCAAACGGAGTTTTATAATCTAGATTTTTTGTAATCGTGTGAAATTCTAATAAACAAAATATTTATTTATCTCGTTATAAACACTTAAATAATTTAGTTTTTAAAGTTTCTTAACTTTATTTTTTCTCTTTCTAAATTTGCAAATAAATATTCTGAGCCACTATTTTCGAATGAGTTACCTTTAGCTGACATTGTTTGAATTATTTTGCTTTTTGCTAAGTAATTTTTAACATCAAGATTAGCATATTCTACACCACGATCTGTATGAAAATATTTAGGTTTAATAGCATTATAGTATCATCAGCAGTTCTAATATCTTGTAAATTTCAATTTAAAATCATATTTGTTTCGTGATCTCTAATAACGTGTAAGTAATAGTATTTATTTTTAATTTTTATATATTTAATATCTGTTGTCCATACTGTTTCAAATTTAAAATCAACTATATTTTTAATTTCATTATACGCGCAAATATCCCTATATTTGTGCTCTTTTGGTCATTTTCGCTTACCTTTTATATATGCTTGTGATTTATATTTAGATGCTTCGTATGATAGTATGAATTCATACTCTGTAATGTTATGCTTATATTCCTTAAAATGTTTTCTAAGCCTTTTATTAGTGTTAAAAAGTTTTATAAAATGATCGTATATTTTAGTCCTACCCACTACATTTCCAATTAACTTACCTTGTCCTAAAATTCAATTTATTAACTTGATATTTACATTTCATTTCTCTTTGATTATTCTTAATCTTTGTTCATAATAAAAAGTTGTTCTTGAAACATTTACAAAAGTCGTAAGTTTTGAAATATTAAAGTTTGAACTTGATTTCTTTTTGCATTTTATCTTTTATTATTTTTCATAATTCATTACAATTGATTCCTTTAGCTTTAAATAATTCCTCAATAGACTCATGATATAATTCAAGTTCATCCTTATTTAGGTCGGTAATTTTAACTTTTTAGGTCTTCAAGGCCTTTCTCAACTTTTAGCTTTTAATTCATTCATACCCATATTATAACGTTTATACAACTTTTTAAGTAGTGTATAACCATAACGATCTGGTCTTCTATTTCTCTTTTGTTTTTTATCTAAATCTCAATAGCATTTATATCTTTCTTCATTATCTATTAAAATTGTATTAATGTAGTTTTTAAATCAGTTTTTTCAATAATTTTGCAATATTTAAGTTTTTGTTCAAATGTAAATTGTTTTGACATAAAAATGACACTCCTTTATTAGAGTGTCAAATTCCTTTCACCTAACTCAAGTAAGTATCAAATTAATTTTATTCATAACGCAATAATATTGTCATTAAATTTTTAAATATTGCTTAAGAATGATATAAAATTCATCTACCAATTTTTCTTTACCTTTATCGCCGTCTATATTATTATTAAGAAAAATTATTTTCTTAGAACTCAATTTCGCTATTTTTAATCACTCTTCATTAACTTCATACTCCTCTCGAAATTTTTTAAATAACTCCAGATTATCGAATTCTAATTTTCTTCTTGTTTTGTCTTTATCTCGAATAGCTAGTTTTCTTCATATACGAATATTTTCTCACGGTGCTTTAACTACTATTAGTAGATCTAATTTAGGTTTATTCATTAAAAATCATTTATATCTTCTTTTTTCTTTAATTCACTTTTCTTTTTCAGATTTAGTAAATTTATTTTCCTTAATCAAAACATCAGCATGTAAAAAACTGTCTGACATATGGCGATCTAATAGTTGATGAGAATTTGTCAAATTAGACTCAATTATTATCTTTTTTTGACTCTCGAAAAACATTTTTTCAGCATCAAAATAACTACCCTTATTAGATAAAGCTTTAATATAGTCATTATTATTTATATTTGCATTATCTAAATATGACCTTTCATCTTTGAGTAAAATATTGTAATCTTTAAGTAATTTTTGTATTTTAGGATTATTTAATAATGTACTTTTACCAGAACAACCAGGACCGGTTATTGCTATAATTCGCTTTTTGTTTATAAAAGTTTTTATAAATATATATAAAGATAATACTGAAAAAGATATATTTATAATAATAACACTTCAATTCAAAATACCTATACCGGCAAAAAATATAATTGATAAAATATTTTTAATTTGCCAAATTACTCATGATGATTTCATTCCTAGAATCATCATAACTACAGCCACTAATAAAGTTGAATCTATAGAAATAGCAATAATTTTGCCTAAAAATTTATTATTAAAATTATTTTCGAAATATAAAGATTGTTTTATTATTTTCCCATATAAAAATGTTAAATGTGGAATTGTAAAATATAGAACTATAAAACTAATTACTCAAATTGAAACAATAAAAATCGAAGTTAGTCAATTAAAACGATATTGTTTAATTCTGTTTTTGTATTTAGTTATATATCTTAAATATATAAAAGTAGGAACACATAACCCCACATATATAATGAAGTCCGCAACTAAATTCAATGAAATAGAATAAATACCAAATAAAAATGCATTTAATATAGCAAATAAAAATGCATATTTTTTTCTCGTATAAAATCACCAAGTAGCAATAACCCCAAAAATAGCGGAACTAGCAACTATTATTCCTAAAATTTTAACAATAACAGATACATTAGAATCTCATATAATTGTTTTGTTTTCAATAGAAAATGCACTAAAAATAGTAATTATTAAGGTTAGTGAAATTAATAAAATTTTATCCAACTTAGTTGTTTTAATTGAATCCATGTTCTCCTTTAATAATTTGTATGTATATAATTTGATTATACTACGCAACCAAAAAAAAAAAAAAAACACTAAAATAGTTATAATTTCGCGTTTTTTGTAATAAAAATATTAAATAAAAACTAAAGGAAATACAAAACTTAAAGGATATGAAAGTAAAAAGAAATTGTTCAATAATCAAAATTTAATTGGTTTTTTATAACTATAGAACAAAAAGAGCGGTATATCTATTAGCGAATAAATTTGAATTTCAGATATTAAATTTAAGTAGCTATAAACTACGTTTACAACAATAAAAAGTAATATTCCTAGTATTTTAAATATCAATTGGTTTTTAAAATATTTATCTATCAAAAAAGAATAATAAAACATCATAATTATTAAATATCCATAAGAATGATAATCAATTCTAAATAAGTATTTTGTGCTTGCAATGTTAGAAATACTATATTCTCCTAAAAAAAGAAAAACAAAAGTTAAAAAGTGAAAACTAAACCAATATAAATATTTTTTCTATGTAAATAAGCACTAAATGAGCCTAAAAATAACATAAACATAATATTAAAATATCCAGGTTTTAACGATTCGTTAAATCCGTTTTTAGATAATATTAATATTCCGATTTGAATAATGGTTCCCATAAACAAAAATCTAAAAGTGTAATATAATGGTCTTCGTGAATAATTAATTGCTATAATCGATAAAAATGCAAATATAGGAAACGCCATTCTTCCTACAATTCTTAATTCTTCAACATTTGGATAAGCAATAAGACCAACATGATCAATAAACATTGTTAAGACAGCTATCTATCTTAAAATTGTAGAAGTTAAAAAAACTCAAGATAACATTTTATATTCAAATTTAAAAATATTAAACAAAGACTCTTTAACACCTTCATTAAACTCACAAATATCAGCTGTAAACATTTTTTTAAGGATAATCTTTAAATTCAAAATTGAATATTTTTTGACTAAGTGTTTTTTAGAATTACTAATAAATTTTAAAATATTATTCATATTAGCTAATTATAGTTTAAAAATAAAGTAATTTAGGTAAAAAGAACTTAAAAATGACACTTTGATAAGTGTCATTAGAATAATGAGTTATTTAGATCTTTTTGCAGTAAACTCATTAATGATAATACCTTTTTTATCATCTTTTATATTCATTTTGATTCTAACAGCATAAGCCTGCACCTTTTTAAAGTCAAAAACTACTTTATCTTGATTATCTGAAAATTTAGTTAAACTTGGGTTATCTATAAGTTCAACATTCTTTCAATTATTATCATCTAATAATTTTGAACCAGTTCAATCTTCAGCATGTCATCATCCACTTTTTAGGTCTGAATCATCTATATTGATTGGATAATATTGTAATTCTCAATCTGTTTTAGGTAAATCAGATTGAAAATCTCTACCAAAGATAATTTCAACTCTATCAATCATTTCTTCTTTTCTAGTTTTGTCCGAACCAAATATAATTCCAACTCAATCTTTTTTACTTCTTTTTACATTTTGTCAATTAGATCATCTATTATTGTAAGTAGTATTATTATCATTTAAAAGAAATTCTTTATCAATAGATCCTGTCGACTTATTTGTGAAACTTGCAATAGAAGCAGGGTAACCAAGTTTATTTGCAATTTTATATGACTTAAATTCTACATCAAATAAATCATCTTTTCTATTTGGTTGTTTTTGTTCGAGATTACTCATTTCAAATTTAGCTTGTGTTGATGTGTTTTGACTCTCTTCTTGATTATTCTTATTCTCTATTTTATTTTCAATGACTCTTTCGTTTTTGGTTTTATTTGTAATATTTGGTTGTTCTTTTTTAGACTCTATATTTTTTTGATTTGAACTATTCTTTTTTAAATTATTATTAGATTGTATTTTTCTCTCTTGTTCTATATTTTTTGCTTCTTGTTTAGGTTTAGAACTCCTTGTTCCTAAAGCGGAACCAATTATGATGCTTGTTAAAGCTAAAGTTGTTCCACTTAATATTCAAAAATATTTTTTATTAAATTTCATATTTTAATGTCTCCTTAGTTTTTTACATTTTATTTTTGTAAAATTATATATTCAAAAAACAAAAACGTAAAAAAATATTAAAGAAATAATTTATGAAAATTAAGACTATAAGCAAGTATTATTAAATAATAAAAAATAGACTAACAAAATTAAATTAGTCTATTTTTATTTATTTAATTAATAAAGATTCTTGATCCATTTCGACAGGTTTATCTACGCCAATATAATCTAAAACTGTCGGTGCTACATTTGCTAAAATACCATCTTTTAATTTAAGTGATTTATCTGTTGTAATCAACATAACCGGACTACTTGTGTGTTTTGTTGCTGGTTTATTATTTTGATCTTCTGTAATTTCAGCATTACCATGATCCGCTGTAATAAATACAGTCACATTATTTGCCTCTGCTCAATCCACAACTCTCTTAATTTGTGAATCTAAAAATGAAACTGCTTCTATTGTAGATTTTAAATTACCTGTGTGACCTACCATATCAGGGTTTGCGTAATTCATAATTGTAACATCATAATTTAATGCGTTAGCCAACAATTCATCTGTAATTTTTTCAGCAGACATATGTGGAGCATCTGCATATGATTCAACTTTAAGAGAATCAACCATTATACGTTTTGAATTTTTAAATTCAATATCATTTCCACCATCCATAAAATATGTAACATGAGCATATTTTTGAGTTTCGGCTAATCTTAATTGACTTTTTCCGGCTAATTCTAAAACTCTACCAATAGGCATACTTACTTCCATTTCATCAAAAGCTATAATTGTGTTAATTCCTTCATATTTCATCATTGAAGCAAATTTATTAATTTTAACTTGGTGAGTTGCTTTAAAATCATATAAAGATGAATTAACGAATAAATGTGTAAGTTGTCTTGCACGGTCAGGACGGAAGTTAAAGAAAATAATTGAATCACCATCTTTAACAAAAGATTCTTTGCTTAAGTTAGAATTTATTGATGGAACAAAAAATTCATCACTGATTTCTGAAGCATATTGTTTATCGACAAATTCTAAAATATTATCAAATTTTGAATCTGCATTTCCTAAAAGCGCGTCGTACGCTTTTTCAACTCTATCAAACATAGAATCACGATCCATTGCATAAAATCTTCCTGAAATAGAAGCTATATTATAACCAAATTTGTCAGTTAATTCCAATAATTTTGTTAAAGATTCTTTAATTGAACGAGGTGCAACATCTCTACCATCTCCAAAAACGTGAACAGAAACTTTTTTTAATCCAAATTCATGTGCGGCTTCTAACAATTTGAATAAATGATCTTCTAATGAGTGGACACCTCCAGGTGATAAAAGGCCCATTAAATGTAATGTTGAATCGTTCTCCTTAACATCATTAAATACTTTAACAAACTGTTTGTTTGTTTTATATGTACCTTCATTTAAAGCTTTCTTGATAAGTGATAATCCAGTATAAACAATTGTACCGGCACCAATATTTAAATGTCCAACTTCTGAATTACCCATTTGTCCTTCAGGTAACCCGACATATTGACCTGATGCTTGTATCAATGAATTTGGATAATTTTTAAATAAGTTATCAAAAGTAGGTGTATTTGCTAATGCGAAACCATTTCCTTGTGTTTCTTTTCTTAAACCTAAACCATCAATAACGATTAATACTACTTTTTTCATATTACTCCTTAAATATAAATATTTTTATTAATTATATAATATATAGTTTTTTACTTAAAAAAAATAATAAATTTTGTTTGCATAAAATAATTATATTAACCAAAAATAAAACCAACTAGTTAAAATTATTTATGTGTTGTAAATATTCCATAAAATTATTAATAAGGTTATCTTTCTTCACACACTCCTTTAATGTATTATTCTATTGTTTGTTATTTATTTTAGTAAATTAAAATCATGAAAATTTTAAAATTAAATATTTTATGTGATTATGTTTAAAAAAATATTTCTTATATTTATAACACACTAATATAAAGTGTATGTAGGCTGCACTTTATATTTTTATTTTCAAAAAATAATAAAAATAATATTTAATATATAATTTAAATATTAAACAATATTAGAGGTAAGCCAATGAAAGAGAATAAAAAAATTCAATTAAAAATTGAGCAATTAGTTAAAAAAATTAATAAATGAAATTATGAATATTTCCAACTCAACGAACCAAGTGTAGAAGATTTAGTTTATGATAAAAATTTACAAGAATTAATTTTATTAGAAAAACAATATCCTCAGTATATTTTAGAAAATTCTCCTACACTCAATTTAGGTTCCTACGCAAGTAATAAATTTAGTAAATTTGTTCACAAAAACCCTATGTTATCTTTAGAAAAAGCTTATTCTGAAAATGATTTGTTGAGATATTATAATAATTTAAACAAATCATTAAATAATCCAAAAATCAATTTTTGTTTAGAACCGAAAATTGACGGATTATCTATTTCTTTGCACTACTCTAGAGGTAAATTAATTAGAGCTATAACACGTGGTGATGGAACTGAAGGTGAAGATGTTACTGAAAATGTTATACAAATAGAAGGTGTTCCGCTTTCATTGAATCAGGACATTGATTTAGAGGTTCGCGGAGAAATTTACATGTCTAAATCAACATATAATAAGTTGAACGAAGAATTCATTAAAAATAATAAAAAGATTTTTGCAAACCCTAGAAATGCAGCCTCAGGTACACTTAGACAACTAGATAAAAATGTTGTTAAAGAACGTAATTTATCTATTATTTTATACGACTTAGTAAATGCTCAAGATTATAATATAGATTTACAGTCTTCTGTAAAAAAATTTTTAGACAATTTAGGTTTTCCTACTAATAAGAATATCATGGTAGCTGACTCTTTTGAACAATTAATTGAACTTGTAGAAAACTTTAGAGAACTAAAAAATGAATTTGAGTTCGATTGTGATGGTTATGTTATTAAATTAAATCAAATTAAATATTGAGAACAACTTGGAAAAACTTCTAAATTTCCTAAATATGCTATAGCTTTTAAATATGAAACACAGGAAGCTACAAGTATCATTAAAAATATAACCGCCTCTGTTGGGAGAACCGGAAAAATAACTTATATAGCTAATTTTGATGAAGTTAATTTAAATCAAACAAACGTTAATAATGCTACTATGCACAATTATGAATACATAAGAAATTTAAATGTAAATATCGGGGATCAAATCACAATTATTAAGTCAGGAGAAATTATTCCAAAAGTAATTGGTTTAAATAAAAAAAATACAAACGGTGTTTTTAGTAAAATATTAAATTGTCCTTCTTGTGGCAATCTTTTAGTAGAAAAAGAAGGTTTTGTTGATCAATTTTGTGTAAATCAAAATTGTGAGGAACAAATAATAAAAAAATTAATTCATTTTGTATCTAAAAAATCTATGAATATTGAAACATTAGGCGAAAAAAATATACGTTTATTTTACGATTTAGGCTACGTAAAAAACATTAAAGATATATATAATTTAAAAAAATATGCTAAAGAAATAAATCAAATACCAGGTTTTAAATCGAAAACAAATAAAAAACTTAATAATATTTTAAATTCAATCGAAGTATCAAAAACTACTAAACTTTTTAAAGCACTATTTTCTATTGGGATACCAAATATAGGAATTCAAGTAGCGCAACTAATAACTAATGACATATCAAAATTAACGGATTTATTCAATATAAATTTAGAAAAATTAACACAAATAAACACAATAGGTGAAATTATTACTCAAAGTATTGGAGAATACATAAAAATAGATGATAACAGAAATCTTTTAGAATTTTTAGATAGTATTTTAATTTATGAACAAGAAGTTCAAGATTCAAATATACTAGACAATTTAAACTTTGTAATAACAGGAACATTAAGTAAAAGTAGAGAATATTTTAAAGAAATGATTGAAAAAAATGGCGGCAAAATTAGCTCGTCAGTTTCTTCGAAAACTACATATTTACTTTACGGTGAAAATCCGGGTTCTAAATATGAAAAGGCTTTGAAATTAAATGTTAAGTTATTAACTGAAGAAGATTTTAAAAAATTAATAAAAATAGGCTTGTAAAAATGTCTATTTTTATTTTAGTGAATGAATAAAATATGCTCTTTTTTATTATTAAAACCAAAAGATTCTATTTTTATTAATAAAAAAGTTTAAAAATAGGCTTTTTTAAAATGTTTTTTAGCAAATTAGATGCATATACAATTCATAAATATGAGAATGAAAATATCTTTATGCATATAAAATGCATTAACATTATGCTAGATATTAATTTGATTTAATTAATATGTATTAATATAATTAATGCAAACATGTAATTTAAATTTACAAATGAGGTAATAAAAATGAATATTAAAAAAATAGTTAAATATGTTTTAAGCGCTGCAGGATCAGCAGGATTAATTGCTTCAATTAGTGCGGTTGAAACTGGAGAAACAGAAAATACAACTTCTCCTACACAAGTAGCAAACAGAAAAACATATGAAATTTATCCTAAAGTTCAAAAAATTGATTATCTTGACGGAAATTACCTTTTAACACAAAATGTTAATATAGTTTTCGAAAACGGAATTGACGAAGCAACAGTTGATAGATTCAAAGAAGTATTAGATATCAAGAACTTACAATACACAATAACTAAACATATAGTTAAAGGTCAAACAAATATTTTAGTAGGTATTAAAGGTGATGCAGATAACCTAGTAGATAATTTAATTAAATCTCAAAATACAGAAGTAAACGAAGAACTTTACGAAAAAACAGATAGTTACCAAATTAATAACAATAACAATGTTTTATCTGTTTTAGCAAAAGATACAGATGCAGCTTTCTATGGTGCAACAACACTTTGACACATTTTTAACCAATTAAATGGTAGAGAAATTGAAAACTTTAAAATTGAGGATTATGCAGATGTAACAACTCGTGGAGTTATTGAAGGATACTATGGTAATCCATGAAGTTTAGAAGATAGACTTGATTATATGAAATGAGGTACATACTATAAACTTAACGGATATTTCTATGCACCTAAAAACGATCCTAAACACTCTACAAAATGAAGAGAACTTTATACCGATGAAGAAATTGAAAATTTAATTAAACCTCTAGCCGAAACAGGGAATAAAACAAAGGTTCGCTATATTTATACTTTACATCCATTTTTTGGACAAAGAATGAACGAATCTAATTATGAACAATCATTAGTTCAACTTAAAGCAAAATTCTTGCAAGTTATTAAAGCTGGGGTTCGTCAAATCGGAATTTTAGCAGATGATGCCGGAACACCGTTCCCGGGAAATAATAATCAAAAAATGCAAAAAAGATTACTTGACGATGTTGTTGAGTGACTTAAAATGTTACAACCTGAATATCCAGGATTAAAAACTACTCTTCCATATGTTGTTCAAGAATATGGAGGGTATGGTCAAGATTACTTTAGAACATTCCCTAAAGAAGTTCAAATAGTAATGACTGGTGGTAGAATTTGAGGTGAAATATCACAAGATTTTACTAATAGATTTACTCAAAATGTTGGTAGAGGACCTATGTTATGAATTAACTGGCCTTGTTCTGATAACTCAAAGAGCCATTTAATTTTAGGTGGATATAAAGAATTCTTACACAGAAATGTTGATGCTTCAAAAATCGAAGGTGTTATCTTTAACCCTATGCAACAATCACAACCTTCTAGAGTTGCAATTTTTGGTGGAGCCGATTACACTTGAAATATTTGACAAACAGATGATGAAGCAGAGAAATCTTACGAAGCATCATTTAAATATGTTTTAGCTAACAAACAACATGATGATGAAGAGTCAAACGCATTTAGAGAATTATCAAAACACATGATTAATCAAAATATGGATGGTCGTGTTGTAGCATTGCAAGAATCAGTAGATATTAAAGATAAACTAAATGAATTTAAATCTAAATTAAATAATGACTCATATACTGATGAAGAATTAAACGAAATTCAAACAATTTTTAATGATTTAAACAAATACTCAAATATTATGTTAAACGGTAAATCTAACGAAAAAATGAAAGAGCAAATTATTTATTGACTTAAATCATTCGAAGAATTATCAAAAGGTGTTTCATTATATATTGACGCCTTAAAAGATTATAAAGCTAAAGACACATTTAATTTTATAGACCATTACAATCAAGCTTTAAATAAAATTTCAGAATCTAAAACACATAAATTCTGATATTTAGATCACTTTGAAATTGCAGAAGTAGGTGTTCAACATATTCAACCATTTATTAGATCGCTTCAAGCTGCTTTATCTAAAAAATACTCAGAATTATTGATTCCGGATAAACTAACATTTGAATTTGAAACAAACAGAACTGTTCAAGTAGACAGCCCTGCGGGTGATATTTTTGATTATTCAAATCAAAAACAACAAATTTGAAAAGTTGCACACGATGGAACTGATTCAAAATTTGTTCAAGGTGATTATTTTGGAGCAAATGCTTCAACACCATTTACTTTAAAAACATTATTTATTAAAATGGGAGATAGAAACGATCACTTTAAAAACTTTAAAGTTCAATATAAAACAAAAGATGGTCAATGAACCGATCTTAACGGACAAACAAATATAACAAGAAATGACGTAAACGGTCCTTTCGAACCAGTATATATAGAAAACATAAACATAGAAAATGTTGTTGGTGTTAGAGTTGTTAATAACCAAAGTGAAAATTTTGGTGCATGACTACGTGTTACTAATTTAGTAATTAACCAACCTAAAGAAACTAACTTAGAAAACGGTTGATATACAGATCTAAAATACGATGGACAACACGGCGGAAATAGAGAAGTAAGAACAACTAATCAAAATACAAATCCAAACGTTCTTTTTGACAATAATCAAGCCACTGAATTTTGAACAAAAAACTACCAAGGAGCTCCGTCTAATGACGCTATTTCAGTTGATGCAACATTAACTTTTACATTACCTGAACCCAGAACAATTACAAAAGTTTTATTACAACAAGGAAATTCTGCAGGCGGTGATATATTAACAAATTTTGATATTCAATACGAAGTGGAGAATGGACAATGACAAAAATTTGGAGAAAAAAGCGGTAACAGCGATAAATCACAAACATTTACAGGCAATGTAAAAGCAAAAAGAATTAGAGTTAAAAATAATACAAATAGAAATGTTTGATGAAGAATTGGTACATTTAAAGTCGGAAACGATTCAGCCGCATTAGACAATAAATATCTTCTTAAAAATGGTAATACAGAAGGATTTGGAACAACTAAATCAAGTACAGGTTTCCAATTATTACACGAATCTGAACCTAGCCAATCACACGAACTAACACTTGAAGCAGGTAAAGAAATAGGTATCGACGTTCAAGATATATTAGAATTCAGCAGCGTTACAGGAGAATACGACAAAATACCAGGAGTTGAATTACAATATTCTAAAGACGGATACACATGAACAAAAATAGATGACCTTAGCACATTAAAAGGTTCATTGGGATTTAGATTTATTAGATTCAAAAATACATCTGAAACAGAATCTAAAACCTTTAATTTTAAACTATTAAACCTTGTTTTACAAGGAGAAAAAGTATTTGGAAAATTAATTAAATCAGATATTGCAATTAACCAAGGGTGAGGAGATCAAAGACATTCTCATAAAGAATTTGATCGAAATGTTAATACTACAACTAAATTTGGTGGTAATCCTGCCAAAGGAAATGTTGCAGTATATGATTTAGGTAAAGAAATTGACTTAAGATCACTTAAATTATACGCAACAGACGGTACAGCTGATTATCCAAGAGATTTAGATGTATTATATTCAACAACAAATAGTGATAATTCTGACAGTTGAAAATTAGCATTTACAATAGGTGACGATGTTACTGATGCAGATAGAGAATCAAATTTATCTAAAATAAATTCAGGTGAAAATGATTCGAACTACCCAAATGTAAGATGATGAGGTAATACAAATATTGAAAACGCAAAAGCTAGATATATTAAACTTTTAGTTAAAGCAAATTATCCAACTCGTGCTTTATTATTTAATGAGATAGTTGTAAATGACTTTGAATATATTAGCTTAAACTCAAACCCTAAATTCACTGGTACAAATTACGTTGAAACAGATGCGGCTCACGTAACAGACAAGACAATCGATGGTAACTTAAGTAGTTACTATACACCAGCAAACAAAAACGGAAACCTAACATATATTGTTAATAAGGGAAGATATGATGCTGCCGATGTAAGAATTATTACACAAGGTGACAATTCTGGTTCAACCGTTAAAGTTAGAGTATATAACACTTCGACAAAACAATACTCAGAAAAAGAGTTAGGTAAATTAACAAATAACATTGTAGAATTTAAAATTCCTTTATTAGTAGATGAAAAAGTTGTATCATTCGATATTTCATGACAAGATAAAACACCTTCTATAGTTGAAATAATACCAATCTCTAAAAAACAAACAGAAGAAACTAATAAAGAACAATTACAAAACTTGGTAAATGCAAAACCAGAAAACTACCAAACATGAATTAAAGTAGATAAAGATAGTTATGATTTATTAGAAGTAATCGCTAAAGAAACACTAAAATCTCAACAAATTAGACAATCAACTATAGATTCTATTAAAAACTCTTTAGAAAAAATTTCTTCAAGTGCAAGAACTAAATTTGATTCAGATAGATTAGATCAAATAATGACAAATCTGCTTTCAAATGAAGATGAATTATACACAACAGAATCATTTAACGCATATCAATTTGTAGTAAATCAAATCGTTGAAGCTTTAAAAGATAAAGATAATTTAACCGAAGAAATAGTAAATTCTCTTGAAGCAGAATACAATGATAAAAAATCTAAATTAGTTACTTTACCATATAAAAAACAATCAGTAACTTTAGATATTAGTAAATTTGATTCACTAAAATCTGATAATTATACTTCTGAAACATATAATGTTTTAAAAGAAAAAGTTGATCAAATGAAACAAAAATTAAGTGATTCAAACACTAATGTAGAAGAGTTTAATAATTTAGATAAAGAATTTAATGACTTATTTTCAAAATTAGTTGCATCCGAAAAAGGTCAATTGACAAGAAAATACGAAATACATAAAGACCAAAGAGGGTATAAATTTATTGATAAATACTACTTACGTTTCCCAGAATTAACTCAACAAATGCAAGAATTAATCGACGAAACTGAGCAAGAAGTTAATAAAGATGATGCTACAAAAGAAAGTATTCAATTATTAATTGATAAAATAGATACAAAATATAGTGAATTACGTTCAAAAATTATTGAAATTGATCCAAACAACGCTGATACAACAGAAGATATTATCGATGATATTGACGAATCATTAGTTCCAGATATTTCACATGGTAACGATACAAGAGAACCTGAAACAAACAACGAAAATAACGAAACAGCAAATTCTTCCGATACTTCAACAAATCAACCTAATGTTGAAAAGCCAAATACAAAAGAAATCAAAAACAAAAATACTCCAAAAAGCAGTTCAGGTGCGATAGTTGGTGGAATTCTAGGTTCACTAGGTGCATTAATATTAGCAGGAATTGCAGTAATATTCTTCAAAAAGAAAAATAAAAAATAATTATGCAAAACACAATAAATAACATTATTGTGTTTTTTATTAAAAATTAAATAAAAAAGTACATAGTGAAGTCAACTATGTACTTATATTATAATTTGAATATTCTATGTAATATGTAGTCAGTAGGCATTAGTACCGCAAAGTAGGACAAAATAATATAACACATTATATTAATAAAAAGGATAATACACAATACAGAAAGAATAATAATATGATTTTAATTTATAAAACAATTTTGCCTTTATTCACTAAAGGCAAATATATTATATATCAATTTATTAATTTATTCGATTTTTAGGTTAAAATGTGAAATTAATACCACATTAAAAAGATGTAAAAAAATGGTGGAGGTAACGGGAGTCGAACCCGTGTCCACACATAAATTATTATCATACTTCTACAGTTTATTTAGTTTTGAATATTTTTTAAAGAGGCAAATAATTCATTTTAAGTAATTAAACTAACAAAATTCCTCATTCTTAAAATAAATAGTGAATTTCAAATAAAAGACACCACCCTTTTATTTTATCCTTTAAAACCTATGTTTATACTAAAGGAGTTGCATAAACACAACTTGACGCTAAATATTAAGCGAATGCAAGATTTGAGTTAGCGTAAAACGCTGGTGAAGAAAAGTTAAATTCTTCGTTTTCTTTTTTATCGTTTCCGTTTAAAAAGCCTAGTAGAGATTATAGTCCTCAACACTACTGCAATATAATAAAACCTATATATGTCGAAACCATTATACCCCCAATTAATAAAATTTAATTGTTGATTTAATTTTGTTTTGAGCTTCTTCTTTACGTATTTTTTCTCTCTTATCGTATTTTTTAAGACCACGTGCTAATGCAATCTCTAATTTTAATTTAGATTGCTTGTTAAAATAAAATTTAAGTGGTACTATAGTTAATTTTTGAGTCTCCATTTTATGTTTTAACTTACGAATTTCGTTTTTATGAGCTAACAATTTTCTATCACGTGTTGGTTCAGCTTTAAATAACATATACTGTTTAAAAAAAGATTCTTTTAAATAAAGTTCATTTTTATAAATAGAACAAAAAGAGTTATCTAAAGATACTTGAGAAGCACGTGCAGATTTTATTTCTCACCCTAATAAAGATATTCCTACTTCTAAACGATCTAATATTTCGTAGTCTCTAAAAGCCTGTTTATTGCTAGCTATTATTTTCATAAGTAATATTATTATAACAATTTTTAAAAAATAAAATTATTTAATACTAATTATTTTATGTATAAAAATAAAAAGTAAAAATGCTTGTTTATTATTTTTGCTTTTTAAGCTTATTAAAGCTTATTTTTTATATTCTTTATAATACTACTTATTAGTTTTATAAATAAACCGATTTTTTCTTTAAATGTCTATTTACAAAATTTGTGGTTTTTAGCTAACTAACTATGAATATTTTTGGCTTTAGTTTGAATCGTCCGGTTCTTTATTAACTCTATTATCAATTTATACATTTAAATAATCAGAACGTATTTTATTATTATCAACTTTAAGTATATTTTTTCATTATATTTACATCTCTTATTTTCTAATAGAGGTTTCTTTTTAAACTTAAAATCATCTTGTGAAGTATTTACGTTATTTTGTATTTTTCGCTATCTTTTAAAACATAAAAACTATTATTGTCACAAGCAAAATGGTTAGGATTGCAAATAAGTGTTTTGCTAAATTGACATATAATAATTTATATTTACAGTTTTTCGTCATTAAATTTTAAAAAAATGTATTACAAATATAAAAAATGAAATAAATATGTGCAAATAACTTTAAACTAAAATTAAGATAAAAATATATTAAAAACCTATACCATTAACTTGATATAGGTTTTTAATAATTAGTTCTTTTTCTTTTGTTCTAAAAACTCACTTAGTGGTTTAAATTCGGTAATAGGATAAAAATCATTACTTGTTAAATTTCACTTATAAATACCATATAAATTATTGTAATTTATTTTATAATAGTCTTTTTTATCTTCATTTTCTCGATTGATTATATTTATCTCTTCATTTAAAGGAATAATGCTTGGATCAACAACTTCACGCTTTGAATCAAGCGAATCGTAACCATCAAGTGTTTGTTCGATAAATTGCATTGTAGACATTAAGACAGTTGTTGTTGCTTGAAGTGTAAATAATTTCATATTAGGAATTATTTTATCATTTTGTCTTTTAAATAAAACAGATTCACCACTATTATTTTCTAAATTAGAATAGTCAAGAGATAACATGTTTTCTCACGAAACAGAAGGGTCTAAAATAATATAATCAGAAACATCATCTTTACCAAGAAGCATTTTAACATAATTTAATGATTGGTCTGGTTTATAATATGGATGTAATTTAAAAAGATAATTATATTCACTACGAGGATAAAGTTCTTCGATTTTTGCAAAATACGCTATTGCTTTATCTCTCAATTTTTTATTTTCTAAATAAGCACCATTTCTAAAAAGAGATGAACCCATAAAAACCATATTCTTTTTATTAGCATCATATTTATCACTATTTAAAATCATCAAATCCTTTAATGATTTCGGAGTACTATCAGTACTATTTTTCATTAAATTATTGACTATTAAAATATCTTTAAGATAATCAGTTCCTTTTAACCATCCTTCTTTTTCTAATTTATTTAAACTTGTAGGATATGAATTAACATTAATCTTAGCCCATGATTTACCTAACTTATCAAATATTTTGTTAAGACTAACACTATAATTACCTTGAAAATTAAAAATTTTAACTTTTTCTTTTAATCTATAATATTCCCTTGCGTTAAATTTATTAATTCCATTTTTTGTATCAAAAGCTTGTTCTATATTTTTTATATCTTCGGGTTCTTTTTTATTTGATACATAATAAAAATATTCCGGAATAAATTTAGCTAATTGTGCATTACCATCTGAGATAATAACTATTTTTTTAGCATGTTTTAACAAATACTCTCTAGCATCTGGACGTAAACCCGTAAATGAAATATCTGGAATAACTACGTTAAACTTGTTTTCTTTATTCGCTTTTAAAAACGGTTTAAAAACATATTCTAAAAATGTTTTAGTTGGTATAACTCTATAATTTTCTAAAGTATCATAGTAGTCCAAAATTTCTGTTTTATATACATATGAAAATTTACCATCTGCGACATTTAATTGGTGATTTTCTAATTTAATACTATTTTTATATTTTTCTTGTAAATAATTTAAATTAAATCTTTTGTTTTCTTCTAAAACATCCTGATCACCTACATAAACAATCTTTGTTTTATCGTTTTTGATTTTATTAGAATAATTTAAAGTAGCAATAGCATGTTGCATACTTGTGTTTCAAACTTGACCAGCATTTCTGTTAAAATAAAAGGTAGGACTTTCATCTTCTGCTGTTTGTTTTATATCATCAAGAAATGAATTAAATTGAGTTTTCTTGTATTCTAATGTTTCTGGATCTAATTCAAAAGTATTTTGAATAGAATCTTTAATATTATTAAAATCTAAATCTTCATATACATTTAATTTTTCAATTCCTAATTTATCTTCATTATTAGGCTCATCTGCGTTTACCTGCGGAGATTGACCAACGCATGAACTGAGCGCTATTATAGGAAACGTTGAAGCTATAATAGCTAGTAATTTTTTCATAATTTTCTCCCTTAATTTTTGTTTATTCTTTATTTGATTAACTATATTATAATGAAATTTAACTATTTAAATAAAATAATTTATAAGCAAAAACTAATATTATATAGGGGAAAAAGTATTTTTTATAAAATTTAAATATATTATTTATTTTTAAAATAGAAAAAATAAAAATATAACGTGGCAATAATATTAAAAACTCGCAGCTATAAAGGCTGTGAGTTTTTAACAATTAAATTATTTTTAATTACTCTTCGAAACATCAAGTAATTATTACTAATCTAACTCTCATTAAATCTAAATATTCTTATTAAAATTCAATATCTGAAGTATCGTTATAATCAATTATTATTTGTTCTTTTTCTTCGTTATCATCATAATTTATGATAAAATCATCTTCTTCAAAGCCATTTGCATCAGTTAAATTATACGAAATTTCTTCAATAAATTGCATAGGCTCATCCAAAATATCTTTTTGTTCATTAATATTTTTATATTCTGCGTTCATAAAAATCGTAAGTTTGATTTTAGTGTCATTATTTTTTACAAGAATTAATTTAGGTTCTAAATTAAATTTAGATTTTAAATTTTCTTTTAATATATATAATTCATCAAGCGTAAAATCAGAACTATGTTCAATAACTACTATTGCTTGATTTAAATTATCAAAAAAACTATCCTTATATTTCAATAATTTATCTAAAATTTTAGTAACTCTTCTCGAACCAAAAGCTCAAGCGGTAATAATGTTTATTTTATTCGAATTATTAAACTTATTAAAAATGTTTTCTTTATCTTCTATATAGTTATTATTATGCATATGATAATAAAATTTTAAATAATCATTTACTATAATAGATTTTAATTTTAAAATATCTTCTTCATTAAAAAATTCTAATTGTTCTTGATAGTTTTCATTATTTATCAAATATATAGAACACATTTCGTTAAAAAAATGTTTTTTTATTTGATCGAAATCGGAGTGATTATAAAATGAAATTAAATTAACTTTTTTATTTAAAGATGAAAGGAGCGAAACAAATTCTTTTACTACTAATAAATTTGCAGCATTTAAATTAACTAATAAAAATATTGTATCTGAACCAATAATAAATGGTTCTAGGTGCAAATAATTGATGAATTGATCAGATTTTCAATTATTAATCAATATTTTATTTTCTAGTTTAGTATTATTTAATGTTTCGAAATCGCTATCAATTGCAATATATTCAAATTCTTTTATTAATGAATTTATTTTGATTAAATGATTTACTATTTGAATGCTTTCTTTACCAAAATGTATAACTAAAGTTTTATGTTGTTTCATATAAGTCTATTTATTAATAGAAAATCAAGATTTAAATACTGTAAGGAAGGGTTTATTTTTTACTTTTTCTATATTAAACTCACTTGTTATGGTTTGCAAATGCGAATAATCATCTATTTCATTGTTATTTGAAGCTAAAACAGCTTGTTGAAATGAAAAGTCTAAATCACTAATTAAACTAAATTGTTCGTTTCTAATATATGGAAATAAAGAATTGAAATCACAATTTGAATAAAAATCGTCATTTTTATTTTTAAGCGACACAACTCAATAAGGTAATAAATTATTGTTATCAGAATGCAATCAAATTTTAGCTTTTTTTGCATTTTTAATTAATTTAAGGATGAATGCTTTTATATACGAATCTAAAGCTATGTAAAGTTTGCTAATATTATTTTCTAAAATACTATTTATTTCATCAAAGTTTATAAATTGTTGATGGAATTTTTTATCAAGAATTGAATTTAATCTTGAATCTAAAATATTTTTATCAATATTTTGTAGTTTGCTATTTTCAAATAATAAGTCAGTTCCATTATTTATTATTTTTTCAGCATATATAATTCCATTTTTGACTATATTTAGTAATATTTTATCTCTTAATACATGAACCATTATTTGGTTACCTTTATAAGGTAAAAGTTTATTAGCTAACAATTGGTTTTCCAAATAGAAATAATAATTTTGTCATTTAGTTTGTTTAAATGCATTTAATATATTTTTAAGCTTAATAAAATAATTTTTTGTATTTTGATTTGTGTTTATATATAATCTTGATTTATATTCCTCTGCTGAAGAATGTTTTTTATCAATTGGTAAAATTTTGTACTCTTTTGTTCAACCATCATCAAAATATAATTTATATTTGTATACATTTTCATTTAATAAAACTTCATTTTCACAAATTACTAATTTATCATTTATTGATACATTATTATCATTAATAATATTTATTTGATGCTTGTATTTATAATCAAAAATTTGATCGGAGAATATTAAATTAATTTTTTTGTCATTTTTATTATATTTTTTTAATAGATTAATCAAATTTTGTTCAATTATAGATAACGAATCATTTAAGAAATTATTATATTCTATTTTCTTTTCTGATTCGACTTGAATATAATTTTTATCAATTTGTTGAATAACTGAAAGGATGATATTATCCTTATTTATCTTAAAACTTATAAAAGTTTTGTAATACATATAATACCCTCCCACACGATGTTATTCATTTTTTGTTATGATTCTTAATTTAGCACTTTTTGAGCGCCTATTTTCTTCAATTTCACTTTTTGATGGCGAAATTTGTCTAGTTTGATACTTCTTAACTTCCATAATTGGTAGTTTTGAAGGTATTTTCGATATTGTCAGTGACTTAAAAAAGTTTTTAACAATTCTATCTTCGATCGAATGAAAAGTAATTATTGATAGTGTTGAATTAGGCTTAAGTAATTTTATAGCATCACTCAGCATCGTTTCTAATGAACTTAGTTCATTATTAACTTCAATTCTGATAGCTTGAAAAACAGCTTTTGCAGGATTTTTTTGCCTTAATAATGCCGCTGGATAAGCACTTTTTATTACTTCAACAAGTTCTAAAGTGCCATTAATTGGTCTATTATCTACAATAGCCTTCGCAACTCTTTTTGAGAGTTTAACATCAGCATATTTTCATAGTATATTTTCCAAATCACTTTGTGAATATTGATTAACTATATATTTAGCATCAAGTTCTTGTTCTTGATCCATTCTCATATCTAGTTGTGCGTCTTTGTTGTAACTAAAACCTCTTTCTTTGTTATCGATTTGAGGAGACGAAATACCTAAATCAGCTATTATACCATCCACTTTATATATATTCAATTCTTCTAACTTTGATTTTATATCTTTGAAATCACTTTTAATTAGGGTAAAGTTATTTGATATTTTACTTAATCTTTCGTAAGACTTTTCAATAGCAAATGAATCTTTATCGAACGAATATAAATGTCCAGTTGTTAAATGTTTTAAAATTTCAGACGAATGTCCACCCATACCAAGAGTTAAGTCCACATATATACCATTAGGTTTTATATTTAACGAACTAATTGTTTCTTTTAATAATACGGGGTAATGTTCTTTACTATCGTTCATTTAAAGTTGAAATTTCCTGTGCTAATTTTGATAAATCATCTGGATTATATTGGTTTTCAAATTCTTCAAACATTTCTTTAGATCATAGTTCAACCATTGAACCTACACCGACAAAAATTACTTCTTTTTGGATAGTTAGTTTTTCGATAATTTTTTTAGGTAAACTAATTCTACTCATTGAATCTAATTTAATTTCAAATGCATTCCCCATAATTAATCTAGTTAAATTACGGACACTTTTATCAAAAAAACTTTTATTTTCAAATAATTTTAAATATTCATTAAAAGCTTCTTTTGTTCTTAATTCTGCATTACCATCAAAACCAATCGTAAGTATAAATTCATCACCCAATTTTTCTTTAAAAACAGGGGGCAATACCACTCGATTTTTGGAATCAATGTTTCTTAGTTGTTGTCCTAACATTTTTACCACTTCCTCCCACTATCCAATAATATTTTACCACTTATACACACAAATAATTTTTTTTATAGTATTTTTTTGTTTTTTTAAGATTTTATGGTTAATTTTCACAAATTAAAATAAAAAAAGACGCCTAAATTACGTCTTTTTAAGTTTCATTATTCTTTATTAAATCATTGGAACGCTTGCGTTACATCTTGGATTTCTCCGATTACAGTAATAAGATCATCTTTTTTTAATAAAGAATCTCCAGTAGGTCTAGCGTTTTTAGATTTATTTTTAATTAAAACAATTGTTATACCACGTTGATTTAAAGATAAATCTTTAATTTTTTTATCAAATAAATCCGGATTTTTTACTTGTGTAGTACCAAGCACAAAATCATCACCTAACTCTTGTAAATTTTCGCTATATCTAAGAAAATTTGTATTGGCAGAAATAAGTGCAGCACGCTTTCCAGCTTCATATTCGGGTCTAATAATAACGTGCGCTCCAATTAATTTTAATACTTTCGCATGCCTTCTACTTGTAGCTCTAACTATTAAGTTAGGAACTTTCATCTCGATTAGAGCTGCAACTATTTCTATATTATTAGGTACAGCAACAACAACAGTACCGATTTTATCAATATCAATACTTTTTAAAAATTTAGTTTCTGCTGCATCACCAATTAAGATATTATCAGCATCTTCTTCGTATAATTTTAGTCGTTCTTCACTTTTATCAATTATTGTGATGTTTTTACCTAATTTTAAAAGCTGATCTACAACGGATTGACCAAAACGACCTAATCCGATTACGGCTATGTCATCTAAATATTTTAATTTCATTTTTCTCCTAACCTATCGCTACATCAGAATCAATATATTCATAATTTCTATCTTTAGATTTTTTTCTCTTTCAAACTAATAAAGTTGATGAAATTCCGAATTGTCCAATGAACATTATAAGTATAATCATAATTTTTGAAAAATTATTTAAATTTTTAGTAATTCCTGAGCTTAATCCTGTTGTACCGAAAGCACTAGCAACTTCAAATAATAAATGTTCAATTTGATAGTTTTCTCTATATATGTTTAATTCATCTTTTTCCGTTAACAACTCTGATGTTGGTATTAAACCTCCATATGTATCGAGAGATGTTATTAAAAACATTGTAGCAACAATTAATAATAATAAAGCAATAACAAAAACTTGTGTAGACATAAACACTGTTTTAGTTTCAATCGAGCGTTTGAAAATCCTTACTCTACTATTACCAACTAAAACTGAATAGATAGTTAATATTAAAATTGCAAATGTTGTGGTTCTAATTCCACCACCAGTTGAGGAAGGTGCAGCACCTATAAACATCATAATAATTATTGTAATACTGCTTCCGTGTGTTAAATGTCTCATATTAATAGTTGCAAATCCGGCGCTTCTTGTTGAGAATGCAGAAAATACCAATGCAAATATACGATCAAATTTTGAACCATATAAATGACCATAATCTAAAAAGGTTTTTAAAGAATTTCCTTTTGAATCTACTTTATTGATTAGATCTCATATCTGTTTATGAATTCCTTCTAAATTTGAAGAATCAAAATTATCACTCAACATCTCTTTTGCCATAACTGAATTACTTTTACTATATTTTAATCACTCTAAATAATCTTTAAAATTTTCACTAGGTATATAATATTTATTTCATAAATCATTTAGCCCGTAACTAGTTAATTCAAAAGATAAAATCATAATTAAACCAACTACAAAAATTAAAAAATAAGAAATTATAGATATTTTTGTAAATAAAGTAAAACGATATTTTTCTTTATTTTTATTCAATTTATGTCTAATATAACGTTTTATATCGTATAATGCGGGGTAACCTATACCTCCTATTATTAGTAAAATAATAAATCAAATTTGTAAAAAATAATTTTGATAATATGGTAATAAAGAATTACCAGAAATAATGTCAAATCCTGCATTATTAATTGCTGAAATGGTGTGAAAAAAACCAAATCTAAATGCAAGAGATCAATCTCCTGTTGGATCGATATATTTTTTTTGACCACTAGCATCAGTTAACAACAATTCAATACCTTTAGTTTGTATAGGACTAACAAAATAAAAGTAAAAACTCATTAGAAAACCAGATATTAATATGGTTATTAATAAAAATTTAACAGAGTAAATAACTAATTTTGTAGTTTGATTAAACTTTGCGCTACCACGTTCACTTTGGAGCATCTTAACCGATATAACAGAACTATTATTTCGTTGAAAAAGATAACCTAAAACAAAGAATTTTAGTGCAAATATACCAACACCACCCATTAAAATTAAAATTGCTATTATAGATTGTCCGAGCATATTTCAATGACTAAAGGTATCATAAACAGCTAATCCTGTATCACTAAAAGCGCTAGCTGTTGTAAATAATGCATTAACATACGAAGTGGCATTTGTTCAATTCTCACTTGGATTTGTTTGCGTAACCGGGCTTCACAACAATAAACTAAAAATAAAAATAATTAATATATAAGATAATAAAATATATTTTAATTGTGGTATTTTATTTCTTCACCTAATTATATTACTAAAGAAGTTGTTAATAAAACTTCTTCTAAAAAATCTTTTTAATTTTATAACTAAATTCATATTTCCTTTTAAATTAAAAAACTCATTAACTAAATAATGAATTTTATTTTTGTTGTTGCATTGAACGCATTATTTGTCTAATTTGTGTTTCACTCGCTTTACGTCCCATTTGTGAGAACATAATACGAATCATTTTTTCATTAATTGGTGGATTTTCTTTTAATTGTTTTTCGAACATTTTTTTAGTTAAAAAGAATGTTGTTAAACCTACTGCAAAACCTATTCCAATTATTAAACCGATTATTATTCCGGCTAATGCTCCTCCACTAAGTTCGATCATATTTTCTCCTTTATTGTGTTTATTAATATTATTTTATCATATATTAATATATTTTAAATTATATGAAAAAATTAAGTATTTTTAGACATAAAATAAGTTTTTTATGAATATTTAATTTCTTTTTCGTGAATATTTTGATTCATTTCTTTTACAAAATTATCCAATAAATCAAGTGTTGATAGTAAATCAGAAATTGCTATAACACCAATTGGGCTATGTAAATATCTTTGTGGTAAAGATAAAGTAATTGTTGCAGCTCCGCCTTGAGCGTATTGTAATTCTTTAGCGTCTGTTCCTCCGCCTGCGGCTACAAATTTATAAGCATTAATATTATGTTTTTTTGCTAAATTAAATATAAATTGCACTAATTTAGTATCCATTAATGTTCCGCCATCTTTAACCCTAATAGCAGCACCTTTAAATAAAGCTGTTGTACCTTCAATTGTTCCAATTGTATCGTGAGAAGAAGTTGTATCCAAAGCAATGGCGATATCTGGATTAATCATTGAAACTGAACTTCTAGCACCTCTTGTTCCGACTTCCTCTTGAACTGTACCTACTAAATATAAATCAATATCCAAATCGAAATTAGCTACTTGATTTGCTAAAAATTCTAATACAGTAACTCCTGCTCTATTATCCATTGCTTTTCCACCTAATAAATCAGGATTTTTGAATATAATAGTCTCACCAGATATATATACTCTATCACCGATTTCTACTCCGTTCTCAATTGCTTCATTTTTGTTTTTAAATCCAAAATCTGCATAAATTTCATCATTTGTTAAAGCTTTTGAAACTTTTGAAGCTTCCATAATATGAATGCTTGTATGACCAAAAACGCCAAGCAATGTTTCACCTTTACTTGTAACAAGTTTTGCTTTTGTACCAATAATTGTTGAAGCTCATATTCCACCAATTGAGCTTAGTAACAGTTGACCTTTAGAATCAATATTTCTTACTATATAACCAATTTCATCCATATGAGCAGCAACCATAACTTTTGGAGCATTTACACTTCGAGATTTCTTGTGAAAAATAATTGATCCTAATTTATCTCTTAAAATTTCAAATTTATTATTATCAATATTATTTCTTAATTCTGTAGCAACGGGTTCTTCATATCTTGACATCGCTTCGATTTCAAGATATTTAATTAAACGTTGCTTAAATAATTCTGTTCTTTTATCCATTTTTATTTTCTCCTTGGATTTATAAATTAATAAAATAATTATAAATTATTAAAATAAAAAACTCACAATAAATTATTGTGAATTTAATTTTTGTTATTCTGTAGCTTCTTCAGGTTTTGGTTGGTCTTCTTCATCAACACCTAATTTATTAAGTAAAGCTTTTACTTCTTCTGAATTAGTTTTAACTTCTTGTAATTGAGAAATTGTTATTGTTAAATAACTTTTTAGATATACAAGATTTAATAAACCTGAATAATATGCTTCAGACAATTCTTTAGCTAAATTTTGACTATATTCTTTTCCTTCTTTAATTAGAACTTTAAACGAGTCTATTCTTGATTTTAAATCACTAAATTGTTCGTTTTTAAAGTCTTCTCAAGTCTTTTTGCTATCTATAAATTGAGTTGTTAATTGGTTAATTTTGTTATTTATTGCACTTACTTGATCTCCTAATTCATTATTTCTATCTGAACTATTAAATATTAATCAATTTTCTAATTTTCTTGGATGTAGACCATCTACACCACTATTACTTACTTTATATTCTCCGAAACCTTGGTTATATTTAGATTCATTTAATTGATCTTTTCTAATAATTCATTTTACGTTTGCATCATATAATTCACTATAGCTATCATTAAACCCTAGAGAAGATGCTAACATATTTTTTAAACCTGTTATATCTAAAAGTTTTTTCTTTATATTTGTTTTATCTACATCTGTTAAAAAATTTGAATCATTTAAAAAACTTTCATATAAAACATTCTTTGATGATTTTGAATTAGTTTTTTCAACATCATCAGTAGCTAAAGATCATGGTAGCAGTTTTCCTTTATTGTTAAATAAATTACTATCATCCACAACAACTATTTTAGAATTTCAATCATTATTTTCTTCGTTAAATAATTTTATTTTTTCATCAATTTTTTGTAATAAATCTTCATAAGAAGAATATTCTATTCCTAAATAATAAAGCGAATCTTTATATAGATTAAATTTATCTTTAATTTTAGTTAATTGATTTTGAACTAATTCCAATTTAGCTTTTTTTGATGTTAAAGTATCAATAGTATCTTCATCGGAATAATTGTTTTCCATTAAATATTTTTCAATTTTTTCATTTAAACCATTAAAAGTTTTGTCTGTAATATTATTTTTTGAATTTGTTATATCGTTTTTTAATCTATCTATTTCTTCTTTGTAATTTTTCTTATTTTGTTCTTCTTCATCTATAGTTTCATTATCGGATGTGTCGTTTGAACTAGTAGTGGAACCTGTGTCTATAGTTTCCGATGAAGTTTCTTCACCGTTCGGTCCTGTTGTTTCTTTAGGATTTTCTTGCGAATCTTTCTCGGAAGAATTAGATAATTCTCCGCCTTGAGATTCTACATTTTCACTATCATCTGGTTTTGTTTCTTCCTTTGTTCCTTCGTTTGAATCTTTATCTGAAGGTTCTAATGATTCATTACTTTCTATTTTTTCGTCCCTTGCGGAAGCAGAACCTTGGGATCCTACAGTTTCACTATCATTTGTTATCGTCTCTTCCTCTTCGCCTACTCCCTTTGAGTCTTTATCTGAAGGCTCTGATGATTTACCACTTTCTGTTTTTTCATCTCTAGACTGTTCATCTGTTGTTGGAGTATCTTTTTCATCTTCTTTTTTAGACTCAACAATGGTTTCATCTTTTGATTCTGATTCCGGATTTTCTTTTTCGCTCGTAAAATCATTTGAACCTTCTTTTTGATCAGATTCTGTTTTTTCACTATCTACTTTAGAATCCGATTGAACCTCTTCATGATTATCGTTAGTTTTTTCTTTAGAATCTAATTTTGGTTTTGGAGTTACTATTGTATCCGTACTTTCTGTTTTTTCGTTATTTTTTGAATCTATAGAATCAGTTGAATTTTTTTGTTTTTGGTCTAATTCGTTAGACTTAACAGTTTCTTTATTATTAGAATCTACATCATTTTTATCTTTTGCTCCATTTTGAGCATTAGAATTTTTTTCTGACCTTGAATTATTATTAGAGCAACTAATAGCAGCCATTGTTGTCAACGATAAGGGAGCAACAATGGCTAAACCCTTAAATCAAATTGTTTTAAATCTCATATATTAACCTCTTCAATGTTTATTTATTAATTAAATTAAATAAGATAATGTTTCCACATTTATCTATATTATTTTATCTTTTTTAATATCGACAAGCCAAAAAGATGTTAGAAAATGCTATATTATCACTTTTTTTATGGTAATTTTTCCATAAAAAAAGTGATAATAACGGACAAATTTATGGTTTTTTTCATTATTTTCTTTAAAAAAGTGGTTTAAACACAAAAAAATAAATAAACAAAATGAAGTTCAAACTTTATAATGTTTTTTATAACATTTTTTTGAATAGGCGGCTAAATTTATGAATATGTAAAAATATGGTATTATTATAAGGTTAATTATTTCGCTTTATTATATATAATATAATAAACAATCTGAAAGGATAATTATGAAAAAAAATAAGAAATTAATTTTCGGTACAGCTATGGCTTTAGTATTAAGTGCAGGAGTAGTTGTTGCATGTAAAGCGCCTGGTTCTGATAAAGAATTGCAAAGTGGTGGTAAAGACTTATATGAGAAAATTAAAGAAAAGAACAATATTTCTTCAAAAGAACCTTTGGTTATAGAGCCATACTTACCAAAACCAAATGAAGAAAGTAATTCTCAAAATGGTAATAAATCAATTTCAGAAAGCACAAAAATACTACGTAAAGTTTCAAAAAACTTTATTGATAAAAACCAAAAAATTAAATATGTTGCAATTGGTGACTCTGTTACGGAAGGGTTTGATGCTTCTACACCAGAAATATTAAAAGGAAATTATCAAAACGGAAATATAGAAGGATTATCATATCCTGCTTATTTAGCTCGTTTATTAAATTTTAATGGTCGTGTTGAAAGTTTTGATAATTTTGCACACTCAGGTTCACAAATAATTGATTGAATTAAATTTTTCGATATAGAATTTGATTCAACTTATCAATCAAATATTAAATTAGGTAATAAAGAAGAAATTAAAAATAAATTAGAGAATGCTAACTTGATTACTTTAACCTTAGGTGCTAATGATTTGTTTTATTTATTATTTAAATCAGCAACTAAATATGATATAACAAAAATTATTAAAAGTTTTATTGATAAAAAACCAATTATCGGAGATTCATTAGTATTTTTCAATAACATCTTTAAAGATTCAATTCCTGAACTTAAAAAAAGATTAACAACTTTCTTAGCCAACTTAAAAGTAATGGCACCAAAGGCTAATATTAATATCGTTTCATACCCTTCACCATTTTTACAGTTAGATCAAATAATTACTGATTTCATAACAAAATCAGTCGGACAAAATTTAGACATATCACCTATTAGTTTATTAACCTCACTAATAAATGACGCTATTAAGAGTGTCGCTGATTCTAATGGAGTTAATTATGTGGATGTGTTTAATAACAATTATTGAACAGTAAATAAATCTAAATTAAATTCATTATTTTTAGATATCCACCCAAATAATTATGGATACAAAAAAATGGCAATGGATTTATACTTAAAAATCACTCATCCTACTTTAAATACAGAAGATTATCAAAATTACAATTTTGACAATGATTATTTAGAAAAAGATGCTAAGACAACAAACTATCAAATTGAAGCGGTTCAATCCGATCAAGAAGTATTTGGAAATTCCTCTGAAAGTTATTTAGATAACAAAAATCAAGAAGAATTGGAAAATGATTTAAATAGAAACCCAAGAAATTTTGGAGTAAAAATAGGTGTATTAACACAAGAATTTAGTTTTATTGCTAAAGAAATTATAGAATTTATTTCCAATAATACCTTATATAACGAATTAGATCCTGAACATAGATTAAGCAACTTTTTAAATTCTACAAATTCTAACAACCAAACTATTTTAGATAATGTTGTTAATAATATTATTAATTCTCAATTAATTTCTAGTATAGTTACAGATTTAGAAAATTCTCTAGCAATACTAAGAGACAAAAATGAATTAAATTTAGAAAATCTTGGTCATACTTTTATGGAAGTGGTATTAAATGTTAATAATATTCCTAAAATTATTTCAATAATTGCAAAAACAGATTTAACCCAAGAACAAAGAACTGAATTCGGAGCAACTTTAAAATATATTGTAAAAAATCTTTTAAATAGATATGGTAATGATATTTTTTCAGCTCTAACTAGTTCATTTGATAAATTTTTATCAACTTATAATATTTCAAAAGAACAAATCACACAAATAATTAATTCAATATTTAAATCGAATGATTTTAATGAAATTTTAAATGATGCTATAGATTTATTTGCAAATCACCCCGAAAAATTTAGTAACCTTGAAAATATAAACCAATTAATACTAGCATTCATCTCTGACCAAAATACAAATACTAAAATTGCTTCTAAAATTTCAAATATTTTCAAAGAATTATTAAAAAATCCTGCATTAAATTCTTTATTTAGTAGTTTAATTTTTAACATTCTTGAAAAAAATGAATTAACAACAAATATAACTAAAAGTGAAATTATTTCAGTTACAACAGACTTAATTGATTTGATAAACGAAATTGATACTCAACATAAAATAATTGAAAATTTTGTATCAATATCTCTTAATTCATTCCCTAGCTATGGATTTGATAAAATTCAGGAATTATTATCTAATTCATTTTTAGGTGCCGTTTCAAAAATTTCTGATGATAATAATCAAGAAAAATCAATAATAACCCTAATTAACCAAATATTTAAATCTAATTTAGTGAAAAACCATAAAGATTTATCTAAAAACTTGATTAACAATATTTTAGATAAGTCTAAATTGAAGAATGCTTCTAACTTAATGTATCCGTTAATATC
The DNA here is from genome assembly GCF_018913965.1 of Mycoplasma sp. CSL7491-lung. Classification (GTDB taxonomy): domain Bacteria; phylum Bacillota_I; class Bacilli_A; order Mycoplasmatales; family Metamycoplasmataceae; genus Mycoplasmopsis. The sequence continues at coordinate 426,659 of NZ_JAHMHG010000001.1, forward strand.
TCAAACAATGATAGGCGAATATATATCAGATCAATCATTTAGTAAGATAGTGAACTTATTCTTCAAGCAAGATTCATTCAATAATTTAGTTAAGGATACATTAAATTCATTGATTGATAATTCTAACAATTTTGAAACCGTAAAAAATTATAATGAACTAGTTGTTCAAATATTACAAAACGTTAACGAAGACAAGTTTAAAAAAGAATTAAAAGCAACTTTAGCTAACTTATGAAATGATCCTGAACTAGCACAAACAATTAAACAAATATTAACTGATTTTGCACACGTCGAAAACATAGATTCTAGTCCTAGTGTAATAAACTTCATTCAAGGATTTTCTAGTGATTTCGGAAACATCCTCAAACAAACACAACTCATCGAAAGTTTAATAGACGTTATCTTTGATCAAATTAAAAAAGCTAAAGAACAAAACGCAAACACAATCGAAAAATTAAATGAGTTGCCAAATTTAATTTCAATAGAGATTAATAAAATACTAAATGAAAAAGGTTTTGAAATATTTAAAGAAGTAATTCAAAAAGACTATGTAACAAATAATAAAGAAGGTGTTTCGTTAATAGTTAGCGTTATTGTTAATAAATTAACAAAAAACGGAACATTACAAAATCTTATAAATAATTTATTAGAAACATATTTAGTTAAACCTGAAATTTCAAAATATGTTGAAAAAGATGAGATAAGTAAAATAATATCAAAAGTATTTTCTTCGGCAAACTTTAGTTTAATAATTCAAGATTTAGTTAAAATCTATATTTCTAATAGTAATCAAATCAATAACTTCAGTTCAATCACAAGCTTAGCCAACGCTCTGTTAAAGGATGCTACATTTAAAACTTTACTCAACCAAGATGCAAAACCTTTAATTAAAGAAATTATTAAATCTGGTGATTATAATAAAACAATAACAAAAGTAATAATTGAATTAAGCAAAAATACAAAATATAACATTCATGAAAAATACAAACCAGTAATAAAAAATATTGTTCCAAGTATTTTATACACTCTCGAAGCAACTAATACTTTTGACTCTTTAATAGATAATTTCATTAAATTACTTACACAGTCAAACGACTTAAATGAAGTTACAAATGGCATTTTAACTACAATTAAAAATAGTTTTAACTTTAGTGATGTGGAATTATATAAAACAATATTAAAAACCAATCTATTTTCAAACGAAAACGGAACTCTTTCTTTGGAACTTGTTAAATCATTAATAAAGACATTCATTACAAATGATTTAGATTCAACATTAGAATTTGCACTTCCAGAAAGTGCTTTAGGGATTCAAAAAACAGAGTTAAAACAATTTATACTAAAAGTAGCAAAAGATCAAAACTTTAAAAATATATACGAAAAATCATTAGATCTTATATTTAATAATTCAAAAGAAATTTCAAATATTCATAATTTTTACGATATATTTAATATCGCAGTTAAGAAATTAGAAGTTAATAATATCAAAGATAGTTTCGAAAATCTTTTCAAAACTATAAAAAAAGATGATGTATTTAAAAAATTAATTTCTAATATTATAGATTCTCAAATTAGTAACCAAGAAATTTCTTGATTATTTAAAAATGTAAAAAACAAAAAACAATTACTAACAGATTTAAGTTCTTCTTTAATTACACAAATTGATAAATTCAATCTAATAACATTATTGTTCGATTCTTTAAATGAATATAAAAATCAAAATAAAGAAAATATAAATGATATTATTGAAATATTAATTAATAAACTTAAAGATAAGTTCAATAAAGAAAATATAAGTACAACATTATTTAATTTCATAAAAGATATTTCAAAAGATTTTGCAAGCAAAAATAAAGAAGATATAAAAATTATTTTTAATAATATATATAACTATTTAAAAGAAAATAATACATATGTAGATTTTATATTAAACAATCTTCCGAGTGAATATAAAAATACTCTAAATAAATATATTTCAGGCCAAGACTTAAAATCGTTTGTTAACTTATTAATTAATAATGATACTTTCAAGGAAATTATTATTAATTCATTTAATAAAGTGATTGATAGTACTGATCAGTTACAAAATGCAAATGATATTAATAACATTATCTCTATTGCATTGAATAGTTTAGCAACAGATAGTAACCTCAAACAAAATATAATTAATTTTTTAACAAGTACTACAAATCAAAATGAAATCAAAACAATAATCGCAAATACTATTTCAAAATATGTTCAACTTAATTATCCAAAAATTTATGATCAAAATAAAACAAATATATTCATTTCCAATTTAATAACTGATGGATTTACAATATTTAAAGATTTAGGTCTTGTAGAAAACGTTTTAGATAGTTTGATTACATTCACTAAATCAGAAGGTAATAATGAATTTAATTTCGAACAAAGAATCCAAACATTAACAAATAATTTAAAAAATAATTTAAATACATTAGTTAATAACCATTTAGATGAATTAATATCAAGATTATTTAAATCAAATACAATTAATTCTGATTTTAATTATTCAATCCAAGTATTCAAATTTATTTCAACCACATTACTAGACAACATACAAATTTTCAAAGATATAATAAATGATGCCTTAAAAGATGCAAAATTAATTGATGATTCACAGAAATTAGATGAAGAAAAATTAAATGAATTTAAAGAATTGTTGTTTGATATAAATAATTCTAACGTTAATAATTCGATATTAGATCAATTACTAAATATAACTCAAGAACAAGCTAGTTTAATTGATAATTTCAATTCATTAAAAGAAGTATTAATAAATAACTTAACAAATGCAGTTAAAAATAACTATTTCACAATAATAAAATCTATTTTAAATTCTAAATTTGTACAAAATCAAAAAGAATGAATTAAAAAAGTATTAGAGAATGCCCTAAATAACTATCTAACAGATGAAAAAAGTATTGCGTTTTTAAATTCTATTAATCTAAACAAAATATCTAGTTCAATAGGTATTGATAAAGATTTAATAGTTTCCACAATAAAAGAAATAGTAAATAACACAAATACAAAAGAAGTAATTAAAAAAGTAATAGAAAAAATATTAGACAATATTGATTCAATTAAAAATTCAACAAATATAAATGACTTAATTAAAAAAGTATTTTCTATAAACGGTTTAAAAGATGAAATAAAAGAAGAAACTAATGCTATATTATCTTCAATAATCCAAAAAGATTCTATTAAACGAGTATTAACAGAAGCACTGAAAAAAATATTTGAAAAAGATTTTATAGCTCCGTATTTAAACGGGGTTAATAATAAAGCAGAATTAGCAAAGAGCGTTGTAGATATATTAGATATAATCGATGAAAAAATAAAATTAAGCGATTTAAGTTTTGAATTAATTTACAATCAACTTCAAACAAATGGAATTAACTTTAATGTAACTTCACTTTTAAATACATTTGTATCTAGTCTTAAAAATATTTTTAGCGGTAATAACGGCGAAACAAAAGCTGTCGATTTAATTAAAGCGCTCGTTTCTTCTTCTTTATTCAAAAATCATAAAGAAGATATAAAAACAATAATTAAAAATCTAATAATTAAATTCTCAAAAGGAACATTTATAGATGATTTATTCAATAATATATCTTCTTCAACAAGAGAAAAAATAGAAAATTATGTAAACATTAATGATTTAAGTAACATTTTAAAATTGATACTTAGAAATCAACATTTACACAACATAATTAATAATTCAATTACAAAATTAGTAAATAATATCAATCAATTTGAATCAGTAAAATCATATCAAGGATTAATTTCAAAACTTTTCGAATTAGTGAACTTCAATGAAATAAAATCAGAACTAAACCTAATGTTTAGTGACCTTTCAAATGAAGTAAGTTTCAAAGACGCACTAAAACAATTATTAATTAGTTTATTGAATAAAAATGGAGTCGAAACAACCGATGAAGGTATTAATTCATTTATAGATTATGTTTCAAACAATCTAAAAGATTTCTTCAAATCTTCAGATATACTTAATAATTTATCAAGTGAAATATTCGATAAAATCAAAGAAGTATTTAGTCAAAATAGTGAAAATACAATAGAAAAACTAACTAAATTACCAAACGATATTGTCGAACTAATAAAATCAAAAATTACACAACAACCTAAATCGTTTGTTGATGGAATTTTAAATTCTTCAAATATTCAACCACACAAAGAAGCTATAATTAAAATTGTTAAGCAATTATTTATTGGCCTAAATAAAAAAGGTGTTATTGAATTAATAGTAAACTCTCAAATTGATAAAATAAATGATCCTAGCGTTACTAAATACTTAGACCTTAACTTGTTTAAGAAAATGGTAGGAACAGTATTAAAAGATGATTTTATAAACGATACACTAAACGTGGTAGTTCCTGAATTATTAAATGATACTTCGTGACTAAATAATTTAAATAATCCATTTAAACTAATTCAAGAATTGTTTAATAAAGAAACAATTAAAAATCATTTTAAAAATAACTTACCTGGTGCTTTAGAAAGAATTTCAAAAAATAGTACAACAACAAACTTTATTAATTCTTTATTAAATAATGTATTAAAGAATAATCAAATAACTATACAAGGTAGTGAATCAAATAGTTTTGTTTACAATATTGCAAGCAATATTGTTCCGTATCTAAAAGAAGTTGATTTATATAATAATATTATAGAGACAATTATTAATCAATTGTCTTCAAGCGCAACTTTAAAACAATTTGTTGAATCAATTAAAACAAATATTATTTCTAAGTTCGATTTAGCTGATTACAAGTTTGTTAAAGCATTATTTAATAACTTTAGTTCTATCGAAAATAACAAAGAAATAGTAGTAGAGATATTCGAAAAAATATATGATAAATTTAAAGAAAATGATTCTTGAATAAGTACTATAATTTCTCTTGTTAACAAAGATCAAGTTTTTGTAAATACAAATAACGAAGAAAAACTTAAAACAATTATTAAAGAAGTTTTAAAAGAAGAAAGCATAAAAACTAGTTTAACTTCTATTATTAGGGGAAGTTTAACAAATTTATCTATATTTAAAAACGCTGACAATTATCAAGATTTAATAAAATCTATTTTCTCAAATGAAAACTTAAAAACACCTATTAAAGATTTATTTGATAAATTAACTAAAAAACTATTAGAAAATGAAAATTTTAAAACTATAGTAAAAAATATTCTTGATAAAAAATTACCTGATGACATTAAAACTAAATTATTTGAAAACATAACAACAGATAACGATAAAATAAATTCAATCGGGTGATTACTAACAATAATTAAAGAATCAAACAATAATTTCAATATATTTAATTCATTTATTGAATCAGGAATTAAACAGCTAGGAACTAACGGAACTATTCAATTTAACGTAAGTGAATTTATATCTGATGCAATTAAAAACATTAAAAAATTCACAAATTACAAAAATATCGAAGCTAAAATTCTTTCTGTATTAAATACTTTAAAAGTCCAAATAGGAAGCAATAAAGAAAATAAAATACAAATTATTAATAACATATTTAACTTGGCCGTAGATAAAATCGATATAGGTTCTATTATTTGAGGTGCATTAGAAGGAACTAATAAAGCTTCATTCATCTCGGAAAACTTTATTTCTGAAGAAGACTTTATAAGATTAATAAATAACACAGTTAAAACTAACAATCTAAAAGAAGTTGTAAATGATATAGTTAAATTCTTTTTTGAAAGTAATAATGATATCAATAATACTTCATTTGTAAATATAACAAAAGAATACTTAAAGGATGAGCAAAGAAAAACTAAATTTAAAGAAAAAATACAAAAGATATTCGAAAACGCTTTAAGTTCAAATAATTTAAGAGAACCTATTAAAAAAATAATAAATAAAGCTATGAATTATTTAGAAGTTAAAGCTGATGAACCTATTAACACATTTATAGAAAACTTCACAAATGGTTTAGGAGATTTCTTTAAACGAATAGAAATTAATTCTAAATTAATTGATGCGACAACTGAAGCATTCGAAGAATCCGAAAATTTAGGCCAATTAAGTCAAAAAATTAAAGACAAAATGATAGCTAAGGTTAACCCAACTTCATTTGGTCTAGTTTCTAAAATATTAAACGATTCATTAATGCAAGAAAACAAAGAAGGTTTAAAAAGTTTAGTTAAACAATTACTAACAAACTTCTTAAATAATGAAGAAAAAATTAGAAAAACAATAAATGATATAAATCTATCAGCTTTAATTACCGGTAGAAATGATGAGGAATTAAATAAATTAATAAACAATACTATAATAACATTTATTAAAAATCCGGATTTAAGAGATTTATTGACTTTAATTCTTGATAATATTATTGATAATGCAAAAAAATACGAAAATAAAACAACATGATTAGAAGCGGTTAATGTTTTATTACATTCTAACAATGCTGAGCAAATGAAGCAAAAGTTTAAAAATTGATTCAAAGCAAGTGTTTCACAAAATGGTAATGTTGACTTTATAAAAGGTATAACTAAATTGGCAATAATAAAATTTAAAGAATCAGGATTTAATTTAAACCAAAATAGAGATGAAGTTGTAATAGAACATATAATACAAAAAACTTTAGCATGAATATCAAATGATACTTTATTTAACACAATAATAGATAAAATATATGATAACTTAAGAAATTTAGATTTTACAAAGGCAACTCCACAACAAGTAAAACAAAAAATTATGGATGGCGCTTTATCATTTATTCTTACAGACGATATGAATTCAATATCATTTAAAAAGATTTTAAACCAAGCAAGTAAAATTAGATTATTAACAAGCTCATTTAATGAATCAATTTATGTTGAATTTATAAATAGACTATTCGAAAGTAGCGACTTAGAAAGAACTACAGGTATTTATAGTGTGCTTGATTTCTTATTTAAAGATCAGCCAAGCAGCGGATCATCGAATGAGACAAATACAAATAATAATCAAAATAATGATCAACCTAAAACTTATGGTTTCTCATTTGATGAAAACATATTTAATGTTGTTGGTAGAACCGAAGAGTTGATCAAGGCTATTTTTGAACCCATTTTCAAATCGATGTTTACTAAAATTTCACAAAATAATTACAATTTAACCCAAAGTAAAAATAACCCAGAATACAAAGCTATTTTTAGATTAACATCAATTATGTTATGAGCAATATTTGAAAAAGGTGCAACTGGTGGTAAATTCTGAAACTTCACAGGTTTAGATGTCGAAGGTACATTTGTTGGTGGTTTAGAAAAAGCATGAGAAAGTGCTAAAAACGCAAAAGCAAACCTTTGAAATAAATTTAGTGATGACCAAAAAATAAAAAGTGGTGCATATAAAAAGAGCTGATGAAGTGGTGGTGGATTTGCATATAATCGTGAATTCATTACAGGTAATAGATCAGATAGAACATCATTAGGTAATTATTGAAACGATCAACTACTTGCATACATTTATTGAAATAAAGACAACGATAGACACAATCAAGGTTATAAAAATAAAGAAACATTACGAAAAGCAATTAAGCAAGGTTGATTGTCTTCAAGTAATTAAATAAAATAAATATCAAGCTATTACCTAAGCTTGATATTTATATTATATAAAAATAACACACTTTAAATAAGTGCGTTATTTTTGATTATTGATTTGTTTCTTCTGTAGGAGTAGAAACTTCTGTTTTAGTCAAATTAATTGTAAATTCTTTTTTGTGTTCTGTAGTACCATCTGTTACAACTACTTTTGCTTTTGCTCCAGTTTCTTTTTGTGTTTTAGCATTTGTTGTAACTTCGCTTACATAACCAAATGTATATATTCCTTCTTGTAAATTTGAATTGTTACTATTTTTAATAGTTGATTGATTAAATAATGTTTTGAAAACTTCTTCAAAAGTTTTATCTTCTGGAACTTGTATTGAAAGTGTTTGTTCGTTACCGTTTAATTCAACTTCTTTATTATCTATATTTAATTTAAATGAATCACCAAATTGCTCTAATGCAGTAAATGATATTGATGCATTATTTTGTTTTTCTACTTCAGAATTTATTGAATCACCTTCTTTCAATTCTATGAATTCAAGTTCTGAAAAACCTATAAATCCTTTGTTAGATTTAAATTTTGGATCAACAGTTCCTTCTGGATCTTTTAAATTAGGAATAGTTGGTGCTTCAAAAGAGAATTTGAAATATTTATCTGTTGTTGGTTCAAAATTTATTGTTAACTCAAAAATATTACTATTTATAGTTTTCCCGTTTGGTAAATTATCTTCATCAATTAATTTATAATTATTCTCTACTTTTAAATTAAAGAACTCATTATCTAATACTTTATCTTGACCAGAAACTAATTTAAAATCAGATTCATTATTTGTTGATGATGAATAAATTTTTATTCATTCAGGAGACATTGTTTTACCATTTTGTAATTCTACTTTATCACTATGATTATATTTATCAAAATCTCCTCAAGTTTTATCTGCATTAAATCCCGATACTCTTACTCAAACTTTCATACCATGAATTTTAGAATTTGCAGGTCTATCTTTAAGATTTAAATAGAAAGTATTATGATCTTGTATTTCTGCATAATCAAATCAGTTATCTCATCTTGATGTTTGTTGTTTATTACCATCAATCAATTTAGGTAACTCAGTAGCTCTTGTTTCATTAGGTTTTTTTGGATTATGATAATCATAATATGATTTTTCAATATCTAAATTAATCTTGTCTCTTCCTGTTAAAATTGTAGAAAACTCACTATTATTTAAATTACCAACTTGATATCCTGTAGATTTTAGAGTTAATAAAGCATATTTAGTTTCAGAACCTTCTGTTTTAGTTCCTAATAATTTAATTGTTTCGTTATTAGACATTACTTTATTTTCGTCTAAATCGCTACCATCATAGTTTTTAAATGAATATCCTTCAAATGTATTTGATAAATAATTTTTAACATTTGTATTTGATATTATTTTTTTAACTTCAACATATTCATAATTCAACTCTTTCTTTGAATCTTCTGTTGTTTTTTCTACGTTCGCATCTTCTGTTCCTGCTTGATCGTTACCGGTTTCAGAACCTTCTCTTTTATCGTCTTTATTTTCTTTTGAAGATTCTTCGTCTGTTTTTGCAGTGGTTTCTTCTTCGTTGTCAGATGATTTATCTCCGTCTTTATCCCCTTCGGTTTTTGTTTTATCACCAGATTCACCGGTACTACTTTCACCTTCGGATTCAGTATCTGTTTTACTACTTTCAGAATCTTTACCGTTTGTTTTATCTTCTTGATTTTCTTTTGAAGATTCCTCGTCTGTTTTTGCAGTGGTTTCGTCTTTATTGTTAGATGTTTCGCCACCTTTATCTTCTTTTGTTTTATCTTCAGATTCACCGCTAGCACTTTCACCTTCGGATTCAGTATCTGTTTTACCAGTTTCAGAACCTTCTGTTTTATCACCTTGATTTTCTTTTGAAGATTCCTCGTCTGTCTTTGTAGTGATTTCATCTTCGTTGTCAGATGCTTTACCACCTTTATCGTCTTTTGTTTTATCTTCAGATTCAGTTGTTGTATCACCTTCAGATTTTTTTTCTTCGTCTTTATCTTGTTTTGTATCTTCTTCTACAGGTGGAACATCAGTAGGTTTATTATCGATTAATTTTTTATTTTCAACAGTCTTTTCATATGCCTTATCTAAATTTATTTTAGCAGATACATATGCATCATTTTCTGTGCTATTTGAAGAGTAAATAGAATTTGCTCTTTGATATTCTTGTTCTAACTCTTGTCTCAATTCTGCATATTTAGCATCTGATAAAGTTTTTAAATATTCAGTAACTTTATCTAAACTTAATTTTAGTTCGTTTTTAGAATCATTATTTGTAGAATCTGAAGGTGTGTCATTTTTTGTATCCGGTTTAGCAGGATTAGAAGGTTGTTCAGGAGCAACCGGACTAGGTTTTTCTTTTTCTTTGCTAGTTGAACTACCGCAACTCATTGCCATAGTTGCAACTGAACCTAAAAGCATCGAACCTGCCATTAGGTTTGTAAAAATTTTTCTATATTTTTTACTCATAATTTAAAGTCCTTTCAATTATTTTTGTGTATTTTGATCTAAATCTAAAATTATTTGTCTTAAATCATTTATTGGTGTTTCTAGTATTTTAGAAAGATATCTAAATTTAGCTACTAATGACTTAGCCATTGTATATTTAGTCACACTTAAATTAGGTGTAATTCTAGATTCCAATGTTTGAACTAATTTTTCATATCTTCTTATTAATTCGTTTCTTACTTCAAATGAACGTTTAGTGAATTTATATGTATTTGTTTTAGAAAGATCTTCGGAAATTATTGTAAATTCAACAGAATATTGATCCATATATTTAATAACCTTAGCACCTTCACTAACTTGAATGATAATATCATTTAAATCAACATTATCATCGATGTAGTAATCTTTTTGTTCAAGATTAATACCATCCACATATTTTCCTTTAATTTTTACATCGAGCAATTGTGCTTCGCTTTCTAAAGAACTTGTTCTAAACGCTCTTAATTCCCTGACAACAACTCCATTTTTATTGTCAGGTGTTTTCATTCTTATTCTAATTGCGGTTGCATTTACAGGAGTTGCAAATTCGAATAAGGATCCTTCGGTATCGTTTGAAGGTAGAGAAGCTACTTCAGGTTTATTTTTTAATACTACTTCTTTTCAAAGCGAACTATCTGATAAATTCGAATCTCTATGTTCGTCGATGTGACCAACTTGGTTACCGTTTGGTAAATTAGTTATTGGTTGATCAAAGTATTCTATATGATATTCTTTTGGTAATCCTGAACCACCATCAACACCAAAGAATACTCTAAGAGAGTCTACGCTTTTAGTTTGATTTTCAGAGATAAGAACACCAACTCAATCTTCATTTCTCTTATTTCTTTGTCAATTAGATCATTTATTTATGCTTGTAGGTTGAGTTTCAATAATATTATCATTTAAATATTGTACTCTATCATTTGATCCGGCTCCATCGTTTGTAAAGCCGGCAATTGCAATAGGAGTTTTTTGATCCGAAACTCTTGCCGAAAGATTTCTGGTTAAAATAACTCCTTGTTTATTATCTTTTGGTATTTTACGATTTACTTGGAATTCGTACACTAATAACCCTTGTTTTCCTCTTACAATATCCATTTTAATTCTTAAAGCATAACCTTTAACTGGTTTTGCAAAATTAAATATTGTACCTGCAGCATTATTTGGTGTAATAGTTGGACTTTCTTTTAGTTCAACATCTTTTCATAATGAATCGTCTGCTAAATTACTATTTGATCCGCTAATATGTGATAATCCATTAGCATTTGGTAAATTTGTTATTGGTTGATCAAATACTTGAATTTTATAATTTGTAGGTGCTTTGGCTCCACCATCTTCACCGAATCAAACTTGAAGTTGATCAAACATTTCAGGTCCAATAATTCCACCACGTGCAAATATAGTACCTACTCAATCAGATGTTCTAGTTGAGTTTCTTTGTCAATCAGATCATTTATTTGAAGTATTGTTTCTAGGTTCTACTATTCCATCGTTTATTTTTTCGATTCTATCTTGTGAAGTAGGATCAATATCATTGGTAAAACTTGCAATTGCGGCAGGATAATCAAATCCAGTTACTTGTTTAGAAATATTTAAATAATCTCCTTCTTTTTCCGGAACAACATTTATGTTTAATTTAGCTTTTAAATCTTCAACACCATCAATTGTTCCAAAAATTGAGTAATCTTCAGAAGATTCTAGATTAGATTGAGTAAATTTATCTCATGTAACTGTTTTAGTTACTTTATTGCCTAAATTATCTGTTACAAGCACAATGTCTGGTAATTGATATGGTTCAAAACCTTTAATAGTATTTAGTGTAATTTCTTCAACTTTTACGTAATCATAAATAGATACTGTAGCATAAACCGGTTCTTGTGTTTCAACAATAGTTCCAGTAATTAAATATACACCCATTTGATCTGTATTTGGAATATTATCTCATTCAACAATTTGTCTTCTTGGGAATTTATCACCTTGATACATTTTCTCTATGTAATTTGGTAGACTTATTTCTTGACCACGTTGTACAGTTAAGTTGAATGAACTATATGAATCAATATTTGATGATTCTTTTGATTTTAAAATCATTAAATTAGTTGTTTGAGTTCTAACTTTTTGACCTTTATATGTAAATTCGGCATAAACTGGTATATTATTTTTTGCAATTGAAGCATAAATTTCATTTGATTTAGAACTAAAGTATTTATTATCTTCTGGATCCAATGTTTTAATTTGAATATTACTTAATTGATCCTGTGTAATAATTGAACCGTTTGATAGTCTTAATTCTATTTTTGCATATCTACCACGACCTTCAATGATTGGTAAAACATCTAAATATGCTTCAGTATAATCATTTAAGTTTAAATGATATTTATACTTAAATATATTTACACTACCATCTTGTGCAGTTACTAAAATAATATATTCTCTATTAAATTCATCAATATCAACTATTAATTGCTCAACTTTTGCATTTTTATCAGTAGGAATAACTTCAATCAAAGGATATCCATTTTTATATTCCGATTCAAGTGTATACTCTTTAGTATCATTGTCAAAATTGTCTAATAATTTTGTACCAATATAAACCATTTCTACAGTGTTATTATTTGATTTTACTGTATCTACTTCATCGGTTAAAGCAAGTAATACACTTAAATAAGCTTTTGTTAAAATTTGAGGATTATCTTTTAAATATCCATTAATTTCAATTTCTTGACCTGGTTCAAATTCGTTTACATTTATATTTTCGGTATTTCACACCACTTCTTTATGTTCTAATTCATTTGAGTTATTTAATACTAAAACAGAATTAGATAAAACTAATTTTTCGCCTTTTACATATGATAAATATGTTTTTGTTGGTCTATATAATGTAGATAAATCAACAACTTCAACATTAAGATCAAAAGTTTTTTCTTGATAATTAGCTGTTACTGTGTATTCGCCAGTATTTGAGTTATCTAGTTTTGTTATATCTCACTCAATATTATCATTAACTTTTGTACCGTTAGATAAGATTAGATTAATATCATTTAAATTTGGTTGTTCAAATAAATTAATTGTTATTTTTCTCTTATCTAGAGCAAGCGGAATAATGGTATCAGTATTAGGTAAAGACTCAACTGTTAAAATTGTTGTTTGGGTTGATTCTAGATTTTCTGAATTTGCATTTAAAGTAATTTCACCAGATTTATTTGTAGATCTAACAATAACAAGCGCTTTACCATTGAATAAATGTCTTTTTCAAGTTCCGTCTTCATACGCTTTATATCTTTCGCGTGTAAGAGCGTCACCATTATCAACTCCGACTATTTCACCATCACCTTCAACTGTAAAATTAATTAAATTATCAGCATTCGGATCTTCAATTCCATTTTCATCAACTACAGAAACATGAACATAAGATAAAGAATCGCCGTTTGATAAAATAATATTTTTCTCAGGTTTTAATTGTACTCTAACCGGAGTAGAAGCTCTTTTAATAGTGTCTGTTGCTACTAAATTATTTTCTGAGTCGTATGCTTCAGCTGTAATTGTTTTGTTTTTAAATTCATCGTATTTAATAGGGAATTTTAAATATAACTCATTTTCGTTTGCACCTTGTTGATAAATAATCGGATTTCCTTTTTCGTCAGTGTAGTTTGTTTGTAATGTAGCGAATTCTTTGGTAGCTATTTCTTGACCATCTGCTTTTAAAATAACTTTTTTAGCATTAGAATAAACTCTTAAATCTAAAGTTCCATCTTGGTTAACAACTAAATTTCTCATTTCTGGTTTATCAAAATTTAAATGGGGAGCTATTTTAACCATAGGATGTTCTTTAACATCTAATCATTGTGATTGATATAAATAGTAATCATTTTTAGGAAATCCAGCTGTATCTACAATACCAAAATATGATGATTTTGGTTTATCATCTCCTTTTTGACCTCATCATGGAGTAGGTTCACCAATATAATCAAATCCAGTTCAAATAAATTGACCGGCATATCATTTGTTATCTCTATCAAATTTTCATGATTGTGTAGCTGTTTTTCCTCAACCTACACGGTTATTTCCGTAATCTGATTGTTGTTTTCCATAATAATTGTTTGCGTTGGTTCCGTTATCATAACTGTTAGGTGCATATCAAACACCACGTGAACGTACGGCTGAAGATGTTTCAGAACCATATATTTTTCAATTTGGATGGAGATTATGCAATGTCGGAGCATTTGCTTCAGAATAGTTCATTCCGACAACATCAAGTTTTTCAGAAGCTGCAGCAATATTAGCATCTTGCCCGTTACCATAACGATATCTATCTGAACCTCATGTTACATATCTTGTTTGATCTACTTCTTTAATTCATTTAACTAAATTGGTTGCAACTGTAACACCTTTTGCTTGTGTACCTTCAGCAATTTCATTACCAATTGACCACATTATTATTGCAGGCGAATTAATTTTTGAACGCACCATTTGTTTAACATCGAATTCTGCTCATGTTTCACCTTCAATTGCATCAGGATGTAATGCTTGTTGCTCGAAGAATCTATGATAGTCATTTGTTTTTTTACCACCATATCAAGTATCAAATGCTTCATCAATAAATAATAACCCTAACTCTTCGGCAATTTGAACTAATTTTTGATCTGCAGGGTTATGTGTTGAACGAATTGCATTAACACCCATTTCTTTCATAATTTTCATTTGACGATAAATGGCGTCATAACTAGCAACAGCACCCAACGCACCTTGATCATGGTGCATAGAAACACCATGGAATTTTAATCATTTTCCGTTTAAACTAAATCCATCATTAGATGTTCAATCTATTTTTCTATATCCATATCTTTGTGTTTCTTGATCTACAACAATATCGTTTCCATCTACATTTTCAATAATTTCTGTTTTTAATAAATATAAATTTGGATTTTTAGTATCTCACAATTGAACATTATTAACGTTAAACTCTGTCTCTAACTTAATTGAACTGCTAGGGTCTATGTTGACATCTTCAGTTTGATTTGTGAATAATATAGTTTTTTCATCACCGAATTTATAAACAGTTTTTTTAATTTTAAATGTTCTTGTTTTTGAATCGTCATTTTTAATTGTATAAATAGCTTTACTTGTAACATTTGATAAGTCGTTAACATCGAAATCATTATTGATAATTTGTGTACCATATGTTTGTAAATGTAATTTATCAGTAACTTTTAATGAGACATCCCTATAAATACCTGAACCTGAATATCATCTTGATGATTCGGATTTGTTTGTTACTTTTACTGTTATAACATTCTTAGCACCTTTAGAGTAATCTAAATATTTACCAATGTTATAATTAAATTCTTGATATCCTGAAGGATAAGTAGATATATATTGTCCGTTTACATAAACTTCAGATTCCATGTAAACACCACCAAAATGAATCTCTATTTCTTTATCCTTTCATTCTGGTTTTACATCTAATTCTTTTCTATATCAAGCACTTCCGCCCTCTAAAGAACCTCATTCATTTGAAATAGTTGAACTAAAATCATTATAAATTGATCAATCATGAGGTAAATTAACGTTTAGCATATGCGAATCATCAAAATTAGTTTTTTTAACTTCAACTGAGTCGACATCATTTATTTTAGCAAATCTTCAATTATCATTTATATTAATAACTCTTTGGTTATTAGTTCCAATTTCGGTATCATTTTTTTCTTTTACATCTTGAATTTCGTTTTCGAAATTAATATCTTTATAACCGCTAATTTCTCTATCTACACTAAAAACTTCTTTAGTTGACAGATTTTCAAAAGTAAACTTGGCGCTCATTTTATTGTTTACATAATCATAATTTATAATTTCAACATTATTAACATTTAAATTTTGACTATTAAATTGAGACAATAATTCTGTTTTATTATTCAATTGGTTAAAATCTGTAATATATTTATTTTCTAATAATTTATCAATTAGTGCAATGTTTATTTTGCTATTTGCTTTATTTTCTTCTGTAGATTGATTATCATTTTTTTCTTTTTCACTCTCTTTTTTAGTGTTTGGTGCAAAACAAGAAACAACGGTTGCAATTGATGCAAAACTGACTAATGATCCTAATATAATTAATGATTTATATTTTTTCATAATTCTCCTTAATTATTTTTATTCTTTTTAATTTTTTTAAATGCAAGATAAAGGGCCATACCAAATGTAACAATCGCATTTAATACAATTAATAAAACTAATGAACTTGAAACATTATTTTCTTTTTTTGTATTTTTAGATGGCGACTCTTTTTCAATTACCACAACATTATTCTCAGGTTTAGTTCCTATATTTGATTCGATTAATGAATACTTATGAGCAGTATTAATTAAATCATCAGTTTGATCTAATAATTTTGCAAATTCAATTTCGTTTTGTGGATTTTCTTTTAGAGAAGTTTCGATATTATTAACCAATTTTGTTGTTGAAGAATAAATTTCAAAAGGTTTAGAATTGTCTTTTGCTTCTCTAGATTTTTCTAATAAATCACTTAAAACCTGTTTTTTAGTTAAAAAATCTTGGTACATTTTATTTAAAGTATCTTTTTTTAACTCTAATGTTTCTAAATCTCTACCTTTTTGATACAATTCTTCGACTTTATCAGAATAGGTTTTTGGATCATATTCCTCTAAACTTAATAATTTTTCCGCTTGATATTTAATATTTCTTTTTCATTGAACAAAAATATCATTTAAATTATCATCTATATCATAAAGGTTTTGTAAATACATTGTTGTTGAAATATTATTAGATAAAGAATTTAATTTATCATTAACACTATCTTTTATTCTTAAATATTCTTCTAAATATTTATCGAGATTTAAATTATTTTTATTTAAATTTAAGTCGTCTATAGATACTTCTAAATCTTTTACAAATTTTTGGAATAATTTTGAATTTATATATTTATTTGAAGGTTTTAATAAATCTAACTTATCTTTAAATTTAGTTAATTGCGATTTAACTATTTTTGATACTTTTTCAAAATAAGCTGCGTTAATCTCTTTAATTTGTTGGTTTCTCTTATTTAAAGCTTCTTTAGAATAAAAATCTAAGTTTTTACGTGTCACGTCTAATAATTTATATTCTAAAGTTAAATCTAATTTTAAAATATTATTTTTAGTAATTAGATCAATAGAATTTTCTAGAATATTTATTTCCTTTAAGGATTCATCATTTATTTGTGCTTTTTCTAAAGGTACTACTTTTAGTTCAGATAGTTTTTCTCCGATGGAAGATAATTCACTATTAAAATGAATACTTTCATTATTATCGTAATATTTATCTAAATTATTAATCAAATCATTCATTTTTTCAAACACATGATTTGGATAATCATTACTTGTAGATAAACTCAATAAATCTTTTCTTAAAGTATATAATTCTAAATAACGATCAGATTTAGATTTATCAAATACTAATTTACTTTTGATTTTAGTTAATTTGTCAATTCATTTTAAAACTTCATCGTTAGTTAAACTATTATTTCTAGTATTTTTAAATGATTTGAATGTTAATAAATTATTATTAAGCATAACAAATGTTTTTTTAGTTAAATCTTCTGAACTATATTTTTCTAATTCCGCAACTAAGGAATCAAGTTTGTTAATATTATCTTGATTTGCTACAACATCATAAACATACTTAGATTTTATAAGTTCGTTTCTCAATCTATTAATTGCAATTTGTGAATATCCTAATTTGTTTTTTAACAATTCTTCTGCTTTAAAAATTAATGTATCAATATTTTGGTTTGATGTAAATGTAATATTTTCGTGTTTTTTTCGAGATTCTTTTAAATCTTCTAATGCAGTTTTAACTTCTGAATAATCTAAACGATTAAAATTACTTAAAACATCAATTTTATCAAGATGCAATTTAGAATTTCTATATTGAATATTTAGTTTAAGAACAATTTCATCTTTATCGAGAGGTGCTCTAAAAAAGTTTTCCACTTGGTCTAGATTACCCATTTTTTTGTTTTGGGTGACTCCGGTTGTTTTATTGTAAACTGTCGCATAAACTAAAGCATGCGAAATATAAAGAGGGTCTTGCTTAATGTAAAATTCATTAAATAAAGCATTTTCATCTGATTCACTTTCGATAACTAATTCTCCGTTATCAGAGTGCGAAGTAAAGATAAAATCAGAATCTTGGAATAAATATTTATACATATTCATTTCTTCGTTATAATCCGATGAATGAACTCTATAATTATTTACTTTTTCGACATTTTGCTTATTGGCACCATTGGTTATTTGTTCAACATGTGAACTTCTTACTAAGCTAAAATCAGTAATACTAAACTCTAATTCTTCTTCTGAATCGTTGAATAAAATAATATATCTAGCAATAAAAGGTTTTTCATCTGATACATCTTTAGGTACTGAGTTAATTTTATCAAATGTTGTTGAATAATATTTCTTTAGTTTCTTGTTATCTTTATCTTTTCCATCTAGAACTAAATTATATGATGTTATTTGTGAGACGACATTTAAATCAAACGCAATATATTGACCACCTTTTAAAGTTAAAGTTTGTTTTGTTTCATCTTTAGGACTTAAGTATTCTATTTTTGATGCACCAATATATGCTGCACCCACATTTTCACGGTTATTAGGATCTATATTTGAAATAATTTGAGAATTTGCACTTTCATTTTCAACAGTTTGCTTATACAATTCTGGATTTGCAATTTGACTTTTATTTTCTTTTGAAACATATAAATTATCTAAATTTATATTTCCTGACTTTGATTTAATAAAATTAATTTTATTTAAAATGAGTTTTGCAAGAGGTTCTAAATATTGATTACCTGGTCTAACAATTTTTTCTTTATCTCTTGGTTTTGAGCCTTCTTTTAAATCTTCTCTAATTAAATGTTTAGCAAAATTAAATGCCTCTCTAGCTTTATCAGCGTATTGATATGCTTCAAATAATTTAGCTTGTTTTAATCTAATGTTAAAATCATATGAATTTAATTCATCAAACAATTTCATTGCTACTAAACCATTCTTAATTGTTTCGGCTATTTTAGATAATGATAATCCAAATAATTCCATTTCTTGCTTCATTTTTTCATTAGTTGAATAATGCATAAATTCATCATAAGCATCAATTATGGATTCCATTTCACTTAATAATTGTTCTCTATCTGATTCATTTAAATTATTATTTGAATTCAACGAATTTGTAATCGAATTGATTAATGGTCTTATATCCTTAGATTCATCATCAATATTAACCCCTCATCTAGTTCCATCTTTAGATGTAGAAGTCATGTGACTAGCTAATTTCATAAGGGCTTCAGGGGCTTCAGGGGCTATTTTATAAAATGATTCTTTTCATTCTTTTCAAGCGTCAAAGTCTTTAATATTTCATGTATACGAGCTTATTGCACTAATTGCAATTTTAGATAATTCACCTTCTTGCATTGGGTTTGTTACAACACCTAATAATTTACTTGGTTCAACATCGTTATTTAACATTGTTCCGGGCCCTAAATTAAGGGCTGTATAATCTGGATCATTTACAGGTCAATTTAACCAAAATAAAGGTGACCTATTTGTTCCAGAAGTATTAACTCATCAATTTATAGATCTTGTTTCTACACTACCAAAAACATTAGCACCTGTATAAACAATCCATACTTTAGAATTATCAGGTAGTTCTCTTTGGTACTGTTGCAATTGGGCCACTGTTCCTGATCATGTATTTGACATTCCTTCATATTTTGTTGGAACAAACACAAAACCTTTTACTTCTCTACCCTCTTCAGAACCTCATGCAACTAAATCTTCGATTAATTTTTTTACAAGATTAAATGGTTGACCATCAATATCATCTGCTAATAAACCAAATTGCCTAATACCGACTTCATCATACATTTGCTTAAATTTCGCTTTCAATTTTGTAACTTCAGAATCATAATTGTTTTGCAAATCAATAGCATGTGATTTGTTAATTCATGGATGCACGGTTCATGTAAATTCAACACCAGCATAATGCCCTGCTTCAACTGTTTTTTTCATTTTTTCAATTTCTTCAGAAGGATATAATTCATCTCATTTTACACTATGATACGGATCATCTTTTGGAGCAAATATATATGAATTAGCTTTATATTTACCAGCTAATGTCATCATTGAACTTCTATCATCTCAAGACCAAGGTACTCCATAATACCCTTCTATAAAACCACGAATTTTAGTATCAGCATAATCATTAATTACTAAATCTCTAATAAATTGACCGTTCATTTCTTCAAATATTCAACTCAATGTATTAAAAGCAGCGAAAACACCTTCTTTATCTTTAGCAATTATTACGATATTATTATTTTTAACAACTAGAGAATAAGCATCAAACTTATTGAAATCATTATCAATTTCTGATTCATATTTAGACTCAATATATTTAGACACTTCATCATCAGAACCTTTTATTCCGATTAATACTCTAGTATTTAAATTATTTTTGTCTAATAAATAATCTAAAGTGTTCTCTGATTCTAGAGTAGATTTAAGATTTAAAACAGATTTAATATGATGATCTAAATATTTATCCGACAAAATTGATGATCCACGAACTAGTGTATATTTTGATGAAATAAAACTTAAATTATCAAAATACTTTAAATTATGTGGATTAGGATTAATTGTATATTCTATTTTAGAAACTTCTTTTTCAGAGTCATTTAATTCAGTTTCGTTTAATGTTTGGTTACTGCTATTAAGCGAAACCAAACCAAATAAACTTGAAGTCACTCCTAAAAGAGTAATTTTATTTAAAAATTTCTTATTTATTTTCATAATTTACCTCAAAACGTTCGTATATAAGTATTCTTTTATACAAATTAAATTGTACATTTCTATATATAGAGGCAACTTTTATGCATAAAATATTTTTATTTTAATTTTTAAATAATTTAAAAAAAACGATTTACTCCTTTTTTAGAATTAAATATTCAATTATTAAAAATGTATTTTTTAAATGTTAAGCATAATAAATAATTCTGAATTTAATAAAAAAACATAAGAAAATTTCTAATTTCTTATGTTTTTTTATTATTTTTTATTTTCGTTTTTAATATTATTCCTAATGGCTATAGATAGTGAATTACTATAAGCTTTAGTTGTTTTTTTAAGTTCTTCAATAAATGATTGATCTAATTTTACTTTTGGATTTGACATAATTCCTCCGTGTAATATTCATTATATTTTTCTTATAATATTATATCACTATAAACTTATTTTTTTATTAAAAAGTTAATATTTTAATCATTTTTTTACCAAAAAATAAGTTTTTGTAAAAAAACTCACTCTTTTAATGAGGAGTTTTTAAAATTATAATCCTAATTCTTCGTCAGTTGGAATACTTAAGTTATCACCAACGTATTGAAAAATTTCTGGTGATTGCTTAATATATTTACCATCTAAAATTCTAATAACACTTTCGACCGTGTCTTCTAATTTAACATATTGACCAGGCGCCTTTGTAAAATGCTCTGTCATAAAGAAATTTTGTGTAAAGAAGTTTTCTAGTTGTAAAGCTTTTTTAACAATGACTTTACTTTCTTCATCAAGTTCATCGAATCCAAGAATTAAAATAACATCTTCTAAATCTTTATAAGCTTTTAAAATACTTTTTGCTCTTCTTATTGCTTCAAAATGTTTTTTTCCAATAATTTTTTCATCTACTGAGTTAGAATTTGATGCAAGTGGATCAAAAGCAGGGAAAATATTTTTAGCAGATTGGGCTCTTGATAAGACCAAACTTCCATCAAGGTGATTAAACACCGCAACTGCAGAAGGGTCCGATAAGTCATCCATTGGTAAAAACATAGTTTGGAACGAAGTAATTGATCCGTTTTGGTTTCTATATAAACGATCCTCAATATTAGCAACGTCACTATCAAGTGTTGATTGGTAACCACCAACAGAAGGTTTTTTACCTAATGTAGCACTTGTTTCATTTTCAGCTTGAACAAAACGGTATATGTTATCAATAAATAATAAAACATCTTCTTTTTCTCTATCTCTTAAATATTCAGCAGCTGTTACACCAATTGGTACAATTGACATACGTGCTCCAGGTGATTCGTTCATTTTAGAGATATACATTACTGATTTATCCATTAATTTAGATTGTTCTAACTCATTGAATAGTTCAATAGCTTCTCTTGAACGTTCTCCAGAACCAATAAAAACATTAGATGTTTTTTGATTTTTACGATTAACATTAAAAATAATTTCCTTCATTAAAACTGTTTTACCAACTCCGGCACCACCAAAAATACCTAATTTATATCCTTTAATAATTGGAATAAAGAAATCTATCGCCTTAATACCTGTTTCTACAAGAGTTACTTCATTTGTTAAATATCTATCATTATTAATAATAGAATTCATTTCAATGTATAAAGGTTTTGTACCTCTTCCTTCTAAAAGAGGTTCTCCGCGGAATGAATAAATATTATTTCTTGATCCTTTACCAACTGGAACATAAAAACTTCTTCCTGTGTTTGTAACACTATCATCAATGGAAATTTCGTCAGAAGCATAAATAATTATAGCTCTAACTGTTGTATCATTTAAAACTCTTTTAACTAATAAATATGTTTTACCATTGTGTAAAGTTAATAATGTATTAACTTTTGGTAAATTTTCTTTATCAAACTTAATTTCAATAATATCTGATCATAAATTTAAGATTTTACCTAACATTATTTACCTCCGTTTGTTTCTTTAACTTTTAATTCTCTAGATACTTTTTCTAAATATGCTTCATCTAAACCAATGAAATCATATTCATTATCAATATCTCATTCCAAACTATTGTAATCCGAAAATTGTTTTAACGCACTAGCGAAAAATGATTTAACTAAATTATCATCATAACTTAATCCATTAATAATTCTATTGTAGTTTTCTTTTGCTTGTTGATTTTCAACAATAAATTTATTTAAGAATTTCATAGCTAAATCTTCATTACTAATACCTTTAAGAATTGTTCATGAAACTAATTTAGAAGTGAATAAAATTAATTCTTGCTTATATAATGTAAATCCTCTTTGTTGAAACATTTTATCAATAGTTTTACCTTTGTAAATCAACATAGATGTTTCTTTATTAAAATCGTAATCTAACATAGCCAATTTTAGATGACGTTTATATTGTTTATAAATTTTACCAACTTCGGCAGCAATTTTTGTAACTTGACGACTTTGCACGCTAGAACCTGTACGAGAAACAGATAAATTAATATTAATAGCCGGCAATACACCTTGTGAGAATAAATCTGCGCTGGTTACAACTTGACCATCAGTAATAGAAATAATATTTGATGCAATTAATGAAGTTATATCTCCATCAACTGTTTGTAAAATAGGTAATGCAGTAATTGTTTTACGTCCAACAAACGAACCTGAACGCTCTAATAATTGAGAGTGTGAGAAGAAAGTATCTCCTGGCATGGCTTCTTTTCCGACTGGTCTATCAGTTAGTAAAGCAATTTCACGAATTATATTTGCATGTTTAGTTAAATCATCAAACACAATTAAAACATCATGTGTTTTTGATAAATTTTCAGCATGAGCCATACCAATATATGGTGCTAAATATTGTTCGTATGCACTTGTAGAAGGTGCATCAATAATAATTGTATTTGATAAAGCTTGATTTTCACTAAGTGTGTTGTATATTTTTGAAATAGCTTCACGTTTTTGACCAATAGCAACATAAATACATTTAACACCATTTCTTGCTTGATTAATTATTGTATTTAATGCTATATGTGTTTTACCGGTTTGGCGGTCACCAATAATTAATTCTCTTTGACCTTTACCAATTGGTATCAAAAGATCGATTGGAATAATACCAGTGAATAATTGTTCATTTAAGGTTTTAACAGTCATCAAATCGTGTGCTAATTCAAATATTTTAGCAGTTGATTGACCTTCATTTGGAACTAAATTATTTTTTTGTTTTGTAGGTAAAATAATATTCCCTTCAATATCAATAACTTTTCCAAAGTAACTGTGATATGTATATACACTTGCTTCGTTATTTTCTAAAACAATCTCGGCATTAATTCTTAATTGTGTATTTTTTGTGTTTGCAATTAAAAACGCCTTATTTTTAGTTGCGCTAATTAACATAAGCTTAACTTCTGAATTTTCTTTTAATGAATAAAATTGTCTCTGTTTATAAGGAAATTCACCGCTTACTTCAACAATATAGTCAAATATTGATGTAATTTTTGGATTATTTATCATATTAAATTCCTTTCACTCCTAAACCTACAGCTAATAATACAATACCAGCTATTAAAACAATGGCCATTGTTATACCAATAAGTAGATAAAGTTTTTTAATTTGTGTTGTTTTTTTATTAAATTTGATTAAAGCAACCATTAAGTTGATTAATGAACTTAAACCACCAATTACCAATAAGAATATACCAAAATCTCTTAAGAAATTGGATTTTTCATCAGACTGGCTATTTAATATTTCAATTGCTTCTTCATAATATTTTTGAAAATCTTGTTTTGCTGTTTCGTTATTTAAATCTTTTGATTTAGTTAATTCATTTAAGATTCTTTCATGTTTCGAAAGAGATGTAAGGGAATCAATAAATGAATCGTATCAAGTTGTTAAACTAAAAGAACTGGTTTTGACTATTGAATTAAGTTTGTATAAATCAAAACGAACTAAATTATATAAATCATTTAAAACATTTAAATTAAAGTTTTGAGATTCTCAATCTTTAATAATTTGAGCACGATAAGGTTCGCTTTGATCTTCGATTGCTACACCTCAAAATCCAATAATTTGTTCTTCGTAGGCATTCAACATTAATTCATAGTATGGTAAACTATTTACTTTTGAATTTTTTAATTCATTTAATGTTCAAATTCATAAATCTTTTGAAGTTGCTTCTCAACTATTAAAGTCATTATTATAAGATTCGTTAATTTCATTTCTTTTATCATCAAAATCTTTGCTATTATTTAAATCAACAGCTTTTGCAATCATTGAGAAAAGAGCTCTTGAAAGTCTACCACTTTTTAAATCTGTATAATTAATTTTTGAATCAATGCCTAAAGCATGATATAACCTACCAAATTGATCTTTTATTTGGTCAATTTCTGCCTCATGTAAATAATTTTTTGATAGAGCTTCTTCGGATGTATCTAATTGAATTTCAATTTTATATTCTCTTTTTATATTTTTAGTTTTATCATTTCTATCGCTAATCATTACGGTAGCTAACATTTTACCACTATTTTCTGCAATATCAATTACATCATAACTATACCTTGTATTATATGGATTATCAAAGTAAAAAGGAGAATTTTCACGTCTTAAATTATAATCTTGCTCTTCTTTAGCATCAATTTGTTCTTTAGATGTTGGTTGTTCTGAATTTGCAACTTCACCGTTAGAATTGTTGTTTGTTGTATTTGAAGTTGATGTTAAAGAACTTTGATATTGATTTTTATATTGTTGGAAAATGTTTTTTAATTGTTCTTTTGTTATATACCCTAAAGAAGCTTTAACATTTGGTAGTAAAGCAGGAATAGCTAAAATTTGTTCTTCAGGATCAACTGGTTCTGCAGGTAATGGCTCGGTTGGTTGTCCCTTTGGAGGTCTATTTGGATTTGTAGGATTTTCGGTGGGTTGTTCTTGATCTTGTTCTGTTTCCTCTTCGATTTCTGTTTCTTGATTTGCTGTTAAGTCAAAATCAATAAAACGAGGTCTGATTCTAGATTTGAAGTACTCTTCTCAAGATCCATAATTTTTAGGAACAGTAATTGTATAACCTTGTTTATCTCCGATTGTGTTAAATTCTAAATTAATATCTTTTTCAATTTCGAGCGCATCTTTTTCATTATAAATTATTGAACCTATTGATGTTAATAATTTATCACCATACTGTTTAATGCTTTCTTGAAATTTACCTTTTTGAAGACCATTAACTTCGTCTTTAGTTTCAATTGATATAACACCATCTTCTTTTACTTCATATTTTTTCTTAATAGCTTCGACGTAGTTTGTTGTTGCGCTTTTCCCTAAAGTTACACCTGTATATTCTTTCCCGTTATAAGTAACATTACCTTTATCAAATTTTTCGTTTTGAGATAAAACATAAGGAAAAATAATAGTAAATTCGTAATCATCCGGTTTTTCTAACATTTTTGCTTTATTAGATTCTAAATAATTTTTTAAGATATGTAAATAAGTAAGTCTACTTAGTCTTTGTTTATAATCTAATTCATCAGACTTACTATCATTTGAAGAACCTTCTGTTCCTTGGTCTTCACTAGGTCTAGCTTCTAATTTGGCAATTTCATTATCAATATAACTATTTGCCGCTCCTAATGCACTTTCAAGAATTTTTTTAATTTCTTCTTTTGCTATTTTGTCGTACTCAGGAAATTCATTGCTTAATCTTGGCTTTTCTTTTTCGGGATTAGCATTATTTGTATTTGAATTAGAGTTTGAACCTGAAGTTGGAGTAGATGGGGTGGTTGTAGTAGTTTCATTACCAGCAGAAATTAAAGAAATTGGTAAAACTGTTGAAGTAACTAATGAAGCAAATTTTCAAAATTTACGTTTTTTACTCATAATCATCCCTTTCTTTAATTTTTAACTGTTGCATCAATTTATATTCATATAAATCTTCTCTTAATTCATCTAATTTTATTGTTTCATCAATTGTTAAACCAATATTTTGCTTAAATTTTAAATAATTGATTCTTTCGTTTAAGGTATTAATTTTTTCTTTGTGGTTTTGTTTATTTTTCGATCTTTTATAAAATTTCATTGATGAAAAAGTTTTAATAATAGTTTCATCCTCTTCGATAACTATATTTGCATTTTTTAAAAATAAATAAAATTCATTTTCTTTTTCGGATGTAAATTTAACTAATATTTGCGGATATGCACTTATTGAATTTTTCTCTAATTTAATTCAATCGTCTTCATCATTATGATTAATTGATAAAAAGTATCCTTTAAGTGTTAAATGTTTATTGTCTATAAAAGATATGTGGATAGTTTTAAAATTCATCACTACCCCCTTCTTCAAAAATAGTTTTCTTTTTCTTTGTTAATAAAACTATTTCTTCAATTTGTTTTTCTTGTTTTACACGATTGATACGCTTAGATATTTTAAGTAATTCATCATCTAATTGCTTACTTTTTTGGTTTGTAGCAACTAAAGCATTTTTAGCACTATAAAATGATGATTCAGTGATTAATGAATTTATTGAGTTTTCTAAAAATATATTTATTTGGTTTTCGATAAAAGTTTCAATATTAGGGAATATTTTATAATCTTTAATAGTTTCATCAAATCTATTTTTATTTTTAACACCTAAAATTTTATCAATATCAAAATTTTCTAAAGGCAATATTGTGAATGGCTTTTTAAAATTCTTATTAGAATTAATTACAAAATGTACTCTAGAATAATTATTATCGATAAATAAAATTTTTGTCATTTGAGTGAGCGTTTTAGCTAATTTGTTTACAGAAGAATTTTCAAATGACTTAATAACACTTAAATTGTTTTGTTTCGCAAATTGCAAGGCACGATTACCAATAGTAATAAAATCCGTTTCTTTATTCTTGATATTTTCTAATATATTTCTTTCATATCTAGAATATGAATCTGTACCATATTTTTGTTCTTCTGTTAAATATATGTAAAGTTCTTTTTCTTTGATAAATTTTGATTTCATTGATTTTAAGAAATTGTTATTCTTAACTAAAGACACATTTTCGATAAAACTATTTTTAATGTTATATTTATTTTTTAAAGCTTCAATTAATTGAATATTTAAAACCGAATTTTCAACATAAAAACTTAGTGTTTTAGTTAATTTCATAATATTAATTAAAAGAATATTTTTATCATTATTAACCTTTAATTTAATATGTTCAAGGTTATTTTTCTTTTGTACAATATCTTTTAAATGCATTTTAAATCTCTACTACAAATTTCTTATCAAAGAAAACTTTTAATTTTTGTGATGTGCTATCTATGAAGAAAGCGGTATTAGGTAATATTTCTAAAACAAATCCATTATTTAAAAGCGTTTCTATTTCACTATTTAAGGAATCATATAATTTCTGTAAATTTGGTTGAGCACTTTTAGTTAAGTTAAGTGAATAATCATTTGAAGACTCTTTATCAACAATATTTGGAACTAAGACATTAGCACTAAATTTTAAATTAACATTAAAATTAATAATAAATTTTCTAAAAATAATATCATTTCTGTTTTTAATAGCTAAATCTAAATTAGCAACAAATTCTTTATATTCTTTTGAATTAAAACCTAAACTATTTTTAAGTAAAATTGTAGCCATAATTTTACTGTTTGATAAATATTTATCACTTTTAATTTTTTCTTTGTAATTTGCATATAAATCAAAAAGTTGTTTCTGTTCAGGTGTTATTTTTTTCTTATTTTTTCACATGTTTTAATACCTCTTCTTGTTTGTCTTTGATCTTATCTTTTTCAATCTTTACAAGTGTATATAATGAATACCCAACAATATACATTAAGAATGAGAAAATAATAATAAAATTAATTATTGACGCTAATTTAAATAATGGTAAAACTGTTGGTACTGAAATTAAAGTAAAGTTTCTATCAGCAAGTAATAATTCATTTAATCCAAAAATAAACATTAAAATTGTTTGAACAAATATTGCTATAAAAATTAGGTTTGAAGTTGTTTTTGAAAGTGTTTTATTTTTTACTAAATAATGAATATAAATAATTATTGATAAAACAGCAATAACTATTATGTTATATATATTTCAATCAGTTTTATCATCTAATAAAATTGATGAAATAACTAACAATATTCATAGTAATGTTTGTGTCAAAGCTAAAACAATTGTATTTGTTATATAACTTTTAAATTTTCTTTTGCTTGATTCTAAAACAATAAAGTATAGCGCAAATATAAATATACCAATACCAATTATTGTTAAATAAGCAAAATTATATGTTGTATCATCTCCGATAATACGAAAAACTTTATTTATATCTGAAGTTGTTGCAACATATATTAAATAAAGTAATACCGAAATAAATAATGTTATTGATAACATATATTTATCCTTGTTATTATGAGTTAAAAGATTTTTTTCAGATAATCTTGATAAACTTCTAATATTTGAACCTACAATTAAAAAACCAAAAGCTATAAATAATGCAATTATAATAATTAAATTTGTTGCCTTTTTAACTGTAAATAATGATTCAATACTTTCTCATGTTTGATTATCTTTAAACATTAATATCTGTTTTGTGAAGCTTCTTATTTCTGTTTCACCTGAAACATTATTTTTTAATTCTATACTTCCAGCATCAACTGGTGCAGGATTAATTCACGCTTGTGCAATTGCTATAATCGCCACAACTAATAAAAATTGTGAAATTATTTGTATTATAAAACTAATAACAGATGAATAAAGTAATGGTTCTGATTTTCTCTTATAAATATAGTTATATACTTCAAATGAAATATTGATAACTAATAATGGTATCAATAGAAAAGTTAATGATAAAATTTCATTTCAGTGATAAGGTACTTTTTGAACATAAGTCCCCTCTTCTGTTTCAATTGGATTATTTCAATATGTATAGAAAAACATTAACGCAACAGATGCTATTGATAATAATAAATAAGATATATAGAAAAATATATAATGCTTAATTTTTTCTTTTTGCTTGCTAATGTTCTTATAATTTTTAAATATCGAGAATAAAAATACAAAGAATAACGTACTAAAACGTATTAATATAACCGCATTTCCTTCTCTATACTGATCGTCAAACTTAAACAAATTAACTCAACCATCACCATCGTTACCTATGTAAACTTCAGGAAATATAGAAGATTTTGCCATGAATAGCATAACAAGAATACTTGTTGCAAAAAACAATATCAAAATACTCTTGTAAAATAAACTTCATTTACTTCTTGAATCAGAGGTTAAGTGAGATTTGTAATCTGAATAAATTCTTTTATTTTCAAATGTAGTATTATTCATTTTTTCCTTCCTCTTTTTCTAAATCTGTTGATTTAATAAAGCCATTAGTTTCCTTAAATTCAAACCCTTTAGGAATATTATCAAAACCATTTTTAAATAAATGAGTATTTTTGATCTCTCCTTTTTCAAATAACTTTTTCATAGCTTCACGATAAGAATTCTTTTGATCCTTACCACCGCCATAAATTAAATCATATTGAGGTAATGTATATTTTCCAAACATTCCTCCGTAATCGAACCCTTCAGATCTAAATGCGGCTGCTAAACCAGTATTTGAACTAGCGTTTGTGGCATGATAAATAGCAACTACTTCATTATTTTGGGTTCTTAAACTCGAACCACTAGCCCCAACACCAGGAGTAAATCAACGTGGCAGATATTCTAAACCGAAATTAATATATTTTTTATTGTCATCGGTAGAAACATATATATTTTTCTTAGGATCAGGTTTATCACCAACTAAAGGAGCGGCTAAAAACGCATCGGTCAATCCTGGTTTATACGCAAATGACCTAAATCCAATATTGTAAGATAAGAAATTACCTCTTTTAAGTAATTCAGGATTTCCTTGCGGTCCATCTTCAGTTGCTTGTAAATCATAAAATTTATGGTCCGCATTTGTTCAAAGAGAATGACTTCACTCAGCTCTAGCGCGTTGATCATCGTCTATATACGGCTTTAAGAAATAATCTTGAAACCCGCTGCTAATTGATTTAGGATAACCTAACGCAAATATTTGATCTAATTTACTTCAATCGTAATTTCCTTTTGTAGCAAGTGGGAATTCAATTTTTTTATAATTTTTTAAATAAGATTCTGATTTAAATTTTGTTTTGTCTTTTTCTTCTCAATTTGCATAATCATTAGTGACTCACTTAGCAAAATTTTGTGGAGTAATAGACGAAGGCTGAAACGAACCTGTGCCACTAACTCTATTATTTTGTATTTTTCCAAAATCAATTTCAATTACTGCAAAATCTAAAAATTCTTCCGCATCTTTAAATATTTCTTTTTGAGTAGAAGTTATAAATTCACTTGGAGAACTTTTAAGATAATCTCTACCATCAAAAACTCTTCTAACTGTTTCGGGATTCATGGTGAATTGAGTAAAAGTTCCGTTTTCTACTTCCATTTCCATTAATTTAAAGTTATTTAAAATACCATTATTATCACCGTTCAATCTTGTTAAGCCGATACCAGAAAACATTCTTTTATTTTTAGCAATACTATCTGCAACATGTAAATTTGTACCAAAATAAAATTTAGTTGGATATTGACCATTAACAGGCTCTTCATAATCCATAATTCACATTGTTCCTGAAGGTGATGTACCTGTATTTCCTAAACTATCTAAATTATAAAAAGAATTAGAGTTATCGATTGTTTCATTTAAAAGTTTCTTTGTCTCTTCTCTAACTTTTAAATTATTAACTTTCTCTTTATAAAAATTTCTTTCTTCGTTTAAATATTTTTTATAAAGATCGCTAGCATTGGTATCTGTTGTTTCTTTGGCTATAATATCCCAAATTTGTGATTCGTAAGGCTCTAAATAATATTGTTGACCTCCAGCGTCGTTTATTAATTTTAAATATTTATCTTTAGTTGTTTGATCTTTAATATTATTAGCAAAATTAGATAAATGATCAACAAATTTTAAATTTCTTTGAATTTCAACTCTTTCACTTTCTAATTCCGTAATACTTTGATTGCTAAAAGTAACGGAATATGTTTGTTTGGCAAGATTTAAATAATTTTCATTTGTTATTCTTCTTCCTAATCCGCCAATTTGAAAAGTGCTTCTACCACCTAAAGCATCGGCTCAAGTGGGTCCCATCGGAATTAATCTTTCGGTATTCAAACTAAATCCTTCAAAACTTCCATCAGACTTATATTTGGGTATAGAAAACCCTTTTAAAGCAGAAGATTCGTAAGAACTTAATCCAACTTTTTCAGCTTCTTTATTATACTTAGCTATTTCTTCGTCTGTTACGTTTTTTGCATCTTTACGAAGTTCTTTTCAATCATTTAATCTTAGTTGTTCTTTTAAAACATTTATATATTTTGAATCATCAGCGTTAAATCTTTCTTTTTGATTCATTAAAACATATTTTTCGTCTGGTGTTTTAAGTCTTTCAGTAGAACTAGTTAAAATAGTTCCATCATCGTCTAAACCTTGAGAATTACTTTTAAAACCAGAGATTTTATACGACTCAGTATATTGTTGATTTTCATTGAATTTATTTTGAAAAACTATACTTAATAATAACTCGCCTTTTTGATTAGCTTGCGCTAGACTATCTTCTGGTCTAGCATTAGTAATAAATGAGTTTAAAAACCATGAATATTTTGGTTTTATTTTCGCAACCCATGTTGAAATATTTTTTATAAAAGTCGTTGGTAAAACTTCGCTTTTTATATGTCCTTGTTGAGGCGTAAAAGAAGGAGTTGTATTAAGTAATTCAAAAACCGAAACTTCTTTAAAACCATTAGAATCAACTAACTTACTAAACTCTTTAGTTGCTTTTTCTTTTTCGGCGTCAGTTATTTGTCCTTGATTTTTTATATCTAAATCAATTTCTTTAATTATATCAACTAAATTTTCCTTATTACTCTCGCTAGTAATTCTTGCTTCATAATTTTTTAAATTTCTCAAATTTGATAACTTATCAAGTGCATAAGTTTTAATTTGTTCAATACCTTTGTTTTTTAAAGAATTATTTTTTAATTCTCTCGCTTCAGATAATATTTGATCAACAACTGTATTCTTATTAGCGGTTTCTAAACGAGTATTTAATTCTTGCTTCTTATTAGAATCAATATTTAAAAAATCATCATTTAATATATCTCTAACTTCTTGTTTTTTGTGTTCAGAATTATTATTGATTCCATTATTTTTTGAATTATTATCTGTGCTACATGATATCGCAATAGGTAATATTGATATACTAGCAAAACTTAAAAATATTTTTTTCTTACTAATAAAATTCATAATTGCCTCCTATGTAAAATTAAGTTCATCACCTTCTTCAAATTCTTCTACATCAAAACCGTAATTTCTAAGTGATTGAATAGTTTGTATATTACCTTTTCTAACTCTTATGGTTTTATTTAAGGTTTTTGCTAACTCAAAGAATTTTGAAATGCTTTGAACACCATTACTTGTCAATTGTCCAGCATCATCAATAAAAAGATATTTTGTTTCATCTCCATTGCTAAAAGTAATTTTAGGCTCTTGAACACCGGGTATTTTTGGTATAAAGTTTTCAAAACCGGAATCATTTAAGTCTATTAATTTCAATTTATAATTTTGACCAGTATTAGCAAAATTTGCTCTTTGTATTTTTCTACTTCCGTTTTGAGGTTTGATAATATCTTTAAAAACCAATCCTCTTAAAGTTCTAACGCTTGGTGCTCTACCAAAATCTAATCCCATAGGATAACCATTACCACTTTCATTATTATCAGGATTTAAACCTGGACCCATGCTTTGGAATATAGCTTCATTATTTCTAGCTCAGTAAGCACGTCTTAAACCATCATTAATTCTCTTGAATCTATTTGTAGGATCGTCATCAGCATACGATTTATTAATATCACTTTCCTCAAAAGCTAAAGTATCAAATCTTATTCTTGTAATGATATATGCATCACTTGGATACTCGCTACTTACATTATAATCAAGAGTATTAACTCACGCAGTTTCTTTAAGTGCTCAAGGATTTAGACTTCAACTATCTAAAAGTGAGTTACCATCTGTGTATAACGATAATTCTTTAATCTTTTTATTTTCTAAAGCAATTAACGATGAAGTATTTGTTGCTCTAGCATCAAAGAATAACTCTAATTGCCTTAATTCTTCAGGTAATGCAAGAAGTATTTCTTTGAAGTTTTGAGCAGCATTGGCTTTACCCATATGCTTAATTCTATATGAAGTAATATTTACTTTTCTGTCAGTAAGTTCTTTAACTAATGTCTTTGTACGCTCATAAGCATTACTTTTAGATGCATCAATTTCGACTACATATCCATCATTAACATAATCTCCATCAGTTTTAGGTTGGCCGTTTCTTGTCATTCTAAAAACATCAAGTCCATTTATATTTGATATATGTAAATCTTTAAAATTAGGATCTTGATCAGGGTTTATTTTAGTTTTAGTTCACCCTGGATAAGTTCCACTATTAATATCATCGGCACTACGACCCCAAGGAGTATCATAGTCAAAAGCACGTTTTTGACTATTATTTCTCTCTCTTTCTGCGATAACACCGTTAAATTCTTTAGGTCCGCTTCAACTACTTGAAGTTCACTCACCTCTTTCATTTAAGTAAACATTTCTAGGATCTAAAACTTTACCTTCTCTCAAAAATCTTTCACCCTCAGGCGCAAGTTTTGTAAACTTAGAAAAATCTAAATTTTTAATAATTCATAATTTACGATGTAAATCACTTCTAAATTGCATTGTTGGATATTGAGCTTGTGCTTCTGGAGTTAAAAACTTTTGAAAATCACCGTGCTCAATTAAAACTTGAAAAGTATAATAATCTCTTCGTCAATTTCAATTATTTAATTCATTTTTAATTAAAAATGAATGTAAATTAGTTTCTGTCATTTTACCTTTGTCGACCAAATCTAAAACTTGTAACGCCATACCAATAGTAGAATATTCATGATCACGAATAGTGCGGGCGGCAGCGGCAGCATTATCGGTAACTTTTTTTCTAAGTTCTTCTGTTGGTTCAATGCTAATTAATTCGCCTGTTATATTAGCTAAATATTCTTCTCTATTTGCTATTTTATTTTCAACATCATATGATGATACAACACGCTTTTTAAAGTTTTTTAATTTAGCTTTAACCCTAACTCCTTCGATAGTAATATAAGCATCAGCAACGCCAGGAGTAGGATCCGGAACAACTTCAGGTTGTGGTTCCGGTTTTGGTTGTGGCGTAGGAGCGGGCGGCTCTATAGGTTTAGGAATCGGCTTTGGTTTTTCAATCGGTTTTGGAATAGGTTTTTCAATAATTTTTGGTTTTTCAATCGGTTTTTCAGGTTGTTTTTCAATAATTATTGGTTTCTTTTCTTCTTCTTTAGGTTTTGGTATCACCGGTTCTTCTTTTGGTTGAGGTTTAACTCGTAAATTTAAATCAACATTTGAATTTAATATCTTATCATTATCAAGTTCTAATTGATCTTTATTAATTAAATTCGGTTTACTTTCTTTATTTACAAATTCAAATGGATTATCATTGTCTTTTGAAAAATTGTAAATTAAAGAAGCTACACCACTACTAGAAGCTATAGTAGAAGCTACAACAAGTAGCGTCACTATTTTTTTTCTTTTTGCAAAGTGCATTAACACCTCCTTAGTTTTATATATATTTACATATATATATATATTAATAAGACACGTACATTATAGCACTTTAAAAGTTAATCAAAAAAATTGGAACAAAAATATAAAAAACTTTTTCACCTACGGTATAGGGTTAAAATAAAATTTATAAATATTTTTTATAATATTTTTTTAATTAATTTTTAGTTATTGAGTATTAATAGAAAAAACAAATAGCTATGTGGACATTTTCTGCTAATGTCATTTAGTAGGATATTAGGTTTAATTTAATTTACAATTAAAAAACATTTTATAGACTAAATTAAAAATATAATGCTATAAAAAAATATAGAAATATATTGATAACATTAATAGACAAGATTTTGAATAAATGTGTTTAGTTCTAAATAATATAAACATTAGAAATATATAAATAATTTACAAAATATTATATAAGCGTTCTCTTTTTTAGGTCTAAGCAACATCCGAAACCATATTCTTTTAAACAAATTAAAAAGTATTTATGTTTTTTTAAACCATAACATGGACACAAAATAAAAATTAATATTTGATTTATTTTCTTAAAAAAATAATTGAAAAATATCTTATACAGATAAATATTTAAATTTTTAATTTAAAAAAAGTAATTAACTAAATTAAAAAAAATTAATTATGTTATACTTTAAATAAAGTGTAAATTTAAGGAGTAAAGATGACAATTTTAACAGTAGTATTAATATTATGTAGTTTTATAATTATTCTTATTTCCTTTGCTATGTCTCCTGATTCAAATGGTTTTTCAGGAGCGCTAGTAGGTTCTGGCGATTTAGAATTGTTCAAAAACTCAAAAGAAAGGGGAATTAAGAAGGTTTTAAAATATTCAATGATGTTTTTTGGATTTGTTTTATTTGCTTCTGCAATAATACTTAAAGCCATCTTAAGTTAAATAAATGGATATAGAAAAAGTTGTATCATATATACAAAGCGAAAAGTCAAGGAGTTTTTTAAGTATTGCCAAACATTTTAGAATACTCCCTAAAGATAATCATAAATTAACAAAAATATTATCTCAATTACAAAAAGAATATAAAATTTTCAAAAATAATAATGATGAATATTATGCACCAATTTTAGTTGATATTATAGAGGGTGTATTAAACGTAAACAATAAAGGACAATTTGGTTTTGTTGACTATAATATCGATGAGGTAAACAACACCAAAGATAGCGTTTATATTAGAAACTTTAACTTTAATAGCGCATTACATAATGACAAAGTTAAAGTGAAGGTTTTTAAAAATCCAAAAGATGATAAGTCGGACTTAACTAGTGGTGTAGTAGTCGAAATAATCGAACGTGGAAATGATGAAATAGTTGGTTTTATAAAACTAAAAAATAATACTAATTATTTTGTTCCAGTCGAAGCTAAAATGAAAAGTTTAACATGAACTATAATACCTAATTTAATTCCTATTAAACTTAACGATTTGGTAGTTGCTAAAATTTTAAAATACGATTCTAAAAACGTTTTAATCGAAATAACTAAAGTTATAACTAACGAAGCTGATCCAATGGTTTATGTTAAATCATACCTAGAACAAATTAAAGCGCCAAATAGTTTTCCTGAAATTTTAGACAATGAAATTGATAATATCCCCGAAACAATCGAAAGTGAAGATTTAAGTAGAAGAGTTGATTTAACCGATAAAATGATTGTTACAATCGATGGTGACGAAACAAAAGACTTTGATGATGCTATTTACGTTAAAAAATTAGAAAATGGTAACTACTTTTTAGGGGTATATATCGCTGATGTTTCCCATTATGTAAAAGAAGGTACAGAAATTGATAACGAAGCTTTAAAACGTGGCACAAGCATTTATTTAGTCGATAGAGTTATACCGATGTTACCTTTTGGCCTTTCAAACGGTATTTGTTCATTGAACCCAAATGAAAAAAGATTTGTTATAGCATGTGAAATGGAAATTGATAAATATGGAAATAACGTTAAAGTAGATATTTTTGAAGGTATTATTGAAAGTAAATTTAGATTAACTTATAAACAAGTTGATAAATTTTTCAATGAGAATAAACTAGTTTTTACTCAAGAACCTAAAAATGATGTTGATAAGCTAAAATTAATGTTAAATGATGCAAAAGAACTAAGTTTGATTTTACATGATTTTAAGATAAAACAGGGTTATGTTGATTTTGAAATTGTGGAACCAAAAATAAAATTAGATAACGAAGGAAGAGTTAGTCATATCTTAATTAATGAGCGTGGGTTTTCTGAAGTTTTAATAGAAGACTTTATGGTTAGAGCAAACGAAACTGTAGCAAAATATTTATACGATAATAAATTACCTGTTTTATATCGTATTCACGAATTACCTGACCAGGAGAAAATTACAAATTTAAAAAACACTTTAGAAGCAATAGGAATCAAATCTGAAAACTTAAATTTCAATAAATTATCGCCTAAAAGTTTTTCTAAAATTGTAGAAAAAATAAAAGAACATAGAAATGATGATTTTATTAAATTAATGTTCTTGAGAACAATGCAAAAAGCAATTTATTCTCCTGAAAATAT
Source organism: Mycoplasma sp. CSL7491-lung (assembly GCF_018913965.1). GTDB lineage: Bacteria > Bacillota_I > Bacilli_A > Mycoplasmatales > Metamycoplasmataceae > Mycoplasmopsis. The sequence continues at coordinate 464,823 of NZ_JAHMHG010000001.1, forward strand.
AGGTCATTTTGGTTTAGCATCAGAATATTATTGTCACTTTACAAGTCCGATACGTAGATATCCAGATTTAGTAATCCATAGAGTTATTAGAAACTTTCTTATTGATAAAAAAGAAGATAAGATTGATGAATACAGAAGTAAAATAATAAGTTATGGAGATTTAAATACTAAATCAGAACAAAAAGCAGTTCAAATCGAAAGAAATGTTAATGATTTAAAATTTGCAGAATTTTTGAAAAATCAAATTGGAAAAAAATATAAAGTTCAAATTTTAAGTATTTTAAATTTTGGTTTTTTTGTTGAATTTGACTTTAAAGCTAGTGGTTTAGTTCATAAAACTTCGTTAATTGACGATTTATATGAAGCAAATGACACATTGACAAAACTTATAGGTACAAAAACTAAGAAAACATTTACAATTGGTGATTATGTTGAAGTTGTTATTCTTGGGGTAGATTTGGTAGAAGGGAAAGTTGATTGTTGTTTAGCTTCTTTATATCCTGAATTTATAGCAAAAAAGGAAAAAGATGAGCAATTTAGAAGAAACCATGAAACTAACAGACGCTTTAAAAAATCGTAATATCATAAAAAATTCTCTTGGGTTTGATTCAAATTTATATGTTTACCAAGATAAAGACATGTTTAATTATTCAGTAGATACAATCTTGTTAGGGAATTTTATTACTTTAAATCAAAAAATAAGTAGAACATTAGAAATAGGAGCGAACAATGGTGCTTTATCCATTTTCGTTGCTTCTAGAAGTTCTAAACTTAAAATTGATGCAGTAGAAATCCAAAAAGAAGCATATGAATTAGCAAAATTTAATATTAAATTTAACAATTTAGACTCACAAATTAATGTAATAAATGAAGATTTTAACATTTTTTGAAAGGACCACACAAAAAACGTTAAACCAAAATATCAAGTTATTTTTTGTAACCCCCCTTTTTATTCTTTTGATAAAACTAAAATTAAAAAAGATTGAAATGAAGCTAAATTAATAGCAACTCATGAAGTAAAACTAAATTTAGAACAACTATTCCAAGGTTGTTCTAAAATAATTGAACAAAAAGGATATTTAACAATTGTTCTCCCTATAGAACGTTCAATTGACGCTTTTACCTTAATGAGAAAGTATAATTTCGAACCTAAAAGAGTTCAATATGTATTTACAAGATCTAGTGAAAAACCTAAATTTGCATTGATAGAGGCTAGATTTCAGTCTGGTTGAGGTACACATTTTTTACCTAACTTGTATTTGCACGCTGATAACGATAAACTAAACCACGATTATTTACCTGAAATAAAAAATATTTATAAACCTATTAAAATTAAGGAATAATATGAAAAAGAGATTTTATATAACTACACCTATTTATTACGCTAGCGGAAATTTACATATTGGTCATTTGTACACAACCGCACTAACTTGAGTTATTGCAAATTATAAAAAGTTAGATGGTTATGATGTAAGAATGTTGACCGGTTCCGATGAACATGGATTAAAAATACAACAAAAAGCCGAAGAAAAAGGGGTAAAACCACAAGAGTTCGTTGATGAACTAGCATTAAAATTTCAACAGATGTGAAAAGATTTTCGCATTGAATATGATTATTACTCAAGAACAACTTCACAATACCACAAAAAAACAATACAAGATATTTTTAGTTATTTTCTAAAAAAAGAATTTGTATATAAAGGAAAATATCAAGGTCTATACTCTATTCCTGATGAAGAGTTTTTAACCGAAACTCAAGCAATTAAAAAAAATGGTAAATTTTATCACCCAACTTCAGACCACGAACTTACTTTAGTATCCGAAGAAAGTTACTTTTTTAAAATGAATTTATTTCAAGATTGACTAGTTGATTATATAAATAAAAATAAAGAATTTTTAGCTCCGAAAAAAATTGAAAACGAAATGATTAATAATTTTATTTCAAAAGGGCTTGAAGATTTATCGATAACAAGAGCCAAAATTGATTGAGGAATTAAAATTAATGAAGATCCTTCACATACTGTTTACGTTTGGCTAGATGCTCTTGCTAATTATATTACAGCACTAGGGTTTGATATTAACGGTAATCACAAAGATGATTTTAAATATTTTTGAGAAGATGATAATGCAGAAGTTGTTCACTTAATAGGGAAAGAAATATCTCGTTTTCATATGATTTATTGACCTATTTTCTTAAAAGCATTAAATTTAAAATTACCTTCAAAAATACAATCGCACGGATGGATAATTACCCCTACTGGTAAAATGTCAAAATCTAAAAACAACATTATAGATCCATATAAATTATTAGAAAAATACGATCCTGAAATTATAAAATATTTCTTTGTTAGTCAAAGCGCACTTGGTGATGACATTGTTTTCGATGAAGAAAGATTCGTTAATACAATTAATGCTGAATTAATTAATACTTATGGAAATTTGATTGCACGTACTTTAAAAATGAAAAGCAATTCTTTTTCTAACCCGATAAAATATGCAAAAACTACTTATCAAGAAGATTTAGATATCGAAAATGATATAATAAATTCAATTAAAGAATATAAAAATAACTTTGATGAGTTTAGAATAAATAAAGCTTTTCAAATTGCAAACGAGCTTGGAAACCAATTAAACAAATATATTGATTTAACTAAACCATGAACTATTACAAATTTAGATCGCCTAGAACAAATTTTAGTTAGATTATTAAACGGAATATACGCACTTTCTACATACTATTCGGTTGTTTTACCAAATAAAGTATCAGAAGTTGCGACGGCACTAGATTTAAAAGAATTTAAATTAGATGAAATTAAAGACTTTACTAAATTTAATGACAAAAAATTAACTGAATCGTTCATTCTATACAAACGTTTAAAATTTAATTAAGGAGAATAATTATGATATATGCACAAGCAACAATTTACACAATTGATCCTGAAAAATTAAAAGGTTTTATTGATTATTTATATGTTTTTACACAAAAAACAAGAATGAAAGAAAAAAACCTTTCTTATGAATACGGATTAATGACAGAAGAAAAAATATTAGTAATACAAAGATGATCTACGAAACAAGATTATGAAGACTTCATTAATATTGAAGAATTTGCAAAAGAATTAAAAATGCTTAAAAAAATGTCTAAAAATGTAAAAAATTTATACCAAATTGAATTGACAAGATAAGAATTTTATACTAGTAAGATAACTCTATTTATTAATGGCGTTATCTTATTTTATACAACATTAAACTATAATTAATGTATAATTAATAATTATAATAAGGAGAATAAATGTTTGAAATTTTAGCCACCAAAAACGACTCTGGTAGAACTATTTATAAGTTAATTGCCAAGTATTTAACCAATTTGCCTAAAAGCAAATTGGAAAGTCTATTTCGTAAAAAAGATATTAAAATAAACGGGAAAAGAATAAACGAAAAAAGTTTAATAGTTCAAGAAAATGACCAAATAGTAATTTACGGAATTTTTGATAAAAAAGAAAAAAAAGAAGTTTTTAAAGTAGAACAAAATTTTAATATCATCTACGAAGACGAAAATATATTAATAGTAGATAAAAAAATAGGAGTTGAAGTTCACGGGCCTGATAATTCCTTAGATAATCAAGTTTTATCTTATTTGAAATTTAAACAAATAGATAGTTTTAAACCAAGCCATGTTGGTAGATTAGATAAAGAAACAAGTGGGTTGATAATTTATGGTAAAAATTACCACACAGTTAAACAATTAAATGATAAAATTTCTAATTTTGATAAAAAATATATGTTTAAAAGTGATTTTAATGAACAATACAAAGAGGTTGAACTTTATTTCTTAAAAGATTATTCGACAGGAAAAATGAAAGTTTCACCAAAAGAAAAAGAAAATTCTAAGTATTCTAAAACAATACTTTATGTTGAGAAGAATAAAAAAATTGCTCAAATTTTAACTGGTCGCAAACATCAAATTAGACTTACACTTAAGTTTTTAGGTAAACCTATTTATGGTGATATAAAATACGGTGGTAAAAAAGCAGATAGATTAATGTTACATTCTTATTACTTAAAACTACAGAATTTAAATGGTGATTTGAAATATTTAAATGGTTTTGAATTTTACTCATTACCAAAATGATAGGAGTATAATGATTATAAATAAGGAAAAAATTAAAGAAATAGTAAGTTCGCTAATGTTTAACCCTAGTGAGGAAGTTTTAAATAATATAATTAAAAATTGAAATGAGTTAGAAAATGATTTAAAAAATCTTGATAAATTAAATTTGGATAATATAAAACCGCTTTCACACATAAACGAGGAATACAAAATAGATTTATTGAGAGAAGATGAATTTGATAATGAATTTAAATCAATTGATAAAAATCAAATTTTATCAAACGCAAAAACTTCTGACCAGGACTATGTAACAATTACAAAGGTGGTTAAATAATGAAAAGAGTTATTAAAAACAAAGGTAATTTACAACTTGCATTAAACAATTTAAAAAACGACAAAAATAACGCCGTTGCTTTTGTATATGATAAAATCGAAAATAAAAATGTTGGATTATTTAAAGATGTTGTCGTTACAATAAAAGATAATTATGCTACAAATGATGCGCCAACAAGCGCTTCTAGTTTGATATTAGAAAAATTTAATACACATTATAACGCTACAGTTATTGATAAATTTATTCAACAAGGAGCTTTAATACCTGCAAAATTACATTTGGATGAATTAGCACTTGGTGGTACAGGTACACATAGTGCTTACGGTATAGTAAAAAACAAATTTGATTCTAGCAGATTATCCGGAGGTTCTTCTTCAGGTTCTATAGCTACTTTTGACGAAAACATTTCAATAGCTTTAGCTAGCGATACAGGTGATAGTGTTAGATTACCGGCAAGTTATAACGGTGCAGTAGGTTTTAAACCTTCTTATGGTGCAATTAGCAGATACGGTTTATTTGCTTACGCTTCTTCACTAGATACAGTAGCATATTTTACACATAATGTTAACGACGCAATTGTAACTTCGCAAATTTTATTCGGAAAAGATAAATATGACATGACTAGTTTAGATATCGAGATTAAAGAAGTTATTAAGACAAAACCTAAAAAGATTGCTTTATTAAACTTTTCAAAATTTTCAGAAGATTATGTTAATGTTTCGGTTGAAAAACTTCATAAAAACTTAAAAAAGGAAGGTGTTGATGTAGATGTTATTGAACCTAATTTGGATATTTTAAATGCAATTAAACCAGTCTACAAAGTAATTTCTTTTTCAGAAGCTAGTTCTAATTTAGCGAACTTAAATGGTATCGCTTTTGGCTCTAGAGTAGAAGGAGATTCTTGGGAAGAAGTTATTAAAAACACAAGAAGCAGTAAATTTGGGAAAATGGTTCAAGAAAGGTTATCACTTGGTAGTTATTTTCTTTATTCAGAAAATATCGAAGAAATATTTGTTAAAGCCCAAAAGGCTCGTCGTGTGATAAAAGATTACATGAACGATTTACATGAAAAATATGATGCTGTTATATTTCAAGCTTTTGGAGGTGTTGCACCTAACTTTGATCAAAATAGTAAATATGGTGTTTTAGAATTTATTTTAACCGCGGCAAATTTAGGTGGATATCCTTCGATTACAATTCCGTTTGATAAACACAAAAATTTACCTTATAACTTGACAATAGAATCTAAAATATATTCAGATGCAAAGCTTTTAGGGATTGCAGAATATTTTGAAGAATTATTAGGAGGGAAATAAATGAAAAATTTTGAAGTTATTATAGGTATAGAAATTCATATTGAGCTTAAAACAAAGACAAAAATGTTTTCTCCCGCATTAATAGATTTTAATGCCGAACCAAACACATACGCAAACCAAATAGACTTAGCATATCCGGGAACTTTACCACTAGTTAATAAACAAGCTATTAAATATGGTATCGCCCTAGCGAAAGCTTTAAAAATGAAAATAGACGACGAATTACATTTTGATCGTAAAAACTATTTTTATCCGGATTTACCAAAAGGATATCAAATTACTCAATTTTTCCGTCCAATTGGATCAAACGGTTCTTTGGAAATTAAATTACCAAACGGAGAAAAAAAAGAAATTAAAATTGAAAGAATCCATCTTGAAGAAGATACTGCAAGACAACACCACAACACCGATAGTACACAATTAGATTACAACCGTGCCGGAGTGCCTTTGATTGAGATAGTTACTTACCCGGTTATTAGAAGTGCTGACGAAGCAGCTGCATACGTTGATATGATCAAAAAAACAGTACTAGCATTGGGTATTTCAGAAGGTAAATTGGAACAAGGTTCATTACGTGCCGATATAAACATTTCATTGCGACCATATGGTGTAAACATTTTTGGTACTAAAGTAGAAATTAAAAATATGAACTCACTTTCAAATATCAAAAAAGCAATCGAAAACGAAATTGAAACACAGTCAAAACAATTACTTACTGGGGAAAAAATTCTTCAACAAACCAAAAGATTTGATGAAAAAACAAATTCAAATATAGTTATGAGAACGAAAACGGGTACAGTTGAATACAAATACTTCCCAGACCCTAATATACCATATATTAAACTTTCAAGCAATTTTATAAATTCGATAAAAATAAATGAACTACCACACCAAAAAGAACAAAGATATTTAGATAGTAAAATTCAACAAATTTATGTAGATAGTTTGATTGATGATATTGATTTGGCTAATTATTTTGACTCTATCGAATATTTAGATAAAAATAAATTATCAAAAATATTTTTTGCAGAAGTAGTATCTTTGGCGAATACTAAATCAGTCAAAGCTTATGAATTAAATATAAAACCAGAACACATAAAACAAGCAATAGAACTTTTAGATCAAGAAATTATTTCAAGTAAATCATTAAAGAAATTAATACCGCTTTTAGTTAATTATAACGATAAAATTGATATTTTACTTGAAAAGCACAACTTAAAACAAATAACAGATCAAAAGCTAATTGATCAAATAATAATTAATATAGTTGATAAAAACCAAAAAATTACAGATGAATACATAACAAGACCCGAAAAAGTTCTTAAATTCATTCTTGGTATGTTAATGAAAGAAACTAACGGACAAGTTAATCCTCAATTATCTAACCAAAGAGCACTTAAAGTATTAGATGAAAAATACAAAAATTAACTATAAAAAACTCTCAAAATTAAGAGGGAAAAACTCTATAATAAGAGCTTTTTATTTGAATATAATTCAACCAAGTAAATTTATTATTTTTTCAATAATATATGAAAAAATAATAAAGTATATTATTAGCTTTTTCGCTTTCATTCTCATTAGAGCAAATAATATTGAAAAAAAAGATACTAGAACTAAAGTAGTTCACAAAGTATATGAAAATTTTTCAACTCAGAATTTTACATTTATATGATTATCAATTACTTTTTATCTTCTCATTTCTGTGGTTCCAATTATTTATATAATTAACTTTTTAAATTTGACGATCACCGATAATATTTCAACTTTAACAAATCATGTTGAAGTGTTAACCAAAGAATACAACACTAACAATACAAGTATTTTTCAAGGCTTATTTAACAATATAATTTTTAATAAATTTATTCCTGGTGGACAACAATATTTTAATAACAACGAAGGTGTTGAAGTTATTGACGATTCATTTAGTAAATTATATTCTTTAATACCTGGTTCTTTTATTGCTATACCTTCGCTTTACATTTCTGCGGGCGGATATGGAAAAATAATTACAGCTTATAATTATATGTTTTCTCACGATAAAGTAGGAACTTATTGAGGAAATAAACTAAAAGGATTGTTTTTAGTTTTCGCAATTTCTATATTACTATTTATATTTAGTAATATTTATATATTAATATATGCCTCAATGATTAAAAATGGATTAAGTAAAACTCATTGAATTTTAGATGTATTTTACTTATTCTTTTCGCTAGTTTTCTTCTTAGTGTCTTTTTTAGTTTTATTTAGATTAACACCTTCTTTTAAATTAAATTTTAAATCTATTTGAAGAGGAGCAATAATATCCACAATTCCAACGTTTGGATTATTAATAATATATACATATTTAAATAAAGTTATTTCATACTCTAAATTTGGGTCTGCTGTAGGTTTCTTTTTTACTGTTGGATTTTTTATAAACTGATTTTCTTATTTTATGTTTTTAGGTATAACATTTAATGAAGCTTACTATAAAAATTATATTAGCACTCGTACAATACCTAAAAAAGTATATTTTTGATTGATGATTTAAATTATTAAGCAATTATTCCTATTTATTAAACAAGATATTTTTTATTTTAACTCTACATCTTGATAGGTCCAGAACTCAAAAAATAACTAAAATTTAAATAAAAAAATATATAATAATATTGTTTAGTTATCAATCTAATAAATAATAAAATTATTATTTATTTTTTATTTAAAACTAAATAATTTCCACAAATAATACAAGGAGAAAAAATGAAATTTAAAACAAAATGATTTAAAGGATTAGTTTTAGTCTTACCTTTTGCAGCGGCAGCTATCACCGTTGGTACTGTTCTAGGTTTAAAAAACAATGAAGAATCACCTGAAAAAGTTGCATATATAAAAGTCATAAATGAAGCGACCGAATTTTTAAATTCCACACCAGATCAAGGTTTCTCAAACATTAAAGAAAAATTAAAATCTAAAGTCGAAGAGGCTAAAAAAATAATTCAATTAGATAATAAAACTCTTGAAGAATTAAAAAATGAAACTCAAAAATTGATAGCATCATTTAATGAAGCGAAAGATAATAAAGAAAAAGTTTTGGTTTCCAACGCAAGAAAACAACTTAAATCAAAACTAGACGAGATTAAGAAATATCTAGATTCTTTAGATGATACAAAATATCCAACAATAAAACAAGAATTACAAAATAAATATAATGAATCTGACAAAATACAAAAACAAGATAATCATCCTAAAGAAACATATAGAAACGAAACAAGAAATATCGAAAACGCCTTAAACAAGGCTAAATCAGACGTAAGAACTAAAGATGAAGAAATAAGAATAGAAGAGGAAAACAAAAAAGCTATTCAATCACTTAAAGAAGAAATAACACAAATTAAATCAAAGATAAACGAACAAAATAATAATTTAAATGATAGATATAAAACACAAAAAGATAAAGTTAGCGCAAAACTTTTAACATTCAATAATGATGATACGCAAACAAGAAATCAATTAGAGGCAACAAAAACAAAAATAATCTCATTCGAAAGTGAATTTAATAATTTTGAAAGAGATACAAAAATTTTAGATGAAGTTATTAATTCGCATCAAGAACTAAGAAATGTGAATAACGATGAAATCTCTAAAAAATTAACAGAATTAAACGAAGTAGCAATTAAAAATCTTGAAAAAGTTAAAGATAGCAAATTTATAAAAAGTAACGATGAAAATAAATCTAAAAATACATTTTTCAATTGAGAGTTAGGGGCTAACAATTCTACTTTTGAAAAAAATACAGATAAAGATAGATATACAAATTTCTTAACAACTGAAATTAACGAAGAAGAAAAAGAATCTATTAAAAACAAATTATTAGATACAACTGGACTTAAAAATATGTTTGCTGTATTACTAGGATATGAGGAAAATTATAATGATTTATTTATAAATAACTCATATATAATTGATAAAAATAATTTAAATAACAAAAATTATGATAATTTTAAACACTTTGAAGGAAATGACAATGGTAAAATTGGTTTACACCCAAGATTACTGGAAAATTGATTAATTTTTAATTGGGATAAAGATCAAAATAACACCCACTATGGTGATACTGTTGATAAAATAAATGATAAAGTTGAACAATTATTTACAGAGTTAGAAAAAATTGATAATGTAGAAACATTTAAAGAAAACGAATTTACTGAACTATCAAAAAGAATAAATGATTTTAGCCCTTTAATTAAAAATGCAATGACAGACGATAAGAGAGCGAAAGCAAAAGAATATTCAGAAGCTTATTTATCTTCATATTTAAATTTAGCCATAATAAAATATGAAATGAAAAAATATATTGCTAAAGAAATAGAAAAAGTAAATAAAAGCATAAGTGTTGTTGAAAAGATGAACAACTTCTTGGAAGATTCAAATAAATAATAACTATTAAAATAACATTAATTTAGATGTTATTTTTTAATATAATAGAATTTAAAATATGATTGAGCATAAAAAACACCAAAAAGTTGTTAAATTTGGTGTTTTTTTGCTTTAGTATAATTAAATTTATTTTACATTCGCTATTCTAACAAATGCTGGATCAATTATAAATTGTCCTTGATTTATTTTTTCTTTTGTTATTTCGTAGTCATTAAAATTAACGTTATCTAAACTCGAAGCTGTTTTTGTATCTTGAAATAATGAATAAATATCATAAGCTTTTCATTCTTCGCTAGATTCTTGAACTTCTAATCAATAAGTTTTTTCTCTTTGAGTTGAGTCTGTTTTACTTGGTTTTGTACCTAAAATAATTTGGGTTTTATTTTCTAATAAGAATAATATTTTAGCAAATATTTCATTTAATGAAAACTGAGTTGATTTAGCTATATTAGCTTCTTCTCTAACAAAATTAATTATTTTATCAATATCTTCTTTATGATCTTGTCTAAATTTTGTTAAGAATTGTTCGTCTTTTTCTGGTAGGTTTAATTTATCTATATATGCTCTAGAAGTTTGAATTCTTTCAACTTCTTCTATTTCTTCTTCGAATTTTTTAAGCTTAACCTCTGCTTCAACGATTCTAGCTTCATTTTCTTTAATTAATCTCGAATTTAATGAAGAAGATTTTGGATTAGTACTCATTTGTGCTCTTAATGTATTATTAAGGTTAACATATTTATTAATTCTATTACGCAATTCATTAATACTATCAGAACTATATTTATAAATTATTAAATATAAATGTGATTCTATAAATTCAATAGGATTTTTTAAGAATTCTTCATTTTGTTGAGCATCTAATTCTATTTGTTTTTCAGGTTGATCTTTTTCAAAAGTGAATATTTGGAATTCAAATGATTTCTCTTTGTTAATTCTGTCTATACCTTGTAATAAGTGGGTAGGACCAAAACCTAAAGAAATACCATTTGATAAACTATCTAAAGAATCTACTTTAAAATTAGAATAATTAGTAATGAAGTTTTTAAAAAGTTCTTTAAGTAATTCTGAACCACGTTTATTTTGTGAATTTAAGAATAAATTTAAATTATTACCAGTTATTTTTTCAAATACGTTTCTAGGAATAGCGTCTTCTACTATTTGTGGCGAAATTGAGACATTAAATTTATAAGAAGATGAGTCATGTGATAATATTGGATTTCCGATTTTTAAATATTCTTCTGCGGAAGTTTCGTTTTTACTTGATTCTTTTGATAAAACATCATAAGTTGCAAACGGAGTGTCTTTTATAAAAGCATTAACAATTCATTTAACATCAGCTTCCGTAACAACATTTTTAATATTAGTTAAATCAAAATAAAAGAAATTATCTAATGCTATTAAACGTTTTTGGATTTCTTTTTCTTTATCAACTAATATACCTGTATCTCTTTTATCATTAAAAATATATCTTTTAATTCTAAATAAATCTTTATGTGTTTGATTAGGTTCAAGTTCTTTATACTCTTGTATTTCATTAGTTAATTCACTAATTGTAGTTTTTAAGGCTTCTAAATTATTAAAATTAGTTCCTAATAATTCTTCTACATATTTAAGACGATCTCAAACATATTGACCATCTGAATCTGTGTTTGGATATGCATCTTTTTCTTTCTTTATTTTTTCTTTTACAGCATCAAATTGATTTTTATAATCATTAATTTTATTTGTATTAATTTTTATTGAACTATAGTCTAATTCATAAAAGTCATTAAATAATTTGTTTAAATGTTGATTATCAACACTTACAATATTCGGGAGTGCAACATCTACGTTTGAAAACGTATAAATAAGTTTTTTAGTTTCTATAATATCTTTTACAAATTCTTTTTGTTTGTAAGCTTCATCTTTTTTAAAATATCCATCTTTAGGATTAAAAGTAACGTTGTTAAATAAATTATTTTTTACAAATTTATCTGAAAATTTTACTGAATTATCGCTATCATAAAAACATGATACAGCACTAAGAGGTGCAAGTGTACTAAGCACAATTCCACCCATTAAAAATTTTATTTTCTTAAATTTCATAATTATGAAAACATATCAACGTATTTTCAAGATTTATATCCAGCATACGAAATGATAGATCCAATCCCGAAGACTACAACTGAAAATGCTAACCCCCCTATTGAATATGATTTGATAAATTTATATGTATCGGTTATTTTTTGATCTAATGTTACTTTTTCAGACAAGTTTAATACAAATTCTAAATTGCTAATTAATATTGATAAAGATACTATTCCAATAAAAGCAATTAAAGTTACAATTGATCATATAATAATTTTTGTTTTATATTTTCCCATAATCTATCCTTTAATTGTTGAACCTTGTCTACTAATTGCACTCATAATTCTTTTTCTAAAGATTAAGTAAATGATAAACATTGGTAAAATAACGATAACCGAAGCAGCTAATCTAATGTTTTGTTGTACATTTTGAGTTGAATCAGGATCGTTAGGATCAATACCTGCTTTAAATAATCATACAGAAATAACTTGTGCTTCTTTAAAGTCTGAAGCAATAATTGATGGTCATAAATATGAATTTCAAGACGCTAAGGCTGTTAGAATAACTATTGTTAATGTTGTCGGAACAACCATTGGGAAAGCAACTTTAAATAAGTATTTAAACCCTGAAGCACCATCTACAAGTGAAACTTCTTTAATTCTTCCAGGAATTGCTTCGAAAGCATTTTTATACATAACAGTATTAAAAACACTTGCAACAAATGGAAGAGAAATACCTAATAACATTGTAAGTAAATTGCTTTTTAGGTTTGTTTTAACTACTACTGTATATTGACCAGAAAGTAAGGCAACTTCCGGTAAAACTAAAAGTGCTAAGGCAAAGAATCAAATTATATTTTTACCTTTTCAATTTCGTAACGAAAATGCATAACCCATTAAAAATGTAATAATAACCTTAAGCGTAACAGAAATAAGCACATTTAAAAATGTGAACCCCGCAGATGATCAAAATCCTGAAGTAAAAGCACGTTTATATGTATTCGCAACTACTGTTGCTCAAGGTGCTATTGAAAAACCACCAGCAGTATCTGCGTTAGTATTAACAAAATAAGTTCTACCTTCTGTAAATGAAGGTAAAAATCTAAATTCTGTTTGTAATTTTAACGCTTCATCATCTGTCATAAATGATATAGAAATCATTAAAATAAACGGAAATAATATTAATACCCCAAAAAATGAAAGTAATAATAATTTTGATAGCCCACTTAATATAACTGTTGATAAATTTTTATCAACTACTTCGGAGGTAACTTTTTCTTGATTGCGCTTAATTTTGCTTTTTATTAATCTCTTTTGAAGCTTTAACTTTCATTCAAACATTTCTTTCTCCTAAGTTATTTAGTGATAATTGAACCATAAAGAATCCACCACGAATTATTGATGAGAATGTTACCCCGATGATGAATAATGAAATGGCTGCCGCTCCAGCTAAGTGGAAGTTACCTTGTTTTGTTACTAAATATACATATAACATAAGTGTACCACCACCATATGTAAATGCATCTTCTGGTCTATTTTGGAATAAAGCAAGTGGGAATACTTTAAGTCCACCAATAATACCAAGTGTAATAATAAAGTTAATTGTACCTTTAATTGAAGGTAATGTTATTTTAAAGAACTGTTTAAAACCAGCACAACCATCGATTGAAGCAGATTTATATAAATTCTTATCAACACCTAACATTGATGTTGTAAATATTAAAATATTAAATGCTAAACCGCTTCAAATACCATTAATAAACATAGCGAATAAAGCATTAAAAGTATATGGATCATTTGTTGATAATCATGGTGTATTACCACCTACCATATTATTTAATATACCATTTGTACCAAAGAATTGGATGAATGCTGCAGAAACCGCAACCGCATTAGTTACATATGGCATAAAGAATATTGTTTGTCATAATCCTTTAGCGTATTTACGATGTAATCTTGAAATTACTGATGAAATTGTTAAAGATATTGACATAACAAACGGTAAAACAATTAAACCATAAATGAATGAGTTTCTAACCCCAACGGCAAATCTGATATCTTGGAATATTTTAGAATAATAAGAAAGTGTAAATTGACCATCAGGTGTATAAAATGACTCTTTAATATTAAGAATCATAGGATAAACCGTAAACATACCGATTAAGAATAAACCTGGCGCTAAAAGTAGTAGTGGTATTCAAAATGGAGTTGGTTCATCTAAAATTGAGTGTGATAAAGAAAGTTTTTTCTTAGATTGTTTTTTAAGTGATCAGTTTAGAATGAATGGAATTTTAGTTGCGATAAATTGATGCAAACTATTATTAAAATTCATATTCAATTCTTTCTTCTGTTGATGCATTAAAGATATGTAGTTTATTTAATGGTAAATTGAAATAAATTTTATCATCAACTTTAAAGTTGTATGTATTATCAAGTAAGAAATTAATTTTTCCTACATTTTCAATATCAACAACTAATTTACTTTCTTTACCAAAGTTTTCTTGAATTGCAACTCTACCTTCAAACATATGTTCTTGGTCTTTTTCTGTTAAAATAAAATCTTCAGATCTAACCCCAACATTTAATGATAAGTTTGAAGCATTTGGTATTTTAACTGAATCGATTTTTTTGTTTGCAATGTATAAATTACCATCTTTATATTCAGAACTAAATAGTCCCATTTCAGGCATACCTAAGAAACGAGCAACGAATTGGTTTCTTGGCTTGTTATATAGTTCAAGCGGTGAACCAATTTGTTGAACTTTTGCTGTAGACATACACACAATAATATCAGAAATTGACATCGCCTCTTCTTGATCGTGTGTAACAAACACTGTTGTAATACCTAATGATTGTTGAATTTCTCTAATTCATTGTCTTGTTGAGATACGTAATTTTGCATCTAAGTTTGAAAGAGGTTCATCCATCAATAAAATTTCTGGTTTTTTAACAATAGCACGAGCAATTGAAACACGTTGTTGTTGTCCACCAGATAATCTAGTTGGTTTCTTTTGAAGAATAGGAACTATTTCAACACGCTTAGCAACTTCCATAACTTCATTATGAATTGCTTTACGTAATGAAATATTATCTTTTAAGAATTCTTTTAATTGTAGTTTTTCTTCCTCATCAAGAATTGAAGGAATAGTTCCTTGTCTTTCTTCTTTAAGTTTTTGATTTAAATTATATTTAGTTTCAATTTCTTTAACTAAAGTATAAAAATCTTTTTTAGCTAATAAAGGTAAATTTCTGCTATCTTTTAAAAGAGTTTTGTAAGCTTCGTCTGTTTTTTTAACATTTTTAAATAATTGTTTTTCTTTTAAATATTGAGCTTTAGTTTCTTCTTTAATAACTTTGTATTTTTCAACAATTTCTTTATGTTTTTGAATATATTTATATCTAGTCAATAATTTAAGTAATTTTTCTTCAAGTTTAACAATTTTTATTCTATCGTTTAAATCGTAATTGTGAAGGTCCACAGAAACTAAATTAGCAATATTTTCTTGTAATTCATTTATACGTGAATTATAGTCATCTTCGTTTTTAACTTCCTTGTATTTCAAGATATTTTTATCGAAGTTTTCAAGAATTTCAACCTTAGTAAATGTTTCTGGTAATAAATGATTATTTTTATCAGAAACAAACTTTTCTTTTATATTTCTAATTTTGTTTTTAGAATCTTGTTTTACTTTTTCATTTGTTTTTAATACATTTTTTGTAAGCAATGAAATATCTGAAGTTTCATGAACTATTGATAATTTGTAATTTGTATGTGCTTTTTCATAATTATCAACTATTTTTGCATAATATTCATTTAATTTGTGTGGCAATTCTTCAGATAGTACTTGTCAAGTGTCAAAAGAAGTGATTAATGAGTTTATTTCTTCTTCTGAAGCTCCTAGTTTTCTTAAATATAATGATCTAATATTGTTTTTAGCTTTTTCCTTTTTTAAAAATGTTTTGAATTGTCAATCAAAATCATTTTTAAGAGGGAAGGCAATGTTTGCATAAACACTTAAATGCGGATATAAAGCATAGTTTTGGAAAACAAAACCGATTTTTCTTTTTTGTGGAGTAAAATCAGTAACATCTTTTCCTTTAAAAAGAATTTTTCCTGAAGTTACTGTTAATAAACCTGCTATAGCATTAAGTGTGGTTGTTTTTCCAGATCCTGATGGACCAAGTAATGTAACTAATTTTCCTTCTGGAATTTTAAAACTAACATTGTCAACTGCTAATGTTTCTCCAAAGTCAATATTTAAGTTTTTAAGTTCAATAGCCGAAATATCATCGTCTTTTTCATTTTTAAACTTATCATAATATGACTTAATTTGATCTTTTGATTCATTATTGTTTGTTAATATTAATTCTAACAATAAATTTTTAATTTTTTTAAGTGAAATCATTAATAATCCTTTCTATTCTAATTTTACTATATTTAATGTTATTTATCAATGTAATCACCTATATTTTTGGAATTTTTATCACTTTTTTCACCATAAAATGGATGTCATTTGTTATTAATTTTGATATTATAGATGTATTTTGTTACATCAAGAGGTCTATCGAAGTATTTAAAGAAACCATTATTGTTTTTTATAGCTTCATTAAATGATTTATACATCTCTGGGTAAATTGATTTAATATATGAATTTTCTAGTGTTTCTGATCTCATAGCTGTTTCTCATGCGTCATTTGCGTATGGCAAAGTAAATCCTGCCCTAACAACCTCGTTGTTATATGAAAATTGATGTTTATCTCCGAAGAAAATATCTGCTGTAACACGTCCATAAGCGTCAAAATCAGTAACAAAACCAACATAAACATCATTTTTATATTCTTCAGAATTTTTAAATAAACTTTCAGCAAAATGTGTTGGCATTAGAGCAAAAGCGTATTCAAATGGTGAAGAAGTAACTACATTATTACCGCTACCAACCGCTTTTTCAGGTGTATCAATTCCAGCTAATCTAATTGTATATTGTTTATCTTTAACCACAGAAACATTCGATACATTTTCTTTATTTTCTAAAGCAATAACATCAAATGTATCTCCGTCTTTTACACGAACTATTTTGGCTCTAAAATAATCAACTTTTTTAGCACTTTTGCTTTCTCAATCAAAAGCGGGTTTAAATTTTGTTTTATCATAAGTTGTTGGTAATTTACTCAAAATTGGATTAATTGTTGTTCTTGGTGCCTCCACTCTAAATTCAATATCTTTTAAATTGAAAAAAGTTTTATCGTCCAAATATGCTTTGTAAGTTATAGTTATGTAATTGTTAACCTCTTCTAAGTTTAAGGCTGCCTCTTGAGATTTAGCATCTTGACCTTTTTGACTTAAAATTCCTAAGTCAAGATTAGATTTTGTTTCTAAAAATTTTCAAGTGATAGTTTTTAGTTGTCCATCTAAATTCATTTTACTTTCAAACGATTCTGGATATCCAGAAATTTGATTAGGATTTCTCAATAATTTTGATCCGTTTTGTTCAGGGATAATTACTGAATTTAAATTATTTTTTTGTTTAATATCATCAACATATTTATTTATATATTCATTAAATCTGTTTCTTGTTTTTATTACAGATTCATTAGGTATTGATGATTTATATTCAATATAATAAACATTTCCTCTTAATTTTGTATTTAACTCTAATTTATCTATTTTTTCGTTAGATTCTTGTTTATAATCATTAGAACTGGAAGAACATGAAATTGTAGTTACCAGCGATGAAGAACTTAAAATTATAGGGAAAGCATATAATAATTTTTTAATATTTTTTTTCATTTTAACATCCTATTATTAAATTTATAAAATAAATGAGTTTGCAATGCAAACCCTATTTATTTTTTATTTTATATTAATTATTGAGCATTTAGACCTTGAGTCATTGTTTCTACAAATTTATTAAAATCTGTTTTAGTTGCAGCATTATCTGAATATTCTTTTTGTCTAGCATCTCATGCAGCTTTAATTTGTTTTCTAAATGAAGCTGAATATTCACCTGCCGGTTCTTCGAAAGCAACATAATCATCATCCTCTGATACTTTTCCGAACTCTTCTAATGCAACTTGTAAATATTTATTATTTCCGTAAATTTTCTTTTTCTCTTCTTCGGTAAATGTATTGAAGTTAGATACTGGTGTAATATAACTCATTGATTTTTGTAATGAAAGTAATTGTTCTTTGTTGTTCATTAATCATTTAACGAACGCTTTAGTTGCATTATCTTCAACTTCATTTGCGTGAACCCCAATTAATGATGGACCTTGTAAGTACAATACTTTTTTAGCGTCTTTTGATTCTCATTTTGTAGGTGTTACCCTTGATATTAATTCATTTTCATTTAAGTAATCTTGATCTGATCTTGATTCAAATGATAATCCTAATTTTTTAAGGAATTCAGCTTTATCAGAAGTTAAAACTGAAACTAAAACTACATCTTTATTTCCGTTTTTTAATTCAACATATTTCTTTTCGATTTCGCTTTGATTTTGTTTAAATGTAGCATTTTCTTTTAGAACATCAAAATCTTTCTTGTCAATTACTAAAAGTTTTGCATTTTCGGTTGTTAAAAATGTATTTAATTTACTATCCGAATCTGCTGATTGTGATTTATAGTCATATTTTCCAGGTTCATCATTGCTTGTAGATTTAATCAATTTATTTTTGTATGAACTTATATATCCTATAACATCTTCTGGTTTTTCACCTTTTTTAGGGGTTAAACCATATTCTAAAAATGTTTTATCATCATCGTTTAAAACAACTTTTCCATCTGCAGTTTTATAAACACTTACCGCCTTACCTGCTTTTTTAAAGTTATATGAATAACCTGCAGTAGAACCTATAGAAAATGCAATTTTATGTTCAGTTTGTGTGGTTGATGAATATTGTCCGCCAGGGAATGCATAAACTGCACCTTTTTCAAATGCGTTTGAGAACACATTAAAGATAGCGTTAGAATTTTTGTAAGTACTTTGGTTAGAGTTTTTTATATTTGTAAAATTGATTGTTGTTCTACCGTCACTTTCTCTAACAACTTTTTGTAACATTAATCTAGAATCTGCATTTAATGATGAATATAAAGCTTGTTCATAAACTCCAGCAATGTCATCTATACCAAAAACATGTACTGATGAATTGGTCTTTTTAGCAGATTCATCAAACAATGATTGTGCAAGAATACTAAAATCAATTAAATCAGCATAATTATTAAACATATCAAAATTCAATTTTTTACCTTTTAAAATTTCACTCGCATTAGAAACTGGTTGACCTCAAATTTTTTCAACAGATGCTCTATCGCCTTTACCTGCATTAATCATTTTTTCAAATTCTAATTTTGATACATCATTTGCATATGTAACACCTTTTTGAACCATTGTTTCAAGAATATAACTCATTACAGAAGCATTAATAGAAAGAACTTGTGTACTTTTGAAAAATGGTAAAACATATGTAGATTTATTTACAACATTTTCTAAATCATCATTATTTGAAACAAATGATTTATCAAATTCAGTAATATCTGTATTTATTGTAGTTTCTTGATCATTGAAACTTAATAACATATTTTTACTTGCTAATGTAGCGGCTACAGGAGCATAGTTAATTGTTAAATTATAAAAACCATTAGTGTCTTTTGCATTTAATTTACTTGAAACATCATCTTTTCCTGCATCGTATCCACTACCTAAATTTTGTTGTTGTACAGGAAGAGCAAATTCACTAACTCCTAATTTTTTATATTCTTCTTGCTTTTGTTCTTCAGTAAGATTTGCATTTTTTCTAACTATCTCTTTTTTCTCCACTAAAGCATTATACGCCTCAAGAGTTTTGTTTAAACTTCTTGCTTGTGGACCTGTTTCACTAAATGTTGTACCAATTTTAATTACACCATCATTAACTTGGTCAAAACGTGAGTCTGCTGGTACTGATGTATTTGCACCGATTGATGCATTTGTAACTCTTTCAAGTTGTTCAGCCGGTATTTCTGCAGTTGAACTAGTACCGCTTGTGCTAGTTGACCCACTTTTGTTTTCAGTCGATTGACCGCAACTAATCGCAACACTTAATGCGGCAAATGATGAAACACCTGACAACGCAAAAGCGAATTTTTTAAATTTATTATTCATTAAATATTTCCCCTCTAAAATTAAAATAAATATATGAAATTAATTCTCTAACTTTAATTTAAATATTAAAAAACATATCGAAAATAGATAAATAATTTCGAATATATTATATTATTTTTTTGAGTAACTTTTTTAAAAATATGAAATAAATGCATTTTTTACCACAAAAAACACTTAACCCAAAAAATGATTAAACGTCTTTTGAGTTAAGTGTTTCTTTTTTTCTATATGAATATAACAATAAAATCATTGTTAATAATATCAATGTATATAAAACATATGTGTGATAATATGAAACATTTGCTAAAACATATGTTAATAGATATGTAAAAAATATTGAACTAATAGTCGGTATAATTAAAATTAATCTATTAATATTTAAACAAATCTTTTTATGATTATTATTAATACTTTTAGTTTCAAAACTAATATTATTGTTTACATAATTTATAATAAATTGTTGAATTGCATTAATAACAAAAAATCAAACAATACTAAAAATAGTATCTCTTATTTGACTTATAAATAATCAGCTAAGATTTAAACCAAAAAATATAAATAATAACGTGTTGTTTATATTCAACTTCTTCTTTTTGATTACAAAAGAAGTTAAAAGTCCTAATATACCCACAAAAGCCATAGTAATTGCTAAATAGTAACTTCAAAAATGAAAATCATATTGATAATAGTTAAAAAAAGCAATTACTCCTGATTGTCTAGTAAATAAAAACAAGCTACTTAATGATATTAATGTTATTAGATATATACTATTATGAACTTTTTTATCGTTTTCAATTTGTTTTATTTTATTATCAAAAGAATTTTTGTTTAACTTCACTAAACTAAATAAAAATATTGAAATTAAATAAAAAATTAAATTGATAGTCATAAAAATATCAAAAGTAACTTTATTGAAAACTTCTACCGAAAAAATGGGTGATATTAATAAAGATAAGCCAACTCCTAAATTAAAAATGTTGTTTACTATACTAAATTCTTTATTATTAGAAGAAATAAAATGAGTCATTTTTTTAATACACATTGTTTTCAATGAGTATGTAAATGATTGTAAAACATTTAAAATTAATAAAATTGTAACAATAAGTTCGATATTAGTACTGAACGGAAATAAATTTCACATAATAATCGGAATAATTAAAAAAATAGCACTAATAAGATCTAAAATAATTAGAATTTTTTTAAAATTAATTATTTTTAACAATTTTTTATTAAAAATTTGAACAACAACTAGTGGAAGTTGCATCAACATAAAAAGAGTAGTGACAAGTCAATATGAATGAGTAAAATTATATATTTGCATTGCGCTACCCATCTTTAAAGATTCCGAAGGAACCCAGGGAATTAAAACACTCGAAATAAATTTAAATGAATTAAATTTAAAATTATTTTTGTTCATTTTTTTCCTTTCTTATCGTTTTTAGTTTAATTCTAATTATTGTAATTAAATTTATACCACATTTAAATGTTAAAACAATAAAAAAATTTTATTAAAAAATAAAATTGATTATAAAATAAAAAATACAACTAAAAAATAAATAAAAAAAGTATAATATAATAAAATTTATATATTTATTAAAAATTCAATAAAAAAGGATACAAATGTTAAAGATATTAGAGCACCCACTTATTAAAATTAAAATGACAAAACTAAGAGACAAAAACACAAATCATCGAGAATTTAGAAGTAATTTAAACGAAATTGCGTCTTTAATGGTTTATGAAATAATGAGAGATTATAAGACTAAGCCACATAAAGTTACAACACCACTTAATAAAGAATTTGAAGGGGTAACTTTTGACAAAGAAATTGCTTTAGTTCCAATCTTAAGAGCCGGATTGGGTATGACAGAAGGATTATTAAATTTAATTCCAGATGCACGTGTAGGACATATAGGAATGTATCGTGATGAAGAAAACCTAACACCACACGAATATTATTATAAAATGCCAAACGTATCAAAGGATAGTTTAATCATAGTTGTTGACCCTATGTTAGCAACAGGTAATTCTGCCGTAGATTCTATAAAAAGAATAAAACAAGATGGATTTACAAATATTAAATTAGTTTGCTTAGTTGGTGCTCAAAAAGGCGTCGATAATGTAATAGCAAATTTTGGTGCAGATTTTGATATTTACTTATCATCTTTAGACTCAAAATTAAATTCAAATGGATATATAGAGCCCGGTCTAGGAGATGCCGGAGATCGTATTTTCGGAACTAAATAAGGAGCAAAAATGGATTTTTTTAAAAAAATTGAAAATAAATGACAAAATAAATGAGAAGAAGAAAAGTATTTTGAACCTTCAAGTGATTTTACATTACCGAAAAAATATATTGTAAGCATGTTCCCTTACCCAAGTGGCAAAATACATATGGGGCACACAAGAAATTATGCACTTAGCGATGCTATTGCAAGATATTTTAAAAGACGTAATTACAATGTTTTTAACCCATTTGGTTGAGATGCTTTTGGGTTACCTGCTGAAAACGCTGCCATAAAAAATAATATTCACCCTAAGAAATGAACATACGAAAATATTAATTCTATGGATTCAGAATTTAAAAAATTAGGTCTTTCATTCGCGTGAAATCAAAAAGTAATTACCAGTGATCCTGATTATACAAAATGAGAACAATATATATTTATAGAATTTTGAAAAAATAATTTAATTTATAAGCAAAAAAGCGAACTAAATTGGTGTGAAAATGATAATACTGTATTAGCAAATGAACAAGTTATAGACGGAAAATGTTGACGCTGTGATAACCCTGTTATAAAAAAAGAAATGGATACATATTATTTAAAAATAACTAATTATGCTCAAGAACTTTTAAATGATTTAGAAAAGTTAGAAGGAAATTGACCAAATAAAGTAATTTCCATGCAACGTAATTGAATTGGTAAAAATGAGTTTTTTAAATTTGACACAAAAGTAATAAACAATAATGATGAATCAGACATAAGTATCTTAGAAAAAGATTTAGACATTATTAAAAACGCTAATTTTGTTGCTATAAGCAACAAACATAGTTTAATAAAAAATTTAATTAAAAATAATTACTATAGCCAAAAGGAATTAGATTTAATTAATCAAATTGACCAAAATTTCGCAACAAAAAACTTTAAAAATAAAATATCAATTAAAACTCCACTAAAAATAATAAACCCTGCTAACAACCAATTATTAAATGTATATATAACAGATTTTGCAAGTTATGATTCAAATATCGAAATTAAATTTGTTTCTAATTTAAACGATAATCACAAAAATTTTATAGAAATTAATAATTTGGATGTCGTTAAACCAAAAGATAGTTCAAAATATGATTTTACAAAAGTAAAAAAAGAAACAAAATACAATTTAAGAGATTGAGGAATTTCAAGACAAAGATATTGGGGTACTCCAATTCCACTTATTCATTGTGAAAAATGTGGAACAATTCCGGTTAAAAAAGAAGAATTACCTATTTTACTACCTGAAAAAGTTGAATTTACAGGCAACGGAAACCCACTTTTAACAAATCAAGAATGACTAAAAACTACTTGTCATATTTGCGGTTCAAAAGCTACAAGAGAAAGCGATACCTTAGATACTTTTTTTGAATCTAGTTGATATTTTTTAAGATATACAACTCCAAAAAACCTTAGGTTAGATAATATTTTCGTTAAAGAAAATATAGAGTATTGAAATCAAGTGGATGAATATATTGGTGGTATAGAACATGCTATATTGCACCTTTTATATGCTAGATTTTTTACGAAGGCGCTTGCTGATTTAAAATTCATAAACTTTAGGGAACCATTTAAAAAATTATTAACTCAAGGTATGGTTCTAAAAGATGGATCTAAAATGTCAAAATCTAAGGGTAATGTAATAGAACCAAAAGATATTATTGAAAAATACGGAGCTGACGCAAGTAGATTATTTATATTTTTTGCAGCACCACCTACAAAAGAGTTAGAATGAAGCGATGCAGGCATTAATGGATGTTTTAAATTTTTAAATAGATTGATTGAACGTTCAAAAGAGATAAAACCAATTAAAGATTTTAATTTTAAAAATATTGAAATATCAAAATTAAGTGACATGGATAAAAACGCTAGATTTAAACTTTACACAGGTTTAAACAAATCGATAGAAACTTTTGAAAAAAAAGATAAAGACTATGGATTTAATACACTTATTTCTTGAGCCATGGAAACTTTAAATGCATACGATAACGTAACAAACATAGAATTAATAACCGAGATGTTTTATGTAATTCTAAATATATTAGAACCTTTTGTTCCTCACTTATCGTGAGAATTATCTGATAAGTTTTTTAACCTAAAAAACTTAAAAGATTTTAACATTGATCCAAACGCTCTAACTGTAAGTGAAATTAATTATGGAATAACAATCAATGGTAAAGCTAGAGCCGAAGTTAAAGTACATAAAGATATTCAAAAAGAACAAATAATAGAATTAGCAAAAAAAGAAGTGTCGAAATGACTAGAAAATAAAACAATTGTTAAAACAATTTTTGTTCCAAATAAAATTGTTAACTTTGTTATTAAATAAATAAGGAGAGTTATGAAAAAGAAAAATTATTTCACAACAATAGTATTAAATGAACAATTATATACTTACCCAAGTGCTATCCACGAATTGGTAGTAAATAGTGACTCCATGTCAGATGAATCATTGGTATTCGAACATTACAAGCAAAACAAACCAATTGCTCTTGCATTTAAAGATTTTGAAGATGATTTACTACATCGTGGTATTTATGCGGAAATATTAGATATCGCGAAATTAGAAGATTCTAATGACTTTAAATTTGTTTTTAAAGCACTTGCGTTCATTGAATTTGATGATTATGGTTTTGCACAAATTGAAAACGATTTAAAAATAAAAAAAGACAGTTTTGTCAATTTTGAATTTTTCAAAAAAAATATCGCTGATCTACAATCTAAAAACTACATACCCGTTTCTTCAGGAGAAATAATTTACCTATCAAGTAATAATGATGCGATATCAACGAATATTGACGTAACTATTTCTAATGATGAAATTACTGAAGAATTACAAAAAATCCAAACAATAGTAGAAGATAGTAAAATAACAAAAATTTGATTTGCAACAAGAAGATCAACAAACAAAAAATGAACATACAAAGAGTTTTTAAAATTTATGTTAGATTTCGGCATTAGCGAAAATTTAACAACTTACGATGAAAAACTAACATTTTTAAATTCTCTTCTTTCAATAGTTAATGAAGAAGTTATAGAAAAACTAGATCTCTTTTTAGAATATAATAGATTAAATGTTCAAGCAATAATATTAAGAATTACAGAAATTATTACAGAAAATTTTATGACAGAAAAAATGATTGCTGACAAGATGAACACTAGACTAACAAACCAACAAAAAGAATTTATTTTAAGAGAAAAATTAAAATCAATCCAAGACGAACTTGAAGAAATGAAAGTTCCTGTAGATGAAGATGAATATTTAAAATTATTGAAAGACAAAAATAAAAATCTTAGATATCCTTCATCTATTCGTGAATTAATCAAAGAAGAAACAAAAAGAATTTCTGAAATGATGCCTACTTCTCCAGAAGCTAATATTTCAAAAACATATGTAAGTTTATTGAAAAAATTACCATGAAGATTAACAGAAATAGAAAATCTAGACATTAATCATGTTAAAAAAACACTAGATAAATATCACTACGGTATAGATAAGGTAAAAGAGAGAATATTGGAATATATTGCCGTAATAATTAAAATTAAACAAAACCAAATAGATGTTGACAAAAAAATTAAATACGACAATAATAACGAAATAGATTTAAATCTTTTTAAAGAAAACGAAAAAGAAAGCCAAAAAACATTTAATAATGTTCCTATTATTTGTTTAGTTGGTCCACCCGGTACAGGTAAAACTTCACTTTCTAAAGCTATTGCAGAATCATTACAAAGAAAATTTGTAAAAATTTCTCTAGGAGGAGTTAGTGATGAATCTGAAATAAGAGGTCATCGTAGAACATATGTAGGTGCAATGCCCGGAAAAATTATTAAAGGAATTAAACAAGCCGGAGTTTCAAATCCTGTTGTATTATTAGATGAAATCGATAAGATGGCGTCGACAAACAAAGGAGATCCCGCTTCAGCTATGTTGGAAGTTTTAGATCCCGAACAAAATAGTAAATTTCAAGACCACTACCTTGAACATGAGTACGATTTATCTAAAGTTGTATTTATCGCCACAGCAAATTATTACGATGCAATTCCGCACGCATTAAGAGATAGAATTGAAGTTATTGAGCTTTCAGCTTATACTCTTTCAGAAAAAATGAACATAGCTAAAAAGCATTTATTACCAAAAGTTGTAGAACAAGTTGGTGAGAAAAATGGATTTTTAAATATTAGCGACAAAACCCTTGAATATATAATTTCAAACTATACAATTGAAGCGGGAGTTCGTGGTTTAAAACGTATTCTAGATAAAATTGCTCGTAAATTCACTTTAAAAAGTTTAGATAAAAATGAAACTAAAACTAAAAAATATAAAGTTGAAATTTCAGCATTAAAAGAGTTATTAGGGCCTGAATATTACAAAGATAATGAAGAAGATAATTATCAAGTTCCGGGTGTTGTTAATGGATTAGCTTACACAACAGTTGGGGGAACATCGCTTCAAATCGAAGTAAATACTTACCCGGGAAAAGGCGAAATAAAGTTAACAGGTTCATTAAAAGATGTAATGCAAGAGTCTGCAAAAATTGCCTTATCTTTCGTTAAAGCTAATGCAGAAAAATTCGGAATCAAAGATTTTGATTTTGATAAAAATACAATTCATATTCACGTACCGGAAGGTGCAACACCAAAAGACGGACCAAGTGCTGGTGTAACATTTACAACCGCATTAATTTCAGCACTTAGCGGTAAAGTTGTTCCTCATTATTACGGAATGACTGGAGAAATTACACTTAGAGGTAGAGTCTTAAATATAGGTGGCTTGAAAGAAAAATCATTTGCAGCAACACAGAAAAAATTGAAGTACGTATTTATCCCATTCGGAAACGAATCTAATCTATTAGAAATACCAGAAGAAATAAAGAAAAAAATAACATATATCCCTGTTAAATATTATGAAGAAATATATGATGTAATTTTCAACAACAAAAAACCTAAAAAAGTAATAACAACTGGAAATAATGAGTAAAAAGCATTTTGGTGAAAAATCTTTTACTTTATTTACAATCAATTTCATAATTGGGTTGGGTTTTCTAACTACAATAGCAAATGTTTGAAATCTAGGATTTTACGGATATTTAATAATATTAATATCCGTTTTAACTATTTTTGGAACATCTTTAGTTTTTTCGCGGTTGGCTAATTCTTTCAAAGAACACTATGGCGGTTCTTACGCCTTTAGTAGACAACTAGAAAATGATATTTACAAAAAAGAAAATAATATAGAGATAACAATACCAAAAAAACAGAAACTATTAAATCATTTTAACTTTTTTATTGGATGAAATCAATTTATTCAATCGCCTGTTTTATCTTCAATATCACCGCTATTTCTTTCCACAATAATTGAGTTAGTAATTTCGAAAGATAATCCTAATTATTCAACTATAGTCTGAATTATTAGGATTATATCATTCATATTTTTTGCATTATTGATTGCTATATCTACATTTGGGTTGAAATTGAATACTAAAATAGTATTTTTGACAGGCATAATTAAATGAATTTTTCTAGGGATTGGGTTAATAATATTAATATACTTAACCTTTATGGATAATGCTTTGACAAACACATATTTAGAAGGCTATAAAGAAAATATAAATAATACAATCAATATAAGAATTACTCCGAAACTAATTTTTACTAATATAATACTTTTTATATTTTCGTTCGCCGGAATTGAAGATATGGCTTCAATGACAAAAGATGTTAAATTTAAAAACTTCAGAAAAGTATTGTTTTGATCAATTTCTATAGTGTTAATAATTTACTTATTATTCTATACTTTTATAATGGGAATAAAAGATTTGTCATCGTATAGTAATTTTTCTTCCTTTTACACAAGTTATACAAGAGGCCTTGGTATTTTCGGGGTTATCTTATTCATAGTAGGTTTTATTTCAAATGATATTGGGTATAAAATTTCACAAACTGTTTCTACAGCGAGAAAGTTAATACCTCTATCACAAGACAATCATATTAGTCCTTTTTTTGCTAAGCAAAATAAAAAAGGAGAATTTCATAATGCAATAATTTTCACTGGTATATTTACTTTTATATCAATGGTTATTTTATGATTGTTACCAATATTGTTAACAGATGAAAATTCAGAAAATCCATATTTTAATGCTGTTATAATCGTTAATAGTATAGCTTTATTGATTGAAGATATGTTAACATACATAGTTGCCTTTATGTTAGATAGAAAAAAAATAATACCAAAAATACCTTTTTGAGAAAAAATTATTTACACAATAAATGTAATATGAATATTTATAATTACATCTATTATAATTTTTCCATTCATAATAAACGACTCATGAAAAAGTGAAAATACATTTGTTTTTGTAATTTATTTTTCTTTCATATTAATAGGATTTTTATTTAAGTGAACATGAAGTGTATACAATAAAAAAATTAGTCAAAAAAATAATAAAAAATTCAAGTCTTTATAAACTTGAATTTTTCTTTTTATTTTTACGTTTCAATATCATAATAATATTTAACAATAAAATGAATAGCCCAACGGGAATTAGAAGCAAATAAAAGTAACTATTATTTCACCTTCTTACTTCGTTTTTAAACTCCGAATTAATTACAAATTCTTTTTCTTTTTCTGTTTTTTTTGAATTAGTGTCACTTATTTTGTCTTTTTTCTGAGGTAAAATTTTTTTTGTTTC
Organism: Mycoplasma sp. CSL7491-lung; assembly: GCF_018913965.1. Classification (GTDB taxonomy): domain Bacteria; phylum Bacillota_I; class Bacilli_A; order Mycoplasmatales; family Metamycoplasmataceae; genus Mycoplasmopsis. The sequence goes on from NZ_JAHMHG010000001.1 coordinate 494,152, forward strand.
ACTAACTGAACTTGAATTTTGATCCTTAAATTCATTATTTTTTGTTTTGTTAATTGATTCGATTGAATCATCGTTTGAGTTTTTGTCAATTGATTTATTATTATCTAGTCCATTACTATCAACATTAGTTTCATTTGTTCCATTATTCGGAACTTCTAAATCTACTTTTTTATCACTATTATTATCATTATAGTTATTATCACTAGCACTATCTATGGTAACTAAATTATCATCATTGATCTTGTCTGAATTATCTAATTCGTTTTCTTTGCTATTATTATCCTCGGAAATAACAATATTATCTTTTGAATTCTCGTGTTTGAATTTTATAGACTCATCTTCTAATTTGCTTAAAAAATAATTTATATCTCTAATTTTTTCTTCTATTTCTATATAATTATTACTTTTTTTATAAATTTCTCTTAATTCAGAAACCTTATTTAAAAGGTTATCTTTAATTTCATCATAATTATTCAAAAACCTATCTTCTAATTTAATTTTTTCTATATTTTTAAAAAGTTCTTCAGAAATTATAATAGAATTATCTAAATTTAAATATTTTTGTTTATTTGAAAGATAATTTTCTTCATTTACAGAATTATTCAATTCGTATAATGCATTTTTTCTTTGTTCATTAGAAAGTTGCTTAAATATATTTTCATCATTATTTTTTATATTTTTTTCCTCTAATATACTTATCTGATCTTTAATTTCTTGAAGCTTTTCGCTATTATCAACATTGCTCAAAATAGTATTTAAATTATTTTTTTCAAATTCATATAATTTATTTGATTTAGCAATTCTATCTCTTAAGTTAGATATTACTTTTTCACCATTAAAAATTAACATATAATTGTTTAGAAAATTAATGTAACTATTCACAGTTTTAATGTCAATATCTCGGCTTATTTTTTGCTTAATTTCGTTATATTTATTCGAAAAATCAACTTGTTTTTCATACTCAAGAAGTCCATAACCTTTTTCTAAATCATAATTCGAAAACTCATAAAACAACTGGTTTAATTGATTCATTTTTTTGTTTAATAAAGATGCATCATTTAATTTGTTTTTTAGAGCATCAATATCAATTATTTTTTTCATTTCACCGGATAGATGACTTTTTTGAGAAAAATTTAAATATTCTAAGTTAGATAATTTATATAAGAAATTTTCTTCTTCTAAGTTATCTAATTTTTTAATAAAATTAGCTAAATTACTTTCGTTAACATCAAAAATATTATTTAAGCTTGAAACTAATTTTTCTTTTCACTCTTCATACAACTTATCACTATCATTTATCCTTTTAATAATATATGAATAAAGATTGTTTGATTTTTTAGCTTTTTGTAATAAAGTAACTATTTCTTCTTTTTTATTATTTATGTAATCTAAATCTAAAAGTGAATTTGGCTCATTTATCTTATTTTTAATTTCGTTTAATGTATTTTGAAAATTTCTATTATTTAGATTATTAAATGAACTATTTTTCGAATCATATTCTTCTGCTTTTTTTACTTCTTGTTTTAATTCACTTAATTTTAATTTATATGAATTTACTAATTCTATTATTAAATTTGAGGATTCAAGATTTGAGATATTATCAATAATTTCATTTCTAAAAAAATCTTTAAAAATGAAATTTCCATCACTGCTTAAAAAATTTTTAATTTCGACAATATTTTTCCTTGCACTATTAATATTATCTTGCATCAACTTAGCTTTTTCTTTCAAATGATTATATTCTTGTTTTGAAATTAAATTAACTTCATCAACACTTGTTGAGATTTGAATTTTAGATATTATTTCATCTGGAATCAATAATGTTTCGTTGATCTTATTATTTCAATGCTCTTTTGCAAAATTGAAATCGGGGTTCTCTTTTTTGAAATCTAGTTTAAGATTTTTAAAATTATATTTATTAAACTCATCAATAATTTTAGGCACAATTTTAGATATTTCATCTTTTTTTAATGTTTCTAAAAATAAATTATTCATTTCGCTACTTGATATATAGTTAACTCTATTATTGAATAAAGAATTTATTTTTTCTATGATATTGTTTTTTAAATTATTGATCTCAGTTATCTTTTGATTAGAAAAAATATTATTTATTTGATCTCTTTTTGTATTTAAAATTAATAAATTATCATCTATATTATTTAACAATAATAACTCTTGGTTAATTTGATTTTTAATTGAATTAAAATTATCTGTTAATTCCGCTAGTTTTAAATTATCATTGTTTTTTATATTTTCGAGCGGGATGCTAAATTTATCATTTAAATATCTAACAATAGATGAATAATTTTTATTATAACCATAGTCAATTTTTAGTTTATTTATAACATCAATTAATTCATTTCTTTTTATAATAAATTGATTTGTTTCGACCGGTAAATCTATATTTATTTCATTGTATTTTCTTTGCGCAAATCAACCATCATTTGGTGTCATTTTATATGCTGATACTTTAATTATTTGAGGGTGTTTAAGTTGATTTTCAATATTTATTTCAAATTTATTACTATTATATTCGGAAGGAATTACTTTAGATATTAAATTGCCATCTATATCAAATTCGATATGCAGGTTTTGATATGATTTTGGATTATCAGATGTTATTAATGTTATTTTATTATCTCTATCATATACTTTGTCGAAATGTAAACTGTTAACCAATGGGCCTAAAACATTATTATTAATTATAGTGTCCGTATAATTAAAGTTGGTCCTATAAATAGATTGTATAAGCGAAGGACCAGGAAAATCACTAAATACAACACCGAGTGTAGAAAGTTCGTTATGATTATTAATATAATCAGCTACTTTTTGATTTACTTCATTTGATGAAGTGTTAGGTTGTCTTCCACTAGCATATGAAGTAAAATTGACATATAATCTATTATCACGGTAACCTTTATTATTAGTTCTTTGAAAATGATCGGTAATATGCTTTACTTTTTCTTCACTCGAATTAATTCCGTCATATTTATCTTGAACAACATAATTGTCAGTAATTGCTCTAAAATGAAAACCACCAACAGTATCTCGATTAATTTTATGATGTAAGTGATTTAATACTATTATTTTTCCTCTATATTGACCTATATTGAAACCTTTTTCTTTAGATAAAGTATCTACATTTTCACCGGATTGATTATAAATATAATCGTAGTAGTCTCTAAATATAGTTTTTTGGTAAATTTGATTAGCTTCTTTAGCGTATTTTTCGTTATTTACGTTAAAATTTTCATCTTTTATTCTAACTATAATAAATTCACTAGGATGCTCATTTAAAAATTTCACATATTCTTGAAAAGCCTTATCTATAAATTGATCCGATGGGATACTACCATGAACTAAACGACCATCATTTTGCATTCTTAAGTCAAAAGCCCTTACACCTAATTTTAATTGGTCTTCAAAATTAAAATATTGGGTTTTAGCTAATAAACGACCTCCAATAGACCAAAGAAAACCTCATCCGTTATACATAGTTGAATCGTGTGTTCCTGGTATGCTCAATGAAAATAAGCTTCTGTTATCAGGTATATCCTTCATTCAATCAGTAGCTAAATAATCACTGACATTTATTTCAGGTCCATCAATATGTGATAAACTTTTTTTTAAATAAGTCGTTTTATTGTTAACTGAAATACTGCTTGATAAAACAATTGGCAAAGTTAATATCGAAATAAAAGACCAAAAGAACAATTTCTTTTTCATATATCTCCTTCATTTTTGCAAGTCAAATATTATTATTGAGAAAATAGTACTTAATTATATAACTTAAATTTGAATATTATTTATAATATATTTCAACTATAAAAATTAAATTTGTTTTTTATAAATAATGTGAATAAAAAACGACCTTACAATGTCGATTGTTTATTTTCTTATTATTTTCAAAATTAAAAAGTTTTTTTACAAAATATTTAATACAAATTTTATTCTTAATTTACTATATTTTTGCATTATTTTTAAAAATATAAATCTTACAATTTAATTTTACATTAAAAAACAATATTTTGTCATTATTTATTAATTTACTTTAAATTAAATTTATTTTTCTTTTTAAAAAAACTAAATATTATAAAATAAAAACACAATGGAAAAATATAGAAGCTCATTTTCCTGAACAATAAAAAAGGAAATAATAAACAACATAACTAAAACAAAAGAAATAAAATCATTTTTATATGGTTTGTATTTTTCTAACGCAATAGAAAAAGATGATTTTCAAATCATAACAATAAAAAATAACTATATTTTAAATAAAGTTATATCAAGGTTAAATAAATTAAAAATTAGCGTTTACAAAATATTAAAAAATAAAATCTATATTTCTAACCAAGAATACAAAAAAATAATCGATAAAAATTGAGAAGAAAAGTTAACAAGTTTTTTTGCTGGTGTTTTTTGCGGTGGCGGGAGCATTTCTGATAAAAATTCAACTTCTTATCATTTAGAAATTTCAACTCATTCTATTCAAAATACCGAAATGATCATTAAAAAATTAAATAAATATGATTTTAATTTTCAAGTATTAAAACGTAGAAATAGATTTTTAGCCTACACTAAAAAAATTGATGAATTATTAGATTTTTTATCTGCTATAGGTGCAAAAAAATCATGATTTGAATTACAAAATTTAAAAATAACCAGAGATATTGAAAATGTTTCAAACAGAATAAATAATATAGATATTTCTAACCTTCAAAAAATTGCTAATAGCTCCATAAAACACATAGAGAATATCAACTATATCTTCGAAAATAACTTGATAAATATGTTTAATGATGACCAATTAGTTTTCTTTAGAATCAAATTAGAAAACTCATGAATTTCAATGAATGAAATGGTTAAAAAATTGGAGCAAGAGCATAATATAGTAATAACTAAAAGCGGTTTAAATCATTGATTAAGAAAATTAAATAATATAGTATTAGATCATAAAAAATAAATAATTTTTATGATCTAATTTTTTATTAGTAATGAAAATCTTTATTAAAAAACAAAAAAATGCATTTTACTTGATTAAAAACTTTTATTTTTTGTTTTTTATACTTTAAAGTATTATTTTTTAAATTTACGACCTTCCTTTTTTTTAATATAATTTTCAAAAATAAAAATAAACAAGGAGAAAGTAAATGAATAAAGTTAAAAAATATTTTATTTTTATAGGTTCAACTATATTTTCATCATATTCTTTAATTAGCGTCATTTCGTGTTCAAATCAAAACGAAAAAAAAGAAGAAAATAACTCGAATAAAGAAAAAAATAAAATATCAAATAATCAAAGCGACATAAATCATAATCTATCAGAAACTAACAAAACAAATAAAAATGAAGAAACAATTAATAAAAATATCAAAAAAAGTACAGAAGAAATTCTTGAAAAAGATATCAAAATAGAAAAAAATGATAAAAAAAATACAAAACAAAATAACGATAAAACTATAGATAATCAAAATAGCGCATTAGATAGAAATAATACAAATAATAAAGATAGTAAAACAATTAAGACTAATCCAATGCAAAATAATAATGAAAATATACAATCTAAATCAACTGAAGAAAATAAAAATCAAAATAATATATTAAAAAACAATTCTTCAGAGCAAAATAAAGTTCAAGACAAAAAACTCGATTCTCAAAGCAAACAAAAACAAGAGATTGAAGATCATCGAAATATAAAAAAAGAAAATAAAGATGAAATTCAAGAGAATGATCAAGTCCAACCAGAAGAAAAACCAATTGATGAAGAAATTTTAAAAGAGTGCGAAGAATATAAAAAATCAAATGATATAAAATTTTTAAAAGAAAAAATAAAAAATTTAATAGAAAAATTTAAAAAATTAAAAGTTGAAGAAAACGACACATACAAAAAAGCTTTAATTTCATATCATTTGGATTTATTACCAATGCTTTTAAACTCATTTGAAATAGATAATGTAAAATCTGGTTTAATCGACGGAACAAAAGATATTTGAAGATTAAAAAATGAAAATTAAAAATACCTTAATTCTATTTAAATAATTAAAATTAGAATTTTATTTTTTATATAATATGATAAAATAAATAAGCAATATAAAAATTTAATTGCAGAAAGTAGAATCACTTCTCACCTGATGGACTATATCCTTGGGTTTTGCTACAATTAAATGTATCTATTTGATACATTTTTGGCGAGAGCGAATGAAACTTTTTTACTTATTATTTTAAGGAGAATTATTATTATTCAAGACAAAAGAAAAAAACCAAAATCTAACCACTATGTAAACAGAGACATTCCATATTCTAGAGTTTTCTTAATTGATAGTGAAGGTAACAAAGTTGGTGTTATGTCAACTTCTGAAGCTATTGAAAGAGCTAAAAACCAAAAAATGGATTTAGTTTTAATTAGCGTTGAACCTAAACCAATTGCTCGTATTTTAGACTACGGTAAATTTAAATACGATCGAAAGAAAAAACAAAAAGAGCTTAAAGAAAAACAGACCAATATACAAAATCGTGAGATTCGTTTGACTCCTATGATTGGAGAAAACGACTTATTAACAAAAAGTAAAAAGGCAACAGAATTTTTACTTAAAGGTGATAGAATTAAAGTTTCTGTTAAATTAAGAGGTCGTGAATTAGGGCGTAAAGATCTTGGTATAAATGTTTTAGATAGATTTTATTCAAAGGTTGAGGCGATTGCAGATAAAACAACCGAGCCAAAATTAGTGAATGAAAGATTTTTAGATATGAATCTCCAACCAAATAAAACTAAAATCGCTAAATATTTAAAAGAAAAGAATCAAGTTTCTGATGAAAATTCATCAAATAGCGATTCTAAAGAAGGAGAATAAAATGCCAAAAATGAAAACTAAAAGCGCTTTAAAAAAGCGTATTAAAGTTACAGGAACAGGTAAAGTTCTTAGAGAACAAGCATACCGTTCACACTTAGCACAAAATAAAACCACAAAACAAAAGCGTCAATCTCGTAAAGCTACACTTATGTCAAAAAGTGACTTAAAAAGATTTAAAGCAATGTTTTAATCTTGTTAATTTATTTTGTAAAAATTTATTTAGTTACATAAATTAGAAAGGAAATATATTATGGCAAGAGTTAAAGGTGGTACAGTTACAAGAGCAAGACGTAAAAAATGATTAAAATTAGCTAAAGGATACTTTGGACACAAATCAATCGGTTACAAAGTTGCTAAACAAGCAGTTGTTAAATCATGAACATACGCATTTAGAGATCGTAAACAAGTTAAAAGAAATTTCCGTAAATTATGAATAGCTCGTATTAATGCAGCTACAAGAGCTGAAGGTTTAAGTTATTCAAGATTTATTAACGGTTTAAAAAGAGCAAACGTTACAATTAACCGTAAAATGCTTTCAGAATTAGCTATTAACGAACCAAAAACATTTTCAATGTTAATTAAAATCTCTAAGGAAGCTTAGATAATAGCAAAAATCAAGTATTTGTTACTTGATTTTTTTATATAAAAAAATCAAACTATATAAATAAGTTTGATACAAATTACATTTTTGGCAGGGGTTAAAGGAATCGAACCCTTACTTTTGGTTTTGGAGACCATAGCACTACCATTATACTAAACCCCCTCGTAATAATATAATTATAACATTAAAATTTCTAATTAATATTATTTATGTTATAATATATGAACTTTAACGTAAGCATATAGAGAATGGTTCAGACTGTGATATAAACCATTACCAACCTACAATTATAGCAAGGTGGTCAGTCAGAAGTTAATTCATAATTAACTTAACATGCGACAATTCCTAATGCTTCTAAATAATATATAAAAAGGAAGTAAAAAAAATGAGAAAACTATTTACAAGTGAATCTGTTGGACGTGGTCATCCTGATAAAGTATGTGATCAAATTTCAGATTCAATTTTAGACGCATATTTAATGCGGGACCCTAAAGCTAAAGTAGCAATCGAAACTATGGCAAGTGGTCACAATATTTTTATTGCTGGTGAAGTTAATTCACAAGCAGAAGTAGATGTTATTGAAATTGCTAAAAATATTTTAAAAACATTTGATTATTATACAAGCGAGACAAGCTTTATAACTGACATAAAAAAACAAAGTCCGGATATATCGCAAGGTGTAGAATTATCAAATGATGAAATCGGAGCGGGAGACCAAGGTATTATGTTCGGTTTTGCTACTGATGAAACTAAAGAATTTATGCCTTTAGCAATAACTCTTGCACACAAATTAGTAAAAAGAGCTGAAGAATTAAGAGTAAGTGGTGATTTTAAATGAGCTAGAGCTGATATGAAATCTCAAGTTACGCTAGATTATACTGATCCTAAAAAAACAACAGTTGATACTATATTAATTAGCATACAACACTCAGCTAATTTTGTTGAAAATGAATTTAAAGATTTTATAAAAAATAATATTATCAAACCTGTTTTAGAAGAGTATAAACTTGAATTACCTGAGAAAATTTTAATCAACCCTACTGGTAAATTTGTTATAGGTGGTCCAATTGGTGATACTGGTTCAACTGGTAGAAAAATTATTGTAGATACTTATGGAGGAGCATCAAGACATGGTGGCGGAGCCTTCAGTGGTAAAGATGCAACAAAAGTTGATCGTAGCGCAGCTTATGCAGCTCGTTGAATCGCTAAAAATATAGTTGCGGCTAAATTAGCCAAAAAAATCGAATTACAAATAGCATATTCGATCGGTGTATCTCAACCTGTTTCAGTAATGGTAGAAACTTTTGGAACAGAAACAGTTAAAAAAGAAATTATTGAAAAAATAATTATGGAATCGTTTGATTTAAGCCCTAAAGGAATAATAGAATCTCTAAATTTAAGACATCCAATTTATGCTAAAACTTCTTATTTCGGACATTTTGGTAGAGATGATTTGGATTTACCATGAGAAAAAACAAATAAAGTAGATCAAATATTAAAATTATTAAAAAAATATCAGTAAAAAGAGTAAAATTAATTTATATTAAAACATTTTTAAGGAGAAATCATGAATAGAGAATGCAACAAAAGAGCATGTCGTGAAGCTAGTGCTTCAAACACAATGGAAACACGCGAAGAGAAAGTATATGAGCCAGTTGGCGGAGTTCGTTGTGAAGATGAAGGAATAGCAAACAAAATAGCTAACCAATTACTAGAAGATAAAAAACATGAAGTCATCGAACAAACTAGAGTTGGTTACCAAGAAAAAGAAGTAGACACAAAAGAAGAGAACTTAGTTCAAGAACAAGAAGAAATAATATTGCAACAAAATACAAGTGAACAAGTTTATCAAGAAATTCAACAAAAAGAAACTCGTGTTTACGATCTACTAGACGTTTTGGCAGAATATAAAGATTTTCTTCAAAAATTCTAAAAATAATTTATTAATATAGTATAATACCTTTGAGCCGACATCGAGAGAAATTTAATTTCCTTGTGTCAAATAAGCCTTCTTAAGAAGGTTTTTTTATTTAAAAAATCCAAACTATATTTGGATTTTTGTTTTATTTGTCTAAATAAATTGGTATATAAATTATCGATAATATTCAATATAAAGTATATGTATCATATAAAAAGTCATTATACATTGAATTTAAAATTTTATTTTTATTTATAGATGGAATAATATCTAACTCCATAAAATTCATAGGTACAGAGTACTCAAAATAAATTGAATCACCTGTTGAAGTTACATACATAGAATTAACTATAGAACCATGGACATCCTCCACCCTTTTAACTGATAACTCCATTGAAAGTGGTGTATACATTTGTCTAGCTTTTAGTTCATCATCTGCTACTAACCTTATTTTCTTGTTAAATTCTTTATTTTCTAATTTTATTGGTTTCTTACTAAACAATCCCCTTTTAAATAAAGTAAATTCGAAACCTCTATCGCCCAAGTTTCTTGTATCAATTTTTAAAACGCCTCTTTCGAAATATCTTCTTGAAACTACTTGACCTTTTGAATTTCTAACTATTTGAAGATAAAGAACATTCATAAATGATGCAGGATATCTATTATCAATTAATAAATATTTTTGTTTAGACTTTTTAACAATTCTAGCATCATTTGGAACACCAAAATTAAAAGTAATAATTTCTTCACTATCAAGCGAACTATCTAATATTTCCTTTTTACTAAATTGTTTGGTATCTAAAAAAAATTCTACATTTGCCTTTGTAGATAAATAATTAATTCCATTATTTACCTTTTTGAATGATTTATTGTATATTTTTTCAACGTCAATTGAATTCCTTATTTTAGAGATTATCATGTTTAAGGTTTTTTTATATTTTCAAAATATAACAATGCCAACAAACATTAATATAAAACTTAAGATTAGAAAAACTAAAAAGACAATAAAATTAGTACTTTTTCCATTTTGAAAACCAATTACAAAAAGCAACAAAACACCAAGTAAAAACGAAAATGTAGAAAGTATGAAAAGTATTATTGATATTTTTCTGTTTTTTCTCATTTTATTTATTGATGATTCGTCCGAAAACGCTTCTTCAATTGCGCTTTTAAAAATAGGATAAACTGTTTGATCTGTTATAGACTTATAAGAATTAAAATTCATATAATCTTCAACTATTTTCATAAAACTCCTTTATTAAATATGTTATTATATTTAAATTATATTATATTAAATAATCATTTATATTATTTGATCTCTTTTTATTTCTATATATTCACCTTTTTTTAGATCTTTTGGTAAATTTAAATTAGCAAATTTAACTCTTTTTAAATAAATAACTTCTAAACCAAACTTCAAAAACATCCTCTTTACTTGATGAAATTTACCTTCGTTTATAGATAAAAAACACTCATTATTATTTAAAATTTCTAATGTAGAAGGTTTAGTAATATTTTTTTCGCCTATATCAAATCCTTTTTCAAATATTTTTATTAGACTATTATCTAGGTTGCCGTTCAATCTTACAAAATATTTTTTTATAACGTGTTTTTTAGGCGCTAAAAGTTCGTGAGTTAATTCCCCGTCATTTGTAATTAACAAAAGACCTTCGGTATCTTTGTCTAACCTACCAACCGTATGAATTCCTTTGTAACTTAAATATCTAGAATCTATTAAATCAAATACAGTTTTATTTATTTTATCTATGTTTGCACACACATATCCTGAAGATTTATTTAAAAGTAAATAAATAAATTGTTCTTGTTTTTTTATAATGTGATTATCAATTTTAACAACATCATCAAAATGAATTTGCTCTGATTTTTTTATTACTATGTCATTAACTTTTATTCTTCTATTTGATATAAATTTCTTTATTTCTCTTCTAGAATAACTTGTATTTTCTGATAAAAATTTTTCAACTCTAATTTTCATTTCTAACTTATTTTATTTAAAAATGGAAAAAAATAAAATAATTTATTAATAATTTAAAAGATTAATTTAGTATAATTAAAAAGATTAATTGATTTAAAATATAAAAGGAGCAAATATGAGTAAAAAAGTAGTAGCCTTAGCTTCTGATCATGCAGGTTTCGAACTTAAAGAAGAACTTAAAAAATATGTTAGATCTTTGGGTTATGATACAGTAGATCTAGGTCCGGACAACGGAGTTAATAAAGTTAGTTACGCAACTCAAGGAAATGAATTAGCTGAATATATTAACTCTCGTAAACCTGATTTTGGAATTGGAGTATGTGGTACAGGACTCGGAATTTCATATGCTTTAAACAGACATAAACATATAAGAGCTGCTAGAATTACTTCAGTTGAAGATGCTCACTTAGCAAAACAACATAATAATGCAAATGTTCTAGTGTTTGGTGGTAGACAACTAAAAACTGAAGATGCAATTAAAATGATTGATGAATATTTAAAAACAGATTTTGAAGGTGGAAGACACATCGAAAGAATAGAGGAGTTAGATAAATAAAAATGGCTAAAGAAACAAAAACAAGCGAAACAGCAAAAAAAGAATTAAAACCAGTTTGACACATTACATTAGATAGAGAAAAGGGTAAATGAAGAGTATATAGAGAAGGCGCTGAAAAAGCAACTATAACTTTCGATACCCAAAAAGAAGCTATACCATACGCTAGAGACCTAGCTAAAAAATACAATGGAACATATTACATTCATGGAGAAAACGGTAGAATTCGTGATGGAAAAGGATATAAGAAATAAACTATACCAATAAACTAATTAATAGTTTATTTTTTTATATAATATAAATATGATATGAAAGTTAAATTTATATAGATTATTAATAATATTTGCTCAATTTATTTTCATAAGCTGTTTTTTTGTTGGTATTTCTTTCTTAATTTATAACATAAACTCAAATTATGTTCATTTATTCATTTGAACAAACTATTTATTAAATGTAGTAATGGTACTTGTTATAGCATTTCAAAAAAGAAATTCTCAAATTAAGCTCTCATGACTATTTTTAATGATAATATTACCTATTTTTAGTGTAGCTATATTTTTTACTTTAGGAAAAATCAAACCAAATAAAAACGAATTAAAAGTAATTGAAGAAGATAGTTATAACTTAAATAAAATAGATCAAATAGATAAAATTAAAAGTAATAACTCCGTCTTAAATCAATTAAAAAATATAACCGATAATACCCTTTTTAATGCTGATTATAAATTTTATGAAGAAGGTTATAGATTTTATGATTCTTTAGAAAAAAATATAAAAAACGCAAAAAAAAGCATTTTAATAATTACTTATATAATTAAAAAAAGTGAAATTTCAAGAGAATTTATAGATTTAATTAAATCAAAAGCGAAAGAAGGGTTAGAAATTAAGTGATTAATTGATGATTTTGGCGCTTTTCCAAAGTTAAAGAAAGAATTAAAAAAACTCAATAAAGTTGGCGTTAAAGTACATTTTATAGCAAAAATATATTACCCTTTCATAACTCACAAGTCTTTTTATAGAAATCATCAAAAATTCATAATAATAGATTCTAAAAAAGTTTTTTCTGGAGGAAATAATATATCAGATGAATATGCATCATTATCTCCAAAATACGGGCATTGAATTGACTTAAATTACAAAATAACCGGAGAATACGTTAACGCTTACAACATTCATTTTATTAAATTTTGAGAAATAGTGACAAGAGAAAAATTAGATATTAATAATTATATACATAAATTTAACAAGGAACAAAAAGGACAAAATGAATCTATTTTAATTTTTGATTCTCCATCATGTGACTATTCTAATGCAGAAAGAGTTTGGATAAAACTTTTTAGTCAGGCCAAAAAATCTATTAAGATTGCTACACCATATTTTTCAATAACAGAAGCAATGTTTAAAGAAATTGTTTTAGCACTTAAAAACAACATTGATGTTACCATTTTTTTTCCTGGATTACCAGATAAAAAACTTGTTTATAAGGTTGGTTTATGACAGATTAAACAATTAGTGGAATTGGGTATGAAAGTTAAAATATATAACGATCACTTTTTACACTCAAAATCAGGGGTTATCGACGACGAAATAGCATGAGTAGGCACAAGTAATTTAGATGCAAGAAGCATGTTTTCACAATATGAAACAATGGATATAATTTCAGGACCATCTGTAAAAAGCATTATTTATATTTTTAACGAATATAAAAAAAATTCGACAGATATACAAAATAATCATGAATTAATGAAAAAAGGGACCATTTTTGAAAGATTTTTTTTCATATGAACATCACCTACAATTTAGAAAGATGAGGAAAAAATGAATGACAATGACAATTTGAATATAATTGGATTTAATTCAGAAAAAGAATTAGAAGAGGCAATAATAAAACAGCTTGAATACAATTATAGGGTAGACAAAAATACAGAATCATTAAATCAAACTTCTAACCAATATACTAAGACAATTTACAATAAAACCGAACAAGATTTAAAACAAAACTGGTGTAATATTCTTAATAGTATAAATAAAAATTACTTAAATGGATATAATTTAACAATTAATCACATTGATAGAATTCTAGAAGAATTACATGATAAGAAATTAACAGAAATAACAAATGGAATATTAAAATACGGTTCATTGCCTCCAATTGATTATTTTAAAGATGAAGGAAATAATAAAAAATATTCTTTAGTTTTATTTAAAAATGGTGGTAATAATCAAAAAATAATAGGAAATAATGATAGTGTAGGAAATTTCTTAAATACTAAAGATCCAATTTATCAAATTGCAAGACAAATTAAGTTTGAAGATATTGACGGAATAATACCGGATATAATGTTATTAATTAACGGAATTCCAGTTTTACTAATTGAATTAAAACTAAGAAGTTCTAATATAAAAGACGCAGTCCAACAAATCAAAAATTACAAAAAACGTATATCTAATTTTAATTCAATAAAGAAAAAAATGACAATGCTTAATTTTGTTCAAATACTTTCTGTTATGTCGGAAAATAAAATGTTTTATACCCCAAACCAAACTGATGAAAAAAATATTCCAGATAATTTTATTAATGATTGATTATATTTTACAACCTGAAATTCTAAGGATAAAGAAAATAAACCAGTTCATAAGTGGCATGAAGTAGTTAAATATTTTTTTAACATCCCAACCATACATGATATGGTATCTAAATATACAGTTGAAAACTTAGAAAATGACAAACTATTCTTACTCAGAAGTTACCAATACCACGCAATTCATAATATTTTAGAAAGAATGGATAAATCATACCGAAATAATGATGGCGAAAATAAAATAGGTTACGTTTGACATGCAACAGGTTCTGGTAAAACACTAACAAGTTTCAAATTAGCTCAACTTTTAAAACAAAAGTATAATAACAAAAAAATTTTCATGGTTGTCGATAGAATAGCATTATCTAGCCAAACTAACGATGAATACAAAAAATTTTCAAATAATTCATTAGATATCGAAATAGTATCAACAAAAAATACTAATAAACTAAAAAGAGAAGTAAAAGGTAAAAACGATTTCAACTCTTATCAGTTTATTAATAATCAAAAAATAATAATAACCACAATACAAAAAATTAAAAAGATGTACGAAAGCGAAAAAGACTCGGTAATAGAAAGTAATAAAGCAAAAAGTAAAGATTTCATTTTTATATTTGATGAGGCACATAGATCTACTGATGGTATACAGTTTGAAAGTTTCAAAGAAATGTTTCCAAACTCTAAATTTATCGGATTTACTGGTACACCCATAATTAATGATGACGTTAACAATAATTTTGAAAAACAAACTACTAACGATATTTTTGGTAGTTTAATACATAGTTATACAATTAAGGATGGAATAAAAGATAAGAAAGTTTTACCATTTAGAATATTTGTTGATTATCCTAAATATCTAGTCAAACTCTTTACAAATACATCTAATATTCTAGATATACAAAAAAATAAAACCAAAGAATATGATTTACAATCACTTTATCATGAATACAAACAATTAATCGAGAAAAACGAATCAGGGTTAGATGACCTTGAAGAAATTGAAAAAAGCAAAAAAATAATAGAAGATAAATATAACATTAAATTTAAAAATTATAATGATGTAGATGCAGATGAATATGATATATTAATTAATACTAATAATCATAATATGGAAAAATCATTAAAAATAGAAAAAGAATTATATGAAAATAATTTTTATAACAATAAAGCTTATAAAAATTGAATAGTAGAAGAATTAATTAAAAAAACAATACAAAATAAACAAAATCATGGTGGTTTATATAGTTCGCTTTTTGCAGTAGAAAGTAAAGATGATGCTATAGAATACTATAATATATTCGAAGAAAAACTAAAAGAATTTAAATGTAAAATTAACTTTACTTTACTATTTGATTTTAGTGAACCCAACACAGAAAAAGGTGTTATTGAAAGAAGCGAATTTTACGATAAATTATTGAAAAATTATAATAAAATGTTCAATACAAATTTTAAAATAGACCAAATAAAAGACAAGTATAAAGAAGATATTTTAAAAAGATTGAAACAAGAAGGTATAAATTATCAAGTAAGATCTAAAGATGATTATTCTAAAAAATTAGATTTATTAATTGTTGTTGATCAATTATTGACCGGTTATGATTCAAAATACATAGACACAATTTATTTTGACAAAAACATAAACCAAGACTACTTACTTATACAAGCAATCTCTAGAACTAATAGAGTTTTATTACAAACCCAAAAAGAAAAAGAAATATGAAGACCTAAAGAGTATGGTAAAATAAGATTTTTCCGACAAGGTGCAAATATGAAATTTCTTTTAGAAAAAGCTTTTAAAAAGTATGCAAATCAAAATAGCGGCGATGAGAGTAATATATGATTTTTAGAGTTAAAACCTAATATAATAAAAGAGCAAATAGAAATAAACTTTATTAAAATAAATGAAATTAGTAAAAAAATCGGCTTTAAAAATGATTATAACAGAATTCCAACACGATTAAATGAAGCTATTCAAGAATATATGCAAACAAAAAAAGAAACTCAAATAATAAAGGAAGCTAAAAACTTCAAAAATTATGCTGATATATTATTAAAAACATGAATTAAATTTAGTAATCTTGATATTGAAGATAAAAACAAAATTATTAACGATATTAAAAATATTTTTAATTTGGATGACACAAGTAAAATTTTAAGAAGAATTGACACGATAAGAAGTAGAGCAAAAGAAATTAGAGATATCCTTAAAATAACTGACACATCTAATGATTATGATTATTATGATATTTATAATGTAACTAATGATTATTTTTTAGAAAGTCCTAGTGAATCATTTTTCTCAGAAAAACCGGACGAAACATATGATTACGAACTTCTGGAGCAAAAAATATCAAAAAATGAGAATGATGAAAAAAATAAAATCGAAGATATTGATTATTTTTTATCTAAATATAATTATAACGACCAAGATTATATAAAATCAAATATAGATGTATATAGTTTTAAAAATACATACGAACTTCAAAATGTTGTTTCACAAAAACTTAATGAAAGAGCTCAAAGCGAAATAAACGAAAAATATAATTCATTTTCTAGGGCTACTGGGTTAAGTATTGAACAAATAGCAAGTTTAATAAGCGATTATAATAATGCCGATGACGGTAACAAACTTTTAAAATTAAATGATATTTATAATGCGATAAATGAAAATTTAAAGGATGATAGTGATATATTAAATGAATATTATAGTTTTTGCGAACTTAACTTTAAAAAAGACGTTAGAGGTGGTAATAAATATAAAATTTCAGGTATTAACTCTAAAAAATGTATTAAAAGTTTTTTAGAAACAATTATAAAAAAGTAACTTAACGTTACTTTTTTAGTGGGTTTTAAAAAAATTAATAAAGATTAGATATTGATCTCATAACTAAATCAATATCTTTATTTTCTAATTCACTAATAACATGTAAGTAAACTCTTTCAGTTGTATTCATACTAGCATGACCCAATCGTTTTGCTACTGAGGCTACCGAAACTCCAGCATATAATAATATAGAAGCGTGAGTGTGTCTAAGTCCATGAACCGTAATTACTGGTACATCAGCACTTTTACAACGTCGCTCTAAAATATTATTTATTGTTGAATTAAATATTTTTCCACTTTTTTTAATAAAAATAGGTTTATCACTTGGCAGATTTTTAATCATAAAAGCAAATTGTGAAGTCGTCAATCAATCTAATTGAATTTTACGAATAGAACTTTTATTTTTAGTTGGTGCAAAGCCTTTAGATTCTTTATAATTTCAAGTTTTATTTATGTTTAATAATTGTTTATTTAAATCAAAATCAGCTGGAGTTAATGCTAAAGCTTCTGAAAACCTTAACCCTGTTTTTGCAATAAGTAAAATTAATCAATCATAGTTAATAGAACCTTGTATTTTTAGTTTTTTTATTAAAGATTGTAATTCAAATTGACTTAAAAATTTTATTTTCTTTTTTCTCTCCGGAATACCTTTAATTACTGCTTTTCGTGTTGGGTCATTACTTAGATAACCTTCGTCAAAAGCATCTAACAAACACGCTTTTAAGTGATGATGAAAATCCATGGTTGTTTGTCTTTCATGATATAAAGCGTATTCATTTAGTATTTTTTGATATTCTAATCTATTTAAATCTTCCATTTTTAAATTTGGCGAAATTCTATTAACTCACTTTAATGTTAGTTCATATTTTCTGTAACTTATATTAGTTATTGAACCTTTCTTATACACAATAATTCAATTTTTAAAATATTCAGAAAATGTAAGATCAGTTTTTTTTATTTTTCCTCCTTTAACCCACTTGAGAGAAAAAATTTAAATAAACCAAGTGCTAGCTTGGTTTATTTAAATTAATAGAAATTTTAATATGTTCAATTTTAGATTCTAATAATTCTGATTCTAAAGCAGGAATTTGACTAAGTTCTTGTTCTAATTTTAAAGCTACTCCTATTTTAGGTTTAGTAACTGGTTCCTTAGGAGCAAACAACTCACATGTCTCATTAGCTTTTATTATTGAAATATCATGTGTTTTTATCAACCTGGCAATTTTAATAATTTCGTTCTTATCAAATGTTAATAATGGTCTCAAAATCGGTAAAGAACTCTCGCTACCAATTGTATACATTGATTCTAAAGTTTGAGATGCTACTTGTCCTAAATTATCTCCATTTGAAATTGCTAAAATATTATATTTTTTAGCAATTTGCTCAGCAATACGATAGAAGCTACGACGCATTAAAGTTATTTTATAAGATTCATTAGAAACAAAAGAAATATAATTCATTAAAAACGAATAATCAGCAATTAATAAATTGGAGGTCACTTGATAATTTGATAAAGTTTTAACTAAAGTATTTATCTTGTCGATTGTTCTTTGATCAGTTTGTGGTGGTGTCATAAAAGTTAAAAAATCTACTTTTAAACCTCTTTTCATTAATTCAAAAGCAGCTACAGGAGAATCAAATCCACCTGAAATTAAGTGTAACACTTTTCCTGACACTCCTACTGGTAATCCCCCTAAAGCTTCGATATAGTTAGAAAAAATATATGTTTGTTCTTTTCTGACTTCAACATAAAAAATTTGATCTGGATTGTGAACGTCTACTTTTAAACTTGTATTTTTTAGAACATGAGTACCTAAAATATTATTTATATTAGATGAATTAAATTCAAAACCCTTAAAATTACGTCTTGCTTCAATTTTAAAAGTTTTAGAATCTTTTTTAACCAATTTTAAAATTTCGTCTTTAAAATTATCAATATTATTTTCGGTAACTATAACTGGAGAGTAAGAACTTATCCCGAATACAAATTGCAATCTTTTTAAGGCTAATTCACTATAATCTAAATACATTCTATCAAACTCAACTTTAGGTTTTTGACCAACTATATGTATAATATTATTTGATAATTGATTTATAAACGTCTTTCTATTTTTCTTTTTTAAAACTAATTCTCCATATCTAATTAAAATTTTTTTATACATTTTTCTCCCCTTTTTTTATTGTGTTAAAATGAATTTTTTCATTATTTTATAAGCGGCTTTATAGTCTGAATTTTTAATGTTATTTTCTGCACTTAACAAAAAACTTTTTAATACTTGAATTTTATCATTATATTTTTTATTATCAATAACATATTCTATTATTTTCTCGTACATTTGTTTATATTCAATGTTTTCACCAATAAAAATAATTAACTTTTCAATATTAATTATTCAGTCATTCAATTTATTTTTGTCTGTTTGTACTTGAATATTTTTATATAAATTTTCTAAGTTATCTGTAATTGCTAATGTATTATTGTTTTTAGGCAAAAACTTATGTTGAATCACAATATAATATAAATTTTCTATGTTACTTAATTCGTCCCTAATATCGCATGTACTATTTTTTTTATTTTCTAACAAAATTAAATAAACATTTCTTTCTAATTCTTTAAATAAATTTATTAAATCTTCTAAACTAGATAAATAATAACTATTATCTATTTCTTTTGTGAATATTTTTAATTTTTCATAATAAAAACTTAATTCATCTTTAATTCTTTTTTTAGACTCAAGATTTAATTTGGAAATTTCCCTGCTTTTAGACTCTATTAAATTAAAAATATAGTTAATTATAGATTCATTATTTTTCTTTTTAAAATTGTCAATGATGGATTTAAATTTAAATTCTAAAAACACATTACTCAAATAAAAATATAAACTTCTTATTTTTTCTATTAATAGTTTGGTATTAAAATTATTATCAACTCAAATTTCTTTTATTTCCCTAAGATGTTTTTCAATAACTTTATTTTGTTCACTACTAAATACATTTTGTGATTTTATAAAAGTTAATAACGGACCAAAAAGCATATATTCTATAGCTAAATGATTATTTTCTAATTTAAATAATTCTAAAAGATGTTTTTCTTTTTCGCTTGCAATTGTAAACAAATCATTTATATTAGAATTGGTTTTTTTATCAAGTATAGCTTTTGTTTCACGTTTAAGATTTAAAACTTCTTTAAAAATATAATTAACAGTTTTAAATTCTAAATTAGCAAAAGATTCTAATCGTTTTATCAAATATTCACAAACTTGAATTATTCTTGATACAGATTCATCAATATTTTCGTATGTTTTTTGAAAATCAGTAGTTATATTCTTAGCCTTTAATTGATTAATTTTAAATTTTTTTAAATTTTTTTTAAGCGTAATATTTACTTTAAATAATTCTTTGGTTTTCCTATCCCTAATATAATTATTTGAACTTTCTAAATTAACTCTCAAAATACTTGAATATTTAGTTAAAGTATTATAATAAACATTTAATTCACTATACATTTTTTCATATGTATTGTTATTTTTTGATAATAGTTTTAATCTAGTTAAATTCGTTTCATTTTCATACATAGATCTGCTAATCTCATCTGTTATTTTTCGATTTCTTTTTGAACTTACTTCAATATAAATTGATTTTATAAAAAAAATAGTAACTATAATTAAAAATATCAATAATATACTAAATAAAGTAAATAAAATATATGCCATTCTTTTTTTATTTCTCCTATTTTACGCTATTAAATTATAAATTATATTTTTGAATTTAATAGAATAAAAAAATGCCCTTCTGGGCTTATTCTTTGAAAACTGAATAGTAATTAATAATTCATTAAAATGTCTTAAATACATCTTAACTTCTAAACCTATCAATTTATTAGTAATGGTCAGCTAAATGTAT